>NZ_JAKEVZ010000015.1:0-101100 GCF_021491425.1 Mariniradius sediminis | reverse complement strand
CACCCGTACGCCGCTCTAGGCAGTGTATTGCTACACCGCTTGCCGCCCGACTTGCATGTATTAGGCCTGCCGCTAGCGTTCATCCTGAGCCAGGATCAAACTCTCCATAGTATGTTGTCTCTCGGTACACAGTGCCCCGCATCGCGCGGAACACGGTACCATCTTTATCCTACCGGACCGCCTTAATAAACGGCCCGTTCCATCTTCAACACTTCAATGAACTTTTGCGTTGATAATCCCAATTTTGGGTAACGCATCGTGGATTTTCATCCGCCAAATCCCTTTTCCTTTCGAACAGGACTGCAAAGGTAAGAACCTTTTTTATTCAGACAAGAGGGAAAATTATTTTTTTTCTTATCCTCGGCAATAATCAGCTTTCCCGTCGATTGGGATTGCAAATTTGAAAGTCTTTTTTCTAATTCACAAAGACGCATGCTAAAAAAAACATTTGAACTCCGCGAAAAACCTGATGCTCAACCAAAAAAAAATCTCGCAACAGCGATAGCCGAAGCGAGATTTCATATCATCTTCATTCTATTTCCTAGAGAGGCTTTAATCGAATGTTCCTCCAATATACTTTAATCCCTCCTCCATCATGAATTTGAAGCAAAATTCCTCCTTCACCTTTTCCGATTTTTTCATCTGAAAAATCCACCATCTCTAATCCATTTAGATATGAAACAACTCTGTCTCCCTTCACGATAATTTTCATCTCATTCCAATCACCATATTTCAGGGCTTTGTCCTTTTCGGAATCAGGTTTAATCAACCAACCTCTGCCGTAAGATTCATATATGCCACCTGTGCTATGGCTGGGCGGGGCAACTTCAACCTGCCATCCCGAAACCTTGGTCCCATCCACTGTGGATCGAATAAAAACGCCGCTGTTGCCGTCAGCCTCTTGTTTAAACTCCAATGTGAGTTCAAAATCTTTGTAGTCCTTTTCGGTACCTAGGTATCCATATCCTTTATCTGGGCCACTTTCTGAGATCAAAAGTCCATCCTGAACATACCACTTCTCGGTACCATAGATTTTCCAACCTTTCAAATTCTTGCCATTGAAAAGGGTGATCTCTTTTTTACCTTGGAACGACATCACCAATGCGACTGACAAGATTCCAAACATTACTATAACTCGATTTTTCATAACTGTCTAATTTTAATGTTTTTGAACCAAACTTCACTCCCATGGTCTTGGAGAGCAATCAATCCCGTCTTCGATTTTGCATAGTCGGGAAATGCATCCCATTTTCCACTATTCCTACGGGTGTTCCAATCTTCAGAATATGGGGTGAATTCTACGGTTTTCTTTCCGTTTAGCCAATAGCTTGCTCCAGTTTCCGAGAAAACAATCCTAGAATGGTTCCACTCGCCAGCCGGCTTGACTACGCCTTCAAAATCGGGAGTATACATGGCATAGTCTGCCGCTAAAGATTGCCAGTCCTCCAACGGATCCGCAAATCCCAACTGATCGATCACTTGGTATTCGGGACCAGTCTCATAAGGAGCCTTGTATTTGGGGTCTTCCACCACATGGTAGAACACACCGCTATTGCCGCCGGGGGCTATTTTCCAAGTAAACTCCAATTCAAACTGTTCAAATTCAAGTGGTGCAAATACAATATCTCCACCGATGTCTCCGCCGTCATGCCCTAGCGCTTTTAGCGCACCATTTTCAACCGTCCAATTTGACGGTAACGAGTCTCCGTTGAAAGCCCTCCAGCCATCGGTATTAACGCCATCAAACAACAACATCCATCCGGCGGATTTTTCATCCTCAGTAAGCGTATTGTCGGGAACAATTACCTCAGTGACTTCTTCGGTGGCTTCCTCCGCCGGCTTGGGGCTACAGGACCACGCGAGGGCAATCAGTGCAATCCAGATTAATCTTGTGTTTTTCATATCAAATCAATTTCATGTTTATGGGATCCCAATTGATAAACTTGTTTTGGAAATAGCTGTCATTGCAGAGCAAAGCAGGAGCAGCTGCCCTAAAACCAAAAACAGGGTCTTCGGCTACCGTGCCCCCAGTCCTAATCGCCTGGAACCAATTACCGAAATGGTCATAGTGCGCTCCTTTCCATGAACGCTCCGCTGAATATACCAACTCCTTCGGCGGAAGGATTTTAGCTCTGGACTCTGTGTCTCCGCGAAGGCGGGCCTGTTCCTGAAGAAAAGGATCGTCACTTGCAACAGTCTGGTTCATTTTGACAACGACTTCCTCCCACTTGACATCCATAGAACCTTTTGTACCAACAATTCTCAAATAGGTTGTACCACTGGTGCCGTCAACAAAATTGCAACGAAGGGAAAGATTAAATCCTTTGTGCTCTTTGCTTTCGGGATAATCAAACGTACCCAATAATACATCCGGAACCTCTCTCCCATCCTTCCAATATCTCAATCCACCCATCGCGGAGATTTTGTTTGGCCCCATGGAATTTGTGATAAAATGAAGGCTGGAAAACAAATGGACAAATAAGTCACCGGACATGCCCGTGCCATAATCCAAATAATTTCTCCAACGGAAAAACCGCATCGGGTCCCAACCGCGATTGTTTGTATTGGAAATATAGCGCTTCCAGTCCACGGTTTGTTCGTTTCCGTCGGTTGGGATATTGTATTGCCAGGCACCTTCGGGTGACATCCTCGCCCAAAAGCCCTCAGCATATACCAGATCCCCAATAGCTCCGTCGGCAAGCAATTGCTTGGCTTTTTCATTTCCCAATGATGAAACTCCTTGGCTTCCCACGACCATCACCTTGCCGGATTTTTTCCAAGCATTGACCACCTCCATACCTTCCCTTACGGAATGGACCATGGGCTTTTCGCAATACACGTGCTTGCCGGCATTTAAGGCATCGATGCTGATTTGCTTGTGCCAATGGTCCGGAGTAGCGATGATGACGGCATCGATATCCTTCCTTTTGAGTAGATCGATATGGTCCTTGGTGGTAAAAAGGTGATCACCCCAACGTTTTTTGGCAGATTCGAGTCTGCCAGAATACAAGTCACACACTGCGACCAACTGGACATTTGCATGACGAAGGGCTGAATTGGTATCCTCTGTCCCCATAATACCGGCACCGATTAATGCCAATCGAATAGGTTGGTCATTTTCTGAAGAGCCTTCACTCCTTGCCAAAGTCTGTTGGGCTAATGATTCCTGACAAAAAGCCATGTCGCCCAATGCAGCCACTGCCCCAGTAGCGCCAAGCTTTTTGAGGAAGTTCCTTCGATTCTGTTTCATTGATTTTGGGTTGTGCACGTATGATTGAGCTTCAAAAGTTAATTGAAAATTTTAAAAAAGTCTTGGACAATGATTGATAATTTTATGAACGGGACTTTGGCCTGTCGATCCTTCTTCAAAAAGTTTCGAAATATTTTGCAGATCTCAGCAAACGGCTTCCATACCAAGAGAACATTTCGCCGTCGACGATTCTGATGCTGGATTTGGGTAAAAAATCCCTGAATACGGTCAAATGCTTCTCCCTAAATGGAAATGGTTCTGAGCTCAACAAGAGGTAATCAGGATTAAGCCGGAGCAAATCCTCCTTTCTGATTTCAGGATACCTGCGTTGTTGAATAATATTTTTGAATCCAGCCTTTTCCAGCATAGAGTCGATAAACGTATCGGAACCGACGGCAATCAATGGTTCGTTCCAAATGAGGTAGACGGCTGTGCCTTTGAAATGGAAATCCTTATCCAAACCTTTTCTGATATCAGCCACGATTTGGCTGGCTATTGGAATCGAACCCGTCATTTCGCCCAAACTCAAGAACATTTGATAGGCATCCTCCAAGTTATTGATGTCACTGATCCAAACCGGATATTTTCCCGCGAGTTTTTCTATGCCCTCTTTGTAATTTTCTTCTTTGTTGGCAATGATCAAATCCGGCCGAAGTGCGTCAATCTTATCAAAATGAAAGTTTTTTGTTCCACCAATGACCACCTTCTCCTTTTTCAAACCTTCGGGATGTACGCAAAACTTGGTGACACCCACGAGTTTGTCCCTTAAACCCAAATCCACCAATAACTCTGTCTGTGATGGTACCAATGAAATGATACGATGTGGCGGACCAGACATGGCAATGGTCCGCTGGAGTTGATCAATAAATTGGGGCACTTAGTGGGGAGTTATTTGGTTGATTGGTTATTGAGAAGATGTTCAACCGATTCAGAAGATGACTTTGACTTCGATCTGATAATTTTATCAACCAATACCATTAACTTATATATCGGAAATCAAAACCTGGATCAAACTCAACCAAGAACCGGTACATCAGTTCGATCACATTGTCGATATCGGTCTTGCTGGCAGTTTCTACAGTAGTGTGCATGTACTTCAGCGGCAATGAAATCAACGCTGCCGGCACGCCTTCATTCGAATAGGCGAAGGCATCCGTATCAGTCCCCGTACTTCTCGAAGCTGCTGCCCGCTGGAAGGGAACATTGTTCTTTTTGGCTGTTTCAATGATCAAATCCAACAATTTCTTGTGCACCGCCGCGCCGTATGTCAACACAGGTCCATTCCCTGCTATTTGCTCCCCGCTACTGATTTTGCTGTAAAGCGGGGCGGTGGTGTCATGGCACACATCGGTGATAATCGCTACGTTGGGCTTGATCCGTGCCGCAATCATTTCTGCCCCCCTCAGCCCGATTTCCTCCTGCACCGCGTTGACCACATAAAGGCCGAAAGGAAGCTTGACGTTGTTTTCTTTGATTTTCCGGGCAACCTGCGCAATCATATAGCCTCCGATTCTATTGTCAAGCGCACGTCCTGATAGAAATTTCCCGTTGAGTTCCTGTAACTCATCCTTGAATGTGATCACACAGCCGACGTGTATCCCCATTGCCTCCACTTCGGCCTTGTTGCGGGCTCCCACGTCAATGAAAATGTTGTCGAGGGTCGGGGATTCTTCTTTCCCCTCTTTTCTAACATGGATCGCAGGCCAACCAAAAACTCCAGGTACAATCCCCTTGTCGGTATGGATATTGACGCGCATGGAGGGCGCTATCATGTGGTCCGAGCCGCCGTTTCTGCGCACGTATATATAGCCGTCAGCATTGATGTAGTTGACAAACCAGGATATCTCGTCTGCATGGGCCTCGATAACAACCTTGAAAGGATGTCCCGGATTGACCACGCCCACAGCTGTGCCATAATTGTCCGTAAAGTAGGTATCCACGAAAGGTTTCACGTACTCCAGCCAAATCTGCTGGCCTGATGCCTCAAAGCCGGTTGGCGAGGCGTTGTTGAGGTAGGTGTAGAGGAATTGGGTGGGGGAGGGTTGCATTTAGGAATAGTTATTGAGTTATTGAGTTATTGAGTTATTGAGTTATTGAGTTATTGCCCGCCTTTTTTGGCTTAAGATGCTCCATTTTTTACCTTATTCAAATAGAAAATGTATCCATTCAACAGCCTCAGGCATTCGTCGTGCAATAATCGAAACGCTTTGAGCTCCTCTGGATCGATTAACCCCTCGTCTGACGAAATTATCATGTGGTCGAGAGTTTCCTGAAGGGAACCCCTTGCGATTCTGCAAAACTGGATATTCTCCTGATAAAAATATCTACCGTAGCCTTCAGCAAGATTGTTTGTTATTGATCTACTTGATCTCTTCATCTGGCTCATAAGGCCAAATTTTTCCTCAGCTGGGAGTTTTTTACAAATCTTCCACACGAAAAGCCTAACCTCTCTGGATTTCTTCCATACTTCCAAATCTTCAAATGAAACCACCTTCATTTCATATACTTCTCCATAAATTCAAGTTTGCTACTTAAAGATGTCCCCTCCACAAAACGAACCAATAACTTAATTATCTAATAACTAAATTACTTCTACAAAGGTATATTTCCATGCTTCTTCCTTGGCAGCTTGTCCACTTTGTTTTCGAGCATTTTGAAACCCCGGATGAGTTTTTCGCGGGTTTCGGAAGGAATGATCACTTCGTCGATGAAGCCGCGGTGGGCAGCACGGTAGGGATTGGCAAATTTTGCGGTGTACTCGTCGATTTTCTCCTGGAGCTTGGTTTCCGGATTCTCCGCTTCGGCGATTTCTTTTTTGAAAATGATTTCAGCGGCACCCTTTGCGCCCATCACAGCAATCTCAGCCGTAGGCCAAGCAAAGTTGAGATCGGCGCCGATATGCTTGGAATTCATCACATCGTAGGCGCCGCCGTAGGCTTTCCGTGTAATCACGGTGATGCGAGGAACCGTCGCTTCGGAAAACGCATACAGCAGTTTCGCTCCATTGGTGATGATGCCGTTCCACTCTTGATCAGTACCGGGCAGGAACCCGGGCACATCGACCAAAACCAGTAGCGGCACATTGAATGAATCGCAAAACCGCACAAATCTCGCAGCCTTGACGGAAGCGTGATTATCCAATACGCCCGCCAGGGATTGTGGTTGGTTACCTACGATGCCTATGCTTCTGCCAGCCAATCGAGCAAAACCCACTACGATATTGTCCGCATAGTTTTTGTGCACTTCCAAAAAGGAATTTTCATCCGTAATCCCTTCGATCACTTCCCTGATATCATAGGGATGGTTGGGATTGTCAGGGACTATTTTGTCCAAAACAGACCTTGATTCATCCTCTTTCAAATCATATTGATAAACTGGGGCCTCGTCCTCGCAATTTTGTGGGATATAACTGAGCAGCTTTTTGATATGTTGGATGCAGTCGAGTTCATTGGCGCAGGCAAAATGCGTCACGCCGCTTTTGGTACTATGGGTACTTGCCCCGCCCAATTCCTCCGCCGTTACGGTTTCCTGGGTGACCGTTTTCACCACGTTGGGTCCAGTCACAAACATGTAGGATGTATTCTCCACCATCAGGATGAAGTCCGTGATTGCAGGCGAGTAGACTGCCCCTCCGGCGCATGGCCCCATAATGGCCGAAATTTGAGGAATAACGCCCGATGCCAGCGTATTTCGATAAAAGATATCCGCATAGCCTCCCAAAGAGACTACTCCTTCCTGTATCCTGGCTCCGCCGGAATCATTCAAGCCAATCACGGGTGCGCCGTTTTTCATGGCCATATCCATGATTTTGCAGATTTTTTCCGCATGGGTCTCGGAGAGCGAGCCACCAAATACGGTGAAGTCTTGGGAATAGACGTAAACCAATCTGCCATTGATCTCGCCATATCCGGTCACAACCCCATCTCCCAAATAGTGCTCCTTGTCCAACCCAAAGTCCTTCGCCCGGTGCATCACAAACTTGTCAATTTCCTGAAAGGTCCCTTCGTCCAGCAATAGGTGGATACGCTCCCTGGCCGTAAGTTTGCCTTTCTGGTGCTGGGCGGCAATTCTTTTCTCACCACCGCCTACAAGGGCCTCCTCATTTTTCTTCTTCAAAAGTTCCAATTTCTCCACGTTGCCGGGAAGGGTATACAGGCCTCTGATATTGCTGTCCATAGGGTCTAAAGTTATTTTGGAAAAGCCAAATATAAGGATGCATGCCCATGCGGGAAAATTTTTTTCGGGGCTAGGAGAAAGGGCTTTTTTTGCAAAAAATTCTTGATAAGGGAATTAGAATAAACTTTCTATATTCGCCCATCGAAATTTTGAGCCTCCATGATTACTAAAAAGGCAGCTATCATCGACATGGGCACCAATACCTTTCACCTCGTATTGGTTGAGTTGTTCGACGACCATTTTCACACAATCTTCAAGGAAAAAATCCCAGTCAAAATCGGGCAGGGAGGCATTAGCCGTAACACGATCCATCCTGATGCCCGAAAAAGGGCCCTTCATACCTTGCAACATTTCAAGAACCTCATTGATGGCGAATCCATTACTGAGGTTTTTGCTTTTGCGACCTCCGGCGTGAGAAATGCCGACAATGGGGCAGAATTTGTCACGGAGATCAAAGATCGATTTGGAATCGATGTCCAAGTGATCGACGGTATCCAGGAGGCTCAAATGATCTATGAAGGGATTCGCCTGAGTGGATCATTGAATGGTCAGATTGCCTTGATGATGGACATAGGCGGCGGTTCGGTCGAGTTTATTATCGGCAATTCGCAGGAAGCGCTTTGGAAACAGAGTTTCGAAATCGGCGGCCAAAGGATGTTGGATTTGTTCCATTACCACGATCCTATTTTGGGGGAGGAAGTAGAGAACCTCACTACCTATTTGGAAGAAAAGCTTGTGCCATTGGTTGAAGCAATCCACTACTACAGACCGACTGGTTTGGTCGGCGCTTCAGGAACTTTTGATACACTCACTGATATCTATTACGCGTCTCTACACCAGTCGAAGTCGCGGGAACAATCCACCTTCCAGCTCCCAAGAGATGAATTTGAGCGCATTGCCCAACAACTGCTCACGCTCAACAAAGAAGAAAGACTCAATATCCCAGGAATGATCCCGATGCGTGTGGATATGATCGTGGTGGCCTCGTGCCTGATCGAATACATCCTGAAGTTTGTCCCAGTCGATACCTTGATTTGTTCCAGCTTCGCCTTGAAGGAAGGAGCGATTTCCCGATTGATGGGCAAGCATTCGTTAGCCCCTGTCTCGACTCGATAGTATTTAAGAATTGAATCGCATGACCTATTCCTACAACCACTTATTCACATATACTCAATCGATCCTGGAAAAAATCGGCTGTCCACCTGCGGATGCCCGTTTGGCAGCTGAAGTGCTGCTTTCGGCTGATCTACGCGGTGTGGATTCACACGGGGTTGCGAGGCTTTCGGGATATGTCAGGCTTTGGGAAAAAGGCAGAATCAATGCTGTCCCAAATGTCAGGATCGTTCATGAAACACCCAGCACGGCAGTAGTGGACGGTGATGGCGGTCTAGGATTGGTCGTCGCACCGAAGGCCATGCAGGTAGCCATAGACAAGGCAAAAAATGTGGGTACTGGATGGGTTTCGGTTAAAAACTCCAACCATTTCGGCATCGCGGGCTACCATGCCATGATGGCACTCGACCATGATATGATTGGGATTTCATTGACAAATGCGAGTCCTTTGGTGAGTCCGACTTTTTCCAAAGAGCGATTATTGGGCACCAATCCCATAGCGGTAGCGATTCCCGCCAAAAACCAGCCCCCCTTTGTAGCCGACATGGCCACCACCACGGCAGCCAATGGGAAACTTGAAATCCTACAACGCAAAAACCTCGACGCGCCGCTTGGCTGGGTGCAGGACAAGGACGGCAATCCGACTTCCGATTCCAACGGCGTAAAAAAAGGCGGCGCGCTACTGCCGCTTGGCGGTGACCGCGAACACGGTTCCCACAAAGGCTATGCGCTTGGGGCCATCGTAGATATACTTTCAGCAGTACTTTCAGGGGCCAACTATGGTCCATGGGTGCCACCTTTCGTCGCATTTTTGGATCCATTGCCAAATTTGGTGGGCGAAGGAATCGGGCATTTCTTCGGCGCGATGCGGGTGGATGCTTTTAGGCCGGCCGATGAGTTCAAAGCCCATATGGACAATTGGATCACACGATTCCGCGCAGCTGCTCCCACAGAAGGAAACAAGAAAGTCTTGATCCCAGGTGATCCGGAAAGAGAACTGGAAACCGAACGCAAGGAAAACGGAATCCCACTTCTAAAGCCTGTGGCGGAAGACTTGACCGCATTGGGTGAAAAATTGGGCCTTGATTTTCAGTCTTTTGGGTAATTGGGGTATTTTTAGGAAAAATGACAGGGTGGAAATGGAATTCAAACTTGACAGAAATGCGTTCAGGGCAGGGCAAGCGAAAGACCAAGTCAATTATGGCATGGAATACCGGGGAAAATCCACTTCCGAATTAATTGAAATTGCCATGTTTCTGAATTCCATCGCCTATGGATTTGACCCTCAGAATCCTCCAAGAATGGATAAAACAGTTTTCAGCGTGAGAAAGCAGGCAGACAAATAGCCAAGGCCCTGCTATTGTTTTCCGTCAATTTTTAAAAAATTCCCATACCCCCCAAGCATACTCATTGTCCCGACCTGAGTGTTTGACCACCCATCAAATCATTTTTGATTGGTTTCCACCTTTTTGTAACTTGGAAAAGACATCAATTTTCAAAAACCTATTTCCCAATAACCTATGACCGAAAATCCAGTCAATCGCCGACAGTTTCTCAAAGGCAGCACTGCGCTTTTGGCCCTTGCCTCTATGGGCATGACGGGCATGAACTTCATCCAAAACGAAAAACCCCTCAAAGTTGCCTTGATCGGCACTGGCTGGTACGGCAAGTCTGACCTGTTCCGCCTCATTCAGGTAGCTAATGTGGAAGTAGTGGCCCTTTGCGATGTGGATAAAAACCTACTCACAGCCGCGGGAGAACTTGTCTCGCAGCGCCAAAAATCCAAAAAGGTGCCAGAGCTTTTTGAAGATTACCGTGCACTACTTAAAAAACACAAATGTGACCTTGTGCTGATCGGTTCCCCGGATCACTGGCATGCATTACAAGCGATCGAGGCCTTGAAATCCGGCGCCCATGTGTATCTGCAAAAACCCATTTCCGTGGATGTGATAGAGGGAGAGGCCATCGTGGCCGCAGCCAGAAAATACAACCGCAAGTGCCAGATCGGCACCCAACGAAAGAGCACTCCCCACCTGATTGAAGCCAAAAAGCAGATCATCGATACCGGGAAGCTCGGTAAAATCAGCCATGCTGAAGTCTGCTGCTATTTCCACATGCGCGCCAACGGAAACCCGCCGGTGGAACCTGTTCCTGATTTTTTGAACTACGAGCTTTGGACAGGACCAGCTCCGCTGCGTCCCTACGATGGGCTTCCCCATATCCGCTGGTGGAGAACCTTTATGGAATATGGCAATGGTATCACCGGAGACATGTGCGTACACATGCTAGACACGGTGAGATGGATGCTCAAACTCGGCTGGCCATCCCAGATTACCTCAACGGGGGGAATATTTGTACAAAAAGAAGGAAAATCCAACATAGCAGATACCCAAACAGCCGTTTTTGAATTTCCCGAACTGAACGTAGTATGGCAGCACCGCACCTGGGGCAATCCCGCAGACCCGGAATATCCATGGTCATTCAAGATTTATGGGGAAAACGGCATGTTGGCGGGAAGTACGTTGCAGGCAGACTATTTTCCATATGACAAAAAGGAGGAAAAAATCCACTTTGACTGTGTATATGAGCGGGAGCAATACCCCGAGGACTTGACTGAGGATCGGATCGAACTCAATGCCGCTCCCGCGACTCGCCTTCATATGAAAAACTGGCTGGAATCCATCGATAAGGACACACTACCAATCGCCGACGTGGAAGAAGGGCATATTTCAACTGCCTCTTGCATCCTTGCCAATATCTCCATGGAACTCGGCGGTCGCCCGCTACGCTACGATCCCAAAACCATGACTGTGGTCAACGATCCCGAGGCGACAGCCAAACTTAGGAGACCTTACCGAGGACCCTGGGTTCATCCGGAACCAAACAAAGTATAAGAAAAAAAGCCCTGGCACACGCCAGGGCTTTCTTTTTATCCAAAAAGATCGGAACTCAGGTACCGATCTCCACGGTCACAAGTAATACAGACAATCAGGCCATGCTTCAGCTCTTCAGCGAGCCGTAACCCTGCGTACAAAGCTCCTCCACTGCTCATACCAGCCAAAACACCTTCCTCTTTGGCCATTCTCCGTGTCATCAAAGTGGCATCTTGCTGACTCACATCGATGATCCGGTCTACGCGGCTTGGATCAAATATTTTAGGTAAAAACTCAGGCGACCACCTTCTGATGCCGGGGATTTGCGAACCGTCCGTGGGCTGTGTGCCCACGATTTGGATCTCGGGATTTTTCTCTTTGAGGTACTTGGATACACCCATGATGGTGCCGGTAGTCCCCATCGCGGACACGAAATGCGTAACCTTTTCGTTTGTATCTTTCCAAATCTCCGGGCCTGTGCTGTGGTAGTGGGCCATGTAATTGTCAGGATTGGAAAATTGGTTAAGGATGAAATACCCCTCTTCCGCAGCCATTTTTTCAGCCAATTCCCTCGAATATTCTATGGTCCTTTCCGCAGGAGTGAGGATTACCTCGGCTCCATAGGCTTCCATGGAAAGAACCCTTTCGCGGGTAGAATTATCAGGCATGATCAAAGTCATTTTGAGTCCCAAAATGCTGGCAACCATGGCCAAGGCAATACCGGTATTTCCGCTCGTTGCTTCTACAAGCCTATCACCGGGTTCGATCTCTCCCCTTTCCAGGGCACATTTGATCATGTTGTAGGCAGCGCGGTCCTTGACACTGCCACCGGGATTCTGTCCTTCGAGTTTGCAAAAAATCCGGACGTTTGGGTTTTGGTGGATTCGCTGGATCTCTACCAATGGGGTGTTGCCTATCAATGAGACTAGTTTCATCCTTCGTTCTTGATGATATAGGTTTCTGTTTCCGAAGAAACCGGGTTGTACATCTTGGCTTGGTAATAAATCTTGCTGTAGGCGGGGACTGACTTGGTAATCCAGACATTTCCGCCAATGACAGAATTCCTGCCGATCACTGTCTCACCCCCAAGTATAGTAGCACCGGCATAAATCACCACATTATCTTCAATCGTTGGGTGGCGTTTCTTGTCAGCATCCTCTTTGTCCACGCTGAGCGCGCCCAAAGTCACGCCCTGGTATATTTTGACATGGTTGCCGATTTCGGTGGTTTCCCCGATGACGATACCCGTACCGTGGTCAATGCAAAATCTTTCCCCAATCATGGCCGCAGGGTGGATATCCACACCCGTTTTACTATGGGAAAACTCGGTGATCATTCTCGGGATCAAACCGACTCCAAGCCGGTGGAGCAGATTGGCAATCCTATACGCCGCAACGGCATAAAAGCCCGGATAACAGCGTATGACTTCGGTTATTGATTTTGCAGCCGGATCTCCTTCAAATAAAGCTTGAACATCTTTTTGTAACAAATCATACACCGTTTCGAGTTTCTGAAAAAAAGCATCCGCAATCTCCGGACCCTCACCCTTGTGAAGGTGTCTGTTGAGAATCAGGATTTGGGATAGCTTGTGCTTTAGCTCTTCGATTTTCTCCGCTACCTGCACGGGCTCTTTCAAGGACTCCGTAGCAAAATCTGGAAAAAGTAACCCAAGTACATTCTCAAAAAATGAATGTATCACCTTTGGCGAAGGGCAACTCGGACAATCCCGGTGGGAGCGGCTAAGTTTATTGATTAAAGATTCCATGGCGGAATGGTTTGGGATGATTAAAGCATAAAACCGACCCGAATGACATAGGGTTGGTTGTAGGGTGAACGTTGATTGTCAAACATGAGGTTGTACAAAAAGGTGAAATTGGCTCCACCTCTGCCCCCAAACGGTGCAAAATACCCCCCTCCCACGAACAATCCCGGCACCCAGGATCTTTGAAACGTCTCTGAAATCTGATTGTACAAATCCAGGTTTAGGTTTTCGTATTCCCCGTGCAGGAATATGCTTGGAAGCACGTTATACCTTCCAAAAACCCTTCCTCCGTAGATATTGTTTTCGCCGCCAATAAATCGACTGTCACGAAAGTACTGATAGGTAATCCCTGCGCCTGCAGAAAACTTGTTGGTGATCATCGCACCTGCCAAAGGCGAAATGTCCACAAAAGTGATCGTACCAAACTGTACAGCGAAATTGCCGCCAAAGAACATACGATCCTTCAAAGGTATTTTTCCTTCCTCAGGAATTTCCCGTTGGGCAATTGCATCCTGAATCCCAAAGCACAAGACTCCGACAACAACCAAAAAGAAAAACTTACTGCTCCACCACGACATATAAATCCTCTGACTCCTTTTTCATCAAATACCGCTCCCGTGCGAATTTTTCCAGCAACTCCATGTTGCTCATCAGTTCCTCCCGCTCAGCCTGGATCTTCGCTTTCCGCTCAAGGTAAAACTCCTTTTGTTTTTCCAATTCGTTCAACTTGGAGCGGAGCTTAAACTGCGTCAGGATATCGTTGGAATCAATGAAAACCATCCAAATCACAAAGGCGAACGTGAACACGAAGTAAAAGTTCTTGGTGTATTTGAGGTACTTTTTCATGGAAGGAGCTTTGCAGGTCAAGCAAATATAGAAATTGCGGTATATAAAAGTCCAATTCCAAGCCATTTTCTGCAAACCGTAGCCTAAGCGGACCGAGAATCTCCGACCATCCCGAATGTTTTCAATTTATACCTATTTGGGACGAAATATTTTTCTGTTTGCTTATATTCAAAAATCAATTCCAAGCTCTATGAATCAAATCAGACACCAATCTTTTTCGCTGGCTTTTGCCATCGGAATTGGCTTTTTGAGCCACATTTCCCAAGCCCAAGAAATCAAACCCACATCTTCCAAAGATATGCGCGCGGCAGTGACCCGCCATGAAGCACTTTTGGCAGAGTCCCCCTTCAAGAACTATCCGGCGCGAAACATCGGGCCCACGAATATGAGCGGGAGGATTGTCGATATTGAGGTGACGGAGGATTTTAAAACCTATTACATCGCTGCCGCATCCGGGGGTGTCTGGAAGACCGAGGACAATGGGCAGACCTTTGACCCGATCTTTGACCATCAGGGTGCGCTGGGTATCGGCGACATGGCCATTTCCAAATCCAACAACAATATCATTTGGGTGGGTACAGGTGAAAACAATTCCAGTCGATCCACCTATGCAGGCTCCGGAGTCTACAAATCAACAGATGCTGGAAAAACCTGGGAATGGATGGGGCTCCCGCACTCCCACCATATCGGCCAAATTCAGATTCACCCGACAAATCCCGATGTGGTATGGGTGGCTTCCATGGGCGCACTTTATTCGAAAAACGAAGAAAGGGGACTATATAAAACCACCGACGGGGGAAAAACCTGGAAAAAAACCCTATATGTTGACGAGAATACCGGAGTGATTGACCTCAAATACCATCCGGGAAATCCAGACATCATTTTGGCAGCATCTTGGGAGCGCTTTCGCCAATCCCATGATTTTATCGGAAATGGAAAAGGATCAAGTATCTGGCGCTCTGAAGATGGAGGCAATACATGGAAAAAAGCCGTGGATGGATTCCCTCAGGATGAATTTGTGGGCCGGATCGGATTTGATTTCAGCCTGAGTAATCCCAACATCGTGTACGCCCTACACGACTATCAAAAGCCGCAAACCCGTGAACCAAGATCCGCACAAAAACCCGCAGAAGGCGAACTTACCTTGGACAGCTTCAAGACCATGACAGCGGCGGATGTTGAAAACCTTGAAAATGAGAAGCTCGACAAGTTCCTGAGAAGTAACCGGTTTGCGGCAAAATACAATGCGGCATCGGTAAAACGATTGGTGAGATTGGGTAGAATCACCCCCGCACAAATCGCCACTTACCATGGCGGTGGCCAAGATGCCAATGCTTCTCTGTTCAATTCCGGGATCGTAGGCGCTGAAGTCTATCGCTCGGAAGATGCGGGGAAAAGCTGGAAAAAAGTCAACGAATCCAATATCGAGCGCCTTTACAATACTTACGGCTATTATTTCGGAGAAGTCAGAACCAACACCCAAAACCCCGACGAGATCTTCGTCTTGGGTGTACCGCTACTGGTGTCAAGGGATGGGGGAAAGACCTATGCCCGCACTGATACGGTCGGAGACGTGCATTCAGACCACCAATCCATGTGGATCAATCCCAAGGACAGCAAACACCTGATGTTGGGTACGGACGGAGGTCTTTATATTTCCTATGGCGGCGGCGAACGCTGGATCCACCTCAACGACCAGTTGACGATTAGCCAGTTTTATTCGGTCATGGTCGACGAAAACAAACCATACAACGTCTATGGCGGCATGCAGGATAATGGCGTTTGGTTTGGCAAGTCAACCGGCAAGCCAGAAGAACCCTGGACCTCACTCATGGGCGGCGATGGCATGGTGGTGGCAGTGGATACCCGAACCAACGATATCATCTACACAGGATTTCAGTTTGGAAACTACTTCAGGATCAACACAAAAACAGGCGACCGAAAATCCGTCACCCCCATGCATGATATCGGTCGTGCGCCCAACCGATGGAACTGGAGAACTCCTGCGATTCTTAGCAAACACAATCAGGATGTGTTTTATATGGGATCACAATATGTGTACAGAAGCTTGGATCGAGGCGACACCTGGGAAACGATCTCTCCCGACTTGACCAAAAACCAAAAGAGCGGAAACGTTCCTTTCGCCACCTTGACCGTGATAGAAGAGTCCCCATTTGAGTTTGGCACCCTGTATGCCGGTTCCGATGACGGGAATCTCTGGGTCACCCGTGACCACGGGACGGCCTGGACCGACATCAGCAAAGGCCTGCCACAGAATCGCTGGGTGAGTTCGGTTGCGCCATCCCAGCATTTGGAAGGCGTGGTATATGTTACACTGACAGGTTATCGGTTTGACGAGTTCAACCCCTATGTCTACAAGTCTGTGGATTACGGAAAGACATGGATACCTATCGCTGGGAACCTTCCAATGGAAGCGGTGAATATCATCAAGGAAGACCATACAAATCCCCAAATCCTCTACCTAGGTACTGACCATGGCCTCTACACAAGTCTAGACGGCGGAAAAACCTACCAACTTTTCCAAGGAAGTATCCCTAACGTAGCCATCTATGACATGGCAATCCAAAAACGGGAAAATGAACTTGTTGTGGCAAGCCATGGACGTTCGGTCTTTATTGTCAAGCTGAACGCGCTACAGAAGATTGCCTCCAATAGCTCGGCGGAGATTCAGATACTCAGTGCTCCTGATATCAGACTCCCCGGACGAAGACCAGCTTGGGCCGATGCGCCAACCACGGCACCTTCCCAACAGATCATGTTTTTCGTGAAAAATGCAGGCCCAACAAGCGTTTCAGTACTCAACGAACAAGGACAGGAAATAAAGAAATGGGACATAAATGCAGTGAGCGGGGTGAATATGGCGAGTTGGGAGTATGGGGAGATCGCCAAAGGGAAGTATAAGATTGTCGCCTCCAAAAATGGCAACAGCACTGAATCCGTGTTCGAAGTCAAATAACAAAAGACGTGAAAAAGGTATCAAGGAAAAAGCGAAAAGGTCACCGTGAATTCGGTGACCTTTTCGCTTTTAGAACAATCTGAATCCCGCAGAGAGGATGAGTTGGTTTTGTCGGGTATCGGTTTCGAATCCGGCTACCCCTTTGGATAATTTGCTCAGGGAGCTCTCATATTTAAAGTCAAGGATGACATTCCCCAAATCAAGACCAATTCCCGCTTGGTATCCTACTGTTGCGGAACTATAATCGGCATCAACCACGGCATCGACAGAGTCTTCAATCTTGTAGTTCATCAATACGGAAGCAACAGGGCCAGCCTGGACCCTGAATACTTTTGCCAGCTTAAACCCAAACATGAGGGGAATGTCCAGGCGATTGAAGCTTGCAGAGTAAGTCTCATTTACACCTTGGCCGGATTTGACAACAGTTCCCCCAGTATTGGTGAAAAGCAATTCGGGCTGCACAAAGATGCTGTGCCCACCCATCCGCACAAAAGCACCAAGATGGTATCCAAACTTGGCATCTCCCGTCGAAAAGCCATCGCCATTTACGGCGACGTTTGCTTGGGAAAATCCAACTTTTGGTCCGATTGAAAAATCCTGTGCTTGAAGGGACCACGAAAAAAGCACAAGAAGGAGAGTGGATAAATATTTCATAATGGATGGAGTTTTGTATCGGCAATGTATTATCCCAACGACAAAAAAGAAAAAATTGATTTGGGAAACCAAGATTAATTTACGCCAGCACTTACAAATCGATTGGCAATGTCGTATAGCTCAGAAAAATTCATTGGTTTGGGAAGCAGGCGGTCAAATGAAATCGGCGTGATGCTTCTGAAATAATCGATGTCTCCTGCCGTAAATCCGATGATTGGGATTTGGTTAATCTTATCGTTGAGTTTGATTTCGGAAAGCAATTGGATGCCGTCCATCTCGGGCATCATGATATCCGTGATCACGATGTGAATTTCATCTTCGGCAATCAAAATATTCAAAGCCTCCACACCGTTTTGCGCGGTGAGGACGGTATTGTTTTTTTTTTCAAACAGTTTCTGTAGAATGAGCCGATTGATGGCATCATCATCCACAACGAGAACCTTCATACTTGTCTATTAGGTGATAAACAGGGGGATTCGCTCCAAAAGATAGATAAACTTTTATTCAAAAAACAATTTCGCCTATTTAATCTGGAAATTTGGCTTCCAAATATTCTTCAAGACTTCAAAAAACACTTAAAAAAAAAGGAACCCGTTTAAGGTTCCTTTCCTTTTTGCAATCTGTTTGAATCAATGTCCTTGCTGCGGTGTGCCAAAGACACCAACCAAATCAAGGATTACCAAGCCAATGACGATTGGACAAACCCACTTGATAAAGAAAATCCAAGCGGTCCTGAATGTTCCTTTGAATTTTGGCGAACCTAGTGCCAATTCGTCAGCGAAATCCGTGATCTTTTTCGCCCAACCTGTATACAGTGCCAGCATCAGACAGATGACAATCACAGCAAAGGTTCCGAAAATGAAGTCCATGATTCCAAAAAATCCTATCAGTGGATTCCCAAGGAAATTGAGGCGAAGGTCAGCAAACACGTTGCCTTCGATGGAAGACAAGGCAGAAGGCACAGAAAGCACCATTGCAGCGATACCCACGGTCCAAGTTGCTCTTTTCCTGTTCCACTTGCGATCATCAATCAGATAGGCTACCGGAACTTCCAACATCGAAATCGTGGAAGTCAATGCTGCGACCATCAATAGGATGAAAAACAAACCGCCAATTAGATTTCCACCAGGCATTTGGTCAAATACTTTTGGAAGTACGTTGAATACCAATCCAGGGCCTTGGGTAAGGTATTCGGGCGAAAGCAAGGCAAACAAAGCGGGGAACACCATCAATCCGCCAAACAGGGCTACAGTAGTATCCATACCTGCGATCCAGGTAGAAGCCTGGATGATGTTGGACTCCTTCTTAAGGTAGGATCCGAAAGTGATCATCAATCCCCAACCCACAGACATGGAGAAAAAGGCCTGACCGAGCGCCTGCAAAACAACCTTTGAGTTGATTTTGGAGAAGTCCGGGTTTAGATAGTATTCGATACCTGCAGAAGCCCCATCCAAAGTCACAGACCTACCCGCGATGAAGATCACGATGATAAAAAGCATGGGCATCAATACTTTGGAGGCTTTTTCGATACCACCTGAGACACCGCCCAATACGATCAAGATTGTGATCAAAATAAAGAAAAACGTAAGTGGAATCACATACATGGGCGTCTCCACAAACTCTTCAAAATCAACGGGGATATTGATCACCTCCGTGACGATGTAGCCAACTGTCCACCCTGCGATCACCGAGTAATAACTGAGCACAAAAAAACAAACCAAAACGCAGAGCACACCTGCTAACTGCCAAAAGCGATTGCCGCCGGTCTCTCTAATCGCTCCGATCGGATTTTTGCCGGATTTACGGCCCAAAGCAATCTCATTAAACAGCAAGGGAAGTCCTATCAAAAGCACGCAGAATATATAGACAAAAACAAACGCACCACCTCCATTTTCGGCAGTCAAATAGGGGAATCTCCAGATATTTCCCAAGCCCACTGCGGAACCCGCTGCTGCCAAAATAAAACCCAAGCTCGAGCCAAACTGACCTCTATCTTGGGCATCCGAATTCATTGCCATATCGATCTAATTGATGTTTTTTGATGATTAATTGAATGTTAAGATTCGGCTAAGATAAGTTGTTTGGCTAAAATACCAATCCCGTCGGAAAAACTTTTGGGGGCATATCCCAAGTCCCTGACAGCCTTGTCAATGATGAAGCCTGTTTTCGGTGGCCGCTTTGCCGGCTGGGTAAAAAGCCGCGAATTTGATTCCTGAATGAGTCTTTTGTCAAGTCCAAAATAGTCCGCGGTCATCACCGCCATCTGGTAGGGCGTCAGCAAATCCCTTCCAGAAATATTAAACACTCCGGTCGCACCCTTTTTTGCGATGAGGATACAACCATCCGCCAAGTCTTCCGCCAAAGTCGGCGTACGCCATTGGTCGTTGACGACTTGGATGGTCTTTCCCTGTTCCAAAGACTTCTTCACCCACAGGATGATATTGCTCCTACTCATATCTTGCGCAATTCCATACACCAATATCGTCCGCGCAATTGCCCATGGTGTCTTTGCCTTCATCACCAATCGCTCAGCGGCCAGTTTGGACCAACCGTAGAAGTTGACTGGATTGGGATCGGCATCCTCGGAATACGGTCCATTTTCACCATCGAAAATGAAATCAGTAGAAACATGGACGAAGTGTGTTTGATAGACCTCAGCGGCAGCCACCAAATTGGCCACCGCATTTACGTTGGCATTCCAGCATCCCTCCTTATCTTTTTCGCAATCATCCACTTGGGTCATGGCAGCAGTGTGAATGAGCGTATGGGGTTGGATTTCAGCGAAAGCATTTTCAACGTGGCCTTTGTCCGAAACATCAATCGAAATCCAATGATAGGAACCATCCCATGCCTTTGGAAGCCGGGATTCTCCCTTCCCTGACGCAAAAAGCTCCACTTCGGGATCGCCTTTGAGGGCATTTACCAGCTTTTGGCCCAAAAGGCCATTGGCACCCGTTACCAAGATCCTCAGCTTTTCACTTTTCATATTGATATCCGAATTCCTTGGTGATTTTTGATTTCGGCAGTTCTTCGACCGTCACCTTCACGTAGACTGGCTCAAGTGGTTTGTCGGCTCTACCCGTTTTCTCTTTTGAGATAATCTCGGCCACCTCAACCCCCTTGATTACTTTGCCAAAAACGGTATACTCATTGTCCAAATGTGGAGTGCCTCCTACCGTGGTATAGGCTTCCACCTGCCCAGGCGTCATTTCCTTTTCCAACTTGATACTGTAAAAGGATTCCAAGTTGGGTTTTTGTTGGAGCATGATCTGGTTCAATGAATCAAAAGCCTGCATTTGGTACAATTCGGCGTATTGCTGCTTCAGCGCCAAATTACTCTCCAACTGGATGTATTTGAAATAAGTCTCGGAAAGTAGCTTCATGTCGGTGACCAACTCATCCTTTTTGTAGACTTGACCCAGCACGATATAAAACTGCGAACCGCTGGACCGACGCTCAGGGTTGACATTGTTACCCATTCGGGCAGCTGCGATCATGCCCTTGCTATGGATCATTCCGGGAACGATCTCGGCAGGAATCGTCGGCCATTGGTCGGTAGGCATTTTTTCCTTTGTAAATACATCTCCGCCCTGCACCATGAAGTTTTGGATGACGCGGTGAAACTCGGTGGAGTCAAACCTACCTGCCTTCGCCAGGTCGATGAAATTTTGCTTATGCAAAGGAGTCTCATCGAAAAGCACGGCGTACATATCGCCATGCTTCGTCTGGATTTTGATCAAATAATCCTTCTCCGACGCGCAGGAAGTGATTCCTACTACCGCAAGGAAAGCGACTAACAAGTGAACGTATCTCATTTTTTCAATGCTGTTTTGATTTCGATTAAAATACCCTGTCCTCCTGCATCGAGCACCAGCTTGGCGAGTTGTTGGCCGAGGGAGACTGCGCTTTTCTTATCTCCAGACACGCTCTTTACGATCCTTGTCTTCCCATCCAAGCTCACAATCCCGCCTTCCAATGCCAATACTTCTCCCTGAACCTTCGCCAAAGCGAAAACCGGGATACTGCATCCGCCCTCCAATACCCTTAGATAGCTTCGCTCGGCCTGCAACTGATATCCGGTATCCACATGGTGACAAGCTGCGATGATCTCTTGCTTTATGTCTGTAGCCAAACTTTCGGAAGACTCAATTGCAATCGAACCCTGACCGACGGCGGGTGTGAATTCCAATAGGGACAATTCATGCCTAATCATGGAATCATAGCCCATTCGGTGGGCACCGGCATAAGCCAGCAGCAAGGCGTCGCAAAGACCCGACTCCATCTTGGCAATACGCGTTTGGAGGTTTCCCCTTACTTCTACAGTTTGGATATGGGGGTAAAAATGCTTCAAAGTCGCCACCCGCCTTGTCGAGGAAGTGCCCAAGACGAGGGGCTTGCCCGGATCCCTGTAATCTATATCGCTTCGGTGGCTGAGGATAATGTCGTTAACCTTCTCCCTTTCTGTAAAAGCGATCAGTTCAAATCCGGCGGGCAGGCTGGACTGCATGTCCTTGGCGCTATGGACGGCAATATCGATTTTGCCAGCGGCCAATTGCTCCTCCAGTTCCTCTGTAAATACTCCCTTGCTGCCGATCTTGGCGATTGAAACGTCCAAGACTTTGTCTCCTTTGGTTTCGATCACGACAATCTCGGATTTGAGGCCTTTTTGCTTCAGTAGATCTGCGACATGGTAAGCTTGCCACAGGGCCAACTTACTGCCCCTAGTGCCTACCTTGACTATTTTGTCCATTTTTCTTTTTCTTTTTATGGCCCTTTTTCTTCACGCTATCGGCGACATAGGCGATGATAGCCCCCGCAATATCGACGCCGGTCGCCTGCTCGATCCCTTCTAATCCCGGGCTACTGTTTACTTCCAATATCAATGGCCCCCTGTCAGATTGGAGCATGTCCACTCCAGCCACGGCAAGTCCAAGTGCTTTTGCTGCGTTCAGGGCCGCTTTCCTTTCTTGCTTACTCAGCTCGATCACGGTCGCATTCCCCCCTCGGTGGAGATTGGAGCGAAACTCGCCCTCAGCGCCCTGCCGCTTCATCGCTCCGACTACTTTGCCGTTGACAACAAAAGCCCGAATGTCCGCACCCTTGGCCTCCTTGACAAATTCCTGCACGATGATGCGCGCCTTTAGTCCGTGAAAGGCTTCGACGACCGATTGGGCGGCTTTCTTGGTTTCGGCCAAGACTACGCCCAATCCTTGGGTACCTTCCAGCAACTTGATGATTACAGGCGCTCCGCCCACGCGCTCTATCAGGGCTTTTTCATTTCCCTTCGAAAAATTGGTAAACGCGGTCTTGGGCATCCCAAGTCCGGCTTTGGAGAGTATCTGAAGGCTCCTAAGCTTGTCCCGGCTGCGCACAATCGCTTGGGATTCGACCGCTGAAAATGCGCCCATCAATTCAAACTGCCGTACGACCGCCGTGCCGTAAAAGGTCACCGAGGCTCCGATCCTTGGGATGATCGCATCGATGCCTTCGAGTTTTTCACCTTTATATATGATGTATGGCCCATCCTGCTCAATGATCAAATCACAAAGCATGTGATCCACTACCTGCGCTTCATGCCCCGCAGCCTTCACTGCCTCCACCAGTCTCCTTGTGGAATAAAGATTGTGGTCTCTCGAAAGAATGGCGATTTTCATTTTTTAGAGGATTTTTTGGAAAGATTGACGGCATCCACATCCACCAAATACCTTCCGCGAAGGAGTTTCCTCCCGAGCAAAATCGGATTCTTCATCTTGGTCCGGTCGGTGAGGGTAAATTCAGTGAGGATTTTCTCCCCAAACATACTGACTTTTGCACGGACCATAAACCTGATTTCCTCGTCCCCGAAAGAATTCTTTACTTTCTTTTGGGTAAAATGCTCGGTGCAAATCAATTGGCCATTGTATTTTTTGTGGGCAGGTCGCAGGACTTTGAAGCAGAGTATCTGAACTCCGTTTTCTTCCCGCAACTCTGCAAACTCACAATGGATGGAAGAGGTATAGGCCCCCGTATCGATTTTGGCTGAGACATTGCGCAGGCCCCAAGCCGGAATCGAGATTTTCTCCCTTCGTCCGATCGTTTTCTTCATGTGGTCGCGGCAAGATTTGACTTCATAATCCGGGCCAGCCTGAAGGATAAATCGGCAAAAAGTATCTTGGCGTTTGCATTGCGCTCGAGGTGGTAATGTGCCTCGTTGAATGCCAGGTACATCGCCTGAAGCTTTTCTTCATCCAATACATTTTTCCCCAACTTATGAATAAAATCCCGTTCAGAATCGGCGCTTCTCATCAGTTCGGTGGCTATCGATTTGTCCAACATCACCTCCCGCACGATGTTGATTCCACTCAGAAGGAGTGATTTCAAGGATTCTTTGTCCTTCTCCACAATCCGCTCCACAAAGGAAAAAACAGCATTGATATCGACTGAGTAGCAAGCCCGCATCCAATCCCGCACCAATCCGGTGTATTGATCTTCTTCAGCATCGACCATGCGGTAAGCTTCACGCATATTCCCGTCTGCGAGATTGGTGATCTGGGTAGCCATCTCCCTCGTGCAAAGGTCGGAGGCTACCAGATGCGTCATCACCTCTGCGTCGGAAAACGCCCGGACAACAATTTTTTGGGTTCTGGATAAAATGGTCGTAAGCAACTGCTCAGGTTGAGCGGTCACCAGAAAAAACAAGGTCTTGGCAGGCGGCTCTTCAATGATCTTGAGCAGCGCATTTGCTGCCGAGGGGTGCATGTATTCTGGTGCCCAAATCAACATGATCTTGAATCCGCCTTCAAAAGACTTCAGCGAAAGGGTCTTGATGATTTGTCGTGCCGCACCTCGGGAAATATTCAGTTGCTTTTTTTCAAAGCCATTTTGGTAAATCCAATCGGAAACATTCCCGTAGGGCCGAGTCGTGGCAAAAGTCCTAAAGGAGGCGTTGTAATCGACTTTCTTTTCATCATCGTCATCCTTTTGTTCGCCGGGCATCGGAAAAGCAAAATTCATGTCCGGATGGACCAATTTGGACATTTTTTGACAGGAAGGGCACTGCCCACAAGCGTCGGTTTCACCGGGGTTGGCACAATGGAGGTAGGTCGCCAAGGCCAAGGCCAACTGCAAACTCGCGGAACCCTCGGGCCCATGGAAAAGAAGGGCATGCGCCAAATGGTTGTTTTTGACAGCCTGGACAATCTTGTCCTTGGTCTCGGCCAATCCGGGAATATCTGCGAACAACATGTTGGATCAGGATTCTTTGTCCCAAATACGGTAATGTCTCGTCAAATCGAAAACCTTTTCGATGATTTCTTTGTCCGCTTGGCCATAAGGCAGGCCACGTCTTTTCATCACTGCCGTGGCAACTTCGTCAAACTTGCTGACCTGAAAAGTACTGAAACCCGAAGCCCCTCCCCATGCAAACGATGGGATAAAATTGCGGGGATAGCCGTCACCGAAAATATTGGCGCCGACTCCGACGACAGTCCCGGTATTGAACATGGTATTGATGCCGCATTTGGAATGGTCGCCCATCATCAGGCCACAGAATTGCAGGCCGGTATTGGCAAAGCCACCCTTGGTGTAATCCCAAAGTTTGACGGGCGCATAGTTGTTTTTCAGGTTGGAAGTGTTGGTATCGGCGCCGAGATTGCACCACTCTCCTATCACCGAATTTCCCAAAAATCCCTCGTGGCCTTTGTTGGAATAGCCGAAAATGACGGAATTGGAGATTTCACCGCCTACCTTGGAATACGGTCCTACGGTTGTGTCGCCACGCAACTTTGCACCCATATTGACTGTCGATCCTTCACAAAGCGCGAAAGGACCACGAATCAGCGAACCTTCCTGAATTTCGGTGTTTTTACCGATGTAGATTGGGCCTCCTTCGGCATTGAGCACGGCAGCTTTGATCTTGGCGCCTGCTTCGATGAAAATGTTTTCCGGAGCATAAACAATCGTATGGGAATCTCCGGCTGGCTGGGAAATCCTGCCGGCGGTGATCAGATCATAATCCTTCTTGATCTCGGCGGCATTGAACTGGAAAATATGCCAGGTCTTCTGAATCAGCACCACTTCCCCTTCATAGGTAACTGGATATTTGTTTTTGGCTATCTCGATTCCAAAAAGCTCGGGGTTGTCCATCTGCAGCGCCAAGAGCTGGTTCCCTTTCCATAGTGCCTCACCGGACTGCAAGCTTCTGATCGCGTTCCAAACCTGCGGGTCAGGAAGCAGCGCCCCATTGATGAATAAAGCCGGAGAATTTTTTTTGGAAAACTTGGCTGAAAGGTATTCCTGTGTAAAAAAGCCTGCCGAGTGACCGGTGTACTTTTCCCATTTTTCGGAAATCTTCAAAATCCCCACCCGGATATCCGCCACGGGGCGGGTAAAAGTAAAAGGCAAAAGCGATCCACGAATCGTGGGATCATCGAATAAAATCAAGTTGTCCATGGTACAAAAATAAAGAAGTCTCCCGGAAAACCAGTTCCGGGAGACTTTTTGCCTGTTTCTTTCGAGACGGGATTATTTCTTGGCGTAGCGCTTGTTGAATTTCTCCACGCGACCTGCTGTATCCAACAACATCTTCTTGCCAGTGTAGAATGGGTGTGAGTTGGAAGAAACTTCCACTTTGTAAACCGGATAGGTTTTGCCGTCTTCCCAAACGATGGTCTCGCTTGTCTCTACAGTTGACTTGGTCAAGAACTTGAACTCGCTTGAAGTATCGTAGAAAACCACGTCGCGGTAGTTTGGATGAATGTCTTTTTTCATGGTATTGCTATTTATTTTCGATCCGATTTTTCAAATGAGGCACAAAGTTATCCTTTTCGCAAAAACCATCCAAATCTTATTTTGGATTAATTTGAGAATATGTAGCTCGCAAAGACTGCAAAGGTGCAAAGAACGCTAAAAGAAGTAGCAGTGGGCAGGGAATGCTATTCGTGCATTCGTGGCTACTTTTTCTCGCAAAGACAGCGAAGGCGTGAAGAACGCTAAATAAGTAACAGTGGGCAGGGCAGTGGGCAGGGAATGCTATTCGTGCATTCGTGGCTGTTTTTTCTCGCAAAGACAGCAAAGGCTCGGAGAACGCAAAAAAGTAGCAGTAGGCAGAGGTTCATTTGTGAATTTGGAGGATTGCACCAGAAAAAGTAGCCACGAATTCACGAATGCGAAAACGGAATGGAATACTGTCAGCTGTGACTGCATTCTGAAGACTCATTTTCTCCGATCCAACGGAATACCGAAGGAAACAAAATTGGCAACCGGTATGGGGGACTGCTGCATGGGGACTGAAGGCGTCACCGCATCACCAAAATTGTAGCGGTACAAAGCAGAACGCGTGAGGTTCCTTGCGCTGCGGCGTACTTGGCCGGAGATTATTCCCAAACCAAGATTCGTGAAGACCAGGGGTATCAGGATATCATTGGGGGTGGAAGATTGGAGTTGTGGCGAAATGAAATAGGCAACAAAAACCAAATCCAAGGCTAGGGAACCGATATCCAAAGCAAAGCTCAAATTTTGTTTGCGTAGTGCCTTGAGGTAATCCGCATACATGTCGGGCCTGTTTTCCATCAAGCTCCTGATTTGCGCCTTGTTCAACAGGTTGGGGCCATCGTAGATGTCGATTTTTTCACCGAGTAGATTGTCGCGTACGTCCATCGTCAGGTAATGCCCCTGCAATTGGTCACGGGAGATGATATAATTGTATTTGTCGATTGTGCCAGCGATACGGCGTTTGGCATTTGCCTCCATGGAAGCCCCTATACTCCCTACAATCCCCCCTCCAAAACTCACCCAAAAAAAGGTACTGAAGTTGTTGGGTTGTAGCTGGTTTGTAAATAAGTATACCAATGAACCGGTCGTGACTGCCAATCCTACGTACCGCAGCGCAGCCCCGCCCAATCTTTTCGAATTGTCAGCAGCAAAATCCTGTGCGTCCCCGGGCTGGATTTCCAAATAGGCCCGCACTTCACCGGCATTTGCCTTCACTCCATTGACGTAATATACGGGTTGGTTGAAGAGATTTTCCCGGAAAGTGATGATGGGGTAGTCTGCGTATTTGTTTTCGGAGAAATACTCGGCATTTCTATCCTGTGCGAGTAACGAACTGTTTGGAAGGAAAAAAGCCGTTGAAGCGAAGATGGCCAAACACACCCAGGCCATTGACGGCGTTCTTTCCAAATATTTCAAAAATCCCATCTCTGTAAATTTCAATTATTGCCAAGACGGACTAAAGTACAAAGGGGTTTCCTGAAAAACGATGTAGAAGGAAAATATTTTCCCTATTCCTACTTAAGGGTACGCAGGTAATCAATTCGCGCATTCGTGGCTATTGAACCTCTCGCCAAGACTGCGAAGGCAAGTGCCCTACGGTTCTCTTTTTTTCTTTGCGTCTCTGCGTCTTTGTGTGCCCCATTTCAAGTATGCCAAGACTGCGAAGGCGCGAGGAACGCAAATGCGCATTTGTCAAAATTCAGGGGTATTTTTCCTTGGCATCTTTGCGTCTTTGCGAGAAAAAATCTTGCGCCCTTTGCTCCTTGGTTCGCTTTGCGAGCCTCAAGGCGGCAGTTTCGTTCAGTTTTTTTAGATTTACGCTTCGATCATCCTTGTCCATGCGAAAAAGCTTCCTTCTCTTTGCCATTTTTTCCCTTTGCGCGCTCTCGGAATCCCTTGCCCAGGGTGCCTATATTCCCTACAACAGGGACTACTACCACCTGCTCGAACGCTACGAAATCCTCAGCGGCAAAAACAACCCCAACTTCCATACAGGCTTCAAACCCTACCGAAGGGATGAAGTCGGGGCGTTTTTGGATACGCTGCTTAAAGGTGATACCGACCTCAGTGAAGCGGACGTTTTCAACCTTCGCTACCTGACGCAGGACAACTGGGAGTTTATGTCGGGCGAAATGCCCCGGTCCCGGAGACCGCTATTCAAGGCCCTCTACAAAAACCCCGCAGACTTCGCCTACTACCGCGATTCGGTCCTGGACATACGCATCAACCCAGTCCTATACCTCTCCGCCGGCTTCGAACCCGATCAAGACAAGATGCGCGTCCAAAACTCCCGGGGCGCGGAAATCCGTGGCAGCATCGACCGCAAGGTGGCATTCTATTCCTACTTCACGACTTCACAGGCGATCTTCCCCTCTTGGGTCAAGGACTACATAGAGCATAGCGGAGCCGTCCCGGGCGAAGGATTCTGGAAACGCTACGAGGAGGAAGGCTACGGCTACTTCTCCGCCAGGGGGCATATCAGCTTCAACTTTACCCGTCATATCCAGGCCCAACTTGGCCACGACCGTAACTTTGTCGGTGAAGGCTACCGCTCGATGATCTTGTCGGATTTTTCCAATCCCTACATGTTTTTCAAGCTCAATACCAAAATCTGGCGCTTCCAACTCACCAACCTTTGGGCACAGCAGACGGCGGATATCATCTTCGACGGTCAAGGTCGCCCCACGGACGCACGCTACCCGCAAAAGTGGTTTTCGCTCTACCGCCTTGGTACCAACATCGGCAAAAACTTCAACCTGGGCCTCTTTCAGTCCGTGATGAAAAATGAATTTGACTGGAACTACCTCAACCCCATCATCTTCTACCGCTGGGTGGAGCACCAACTCGGCACCCCGGACAAGGTCATGATCGGCACCGACGTCAAGTGGAACCTGGTGCCCGGCATGCAGTTCTACGGACAATTTGCCTTGGATGAATTTGTCTTTGATGAGTTCTTTGGCATCAGCGGCAAAAACTCCATCCGCAACAAACACAGCATCCAGGCAGGGCTCAAGTTCATCGAGCTCTTTAAAGTCTCCAACCTCGACCTCCAACTCGAGTACAACCAATCCCGACCCTATACCTACCAGGAAAAATTCCCCTACCAGTCCTACTCCAATTACCGTACGCCGCTGACCCATCCCCTCGGGGCCAATTTCCGTGAGGCAATCGCCCTGATACGGTACCAGCCGGAGTTCCTTCCCCGTCTGTACGCGACCATTACCGGCCTGTACCAGTTCTATGGGGACGACCCCTCTCCTGTGGTGAACTTCGGCAAGGATGTCCTGAAAAACCGCACCAGTCCCGGCACGGGAATCGGCCTCTACAACAATGTCATCGGCCAGGGTATCCAAAACGACTTGATACAGGCCAACCTGAACCTGAGCTACATGATCAAGCAGAATATCTTCCTTGACTTCAGCCACACCTACCGCAGCCGGACGACCGAAGGCATCAGCACACCCCAAAGCACCAGCTTTACGCAGTTTTCCCTCAGGGTCAATGCGATTAGGAGGGATTTTAATTTTTAGGGGTAGGGTATTCTTTGCCCATCCGGTCTATCGTAGCAGGATTCTTCTTGCACAGTCTCAATGTAGGGGATCAGGCCTTCTCTCCAACGTCGGTCCAGTTTTCAAAAAAGAGATCCATAGTATTCGAAAGGCAACAGTCAATTGAACCACATGGAAAAAAACATACTAAACATCTCTTTTTTTTCGTTTTTTTTTTAAGTTTGACAAATGTCTTCGTTTTCGATGTTATCCCTATGAAACTCAATTCCAGATCGTCCCTGTTTTCACTGGTGGTCGTATTGCTAGTGATTTCCCAAAATAAGGCATTTACCCAAGCCGACCCAGAGGTATTTACCGCCAAAAATGCTGTATTCGTAGAATTACTTGGGAATTCCGCCGGATATGGACTTAACTATGGACGTATCTTCCATCAGAAAAATAGGATGAAGATATCCGGAAGCGTAGGCTTCTCTGCATTGTATCAGAAGCCTGTTGAATTTGTCCATTCATCCTATTGGATACCCGCATTTGCCTCGGAAGTGACCGCTTTTTTTGGAAAATCACGACACCACCTTGAGTATGGGGCAGGCTTCTTCACTTTTCAAGACCGGGATTTTATTTTCGATACCAGTGTTCCTGGCAATCATCGGGAAGAGGCATATTGGGATGCGACCATCAACGCAAGAATAGGCTACAGGTACCAGAAGCCGGAAGGAGGCTTCTTTTTCAGGGCAGGATACACTCCTTGGGTTACGTTCTTCAATTCTAAAAACGCGGAAAAACCGGTCGATTTTTTCCCATTTGGAGTCGGCATAAGCTTGGGGGTAAGTTTTTAAACCTGCCCCTAGTTCCGACAGGGACTTCGGAAACAACCAGTTTATCCCCCTCCTCTTACCTACCGCAGCCGGACAACCGAAGGCATCAGCACGCCCCGAAGCACCAGCTTCACGCGGTTTTCCCTCAGGGTCAATGCGATTAGGAGGGATTTTAATTTTTAGGGAGGAGAAATTGGTTATTGGTTATTGGGTTATTGGGTTATTGGAAAACCAGCAGTATAACCTTACTGCATCCATTCATGCTAGGGCATCGAGCACCTGACCCTCTTCCCCAAAAAATCCCTAACTTGCAGCCCGAACATCTTGCTGTCCATGAATACCTACCTCCGGATATTGTCGTATGCCAGGCCCTACCGCCGGTATTTTCCGGTCTATGTCCTTTACACGATCTTGGCCATCGTCTTTGGCTTGCTGAATTTTACGCTGCTCAAGCCGCTTTTTGACGTGATCTTCGAGCAGGTCGGACCCGGCGAGATGGACAAATACCTGACCAAGCCTGCGTTCTCCTTTTCCCTGGCGTATTTCATGCACATGTTCAACCACTACTTTTTGCAGATTGCCGAGATCTATGGGAAGTTTGGCACCTTGGTATATGTCTGCATCATCATCGTCGTATCGGTCTTTCTTTCCAACCTCTTTACTTACCTATCGGGTGTCGTCCTGGCCAAGGTCCGTGCAGAAGTCATCAAAAAGATGCGTCTGGATATTTTCCAAAAAACCACCCAAATGCACATCGGATTTTTCTCCAATGAGCGCAAGGGCGACCTGATGTCCAAGATGACCAACGATATCCAAGAGGTGGAAAACAGCATCGTGCAGTCGCTCCGGGTGGTTTTCAAGGAACCCGCCACAATCATCCTGTACTTTGCGGTCCTGTTTTTCATGTCTGTCAAGCTTACACTTTTTACCATCCTCATCATCCCGATCTCGGGTGCGATCATTGGTGGGATTACCCGCAGGCTCCGCAAAACAGCCATTGAAAGCCAGGAATCCCTGGGCCGTATCGTCAATATCCTGGACGAGACCATCGGCGGTATGCGGGTAATCAAGGCATTTGGCGCGCAATCCTACGTAACCGGGAAGTTTGACGAGGAGACGGACAACTACTCCAATGTGAACATTTCCATGGCCCGCAAAAACGAGCTGGCTTCACCGATTTCGCAGTTTTTGGGGGTATTTGTGGTAGCAGGTATCCTGCTTTACGGGGGTAGCCTGGTCTTGGGAAATGCCTCCGACCTGAGCGCCTCGGATTTCATCACTTACATCATCATCTTTACCCAAGTCCTCAATCCGGCCAAGGAAATCTCCCGGGCCGCGAGTAGCATCCAGCGCGGACTTGCATCGGCGGAGCGGATTTTCGCAGTGGTGGATACCCCTAGCGATATCCAAAATCGCCCCGACGCGAAACCGGTATCGACATTTTCGAAATCAATCACCTTCCAAAACGTCTCCTTCAAGTACGAAAAGGAAACCGTCCTTTCGGAGGTCAACTTCACCTTGGAAAAAGGAAAAACCATCGCGCTCGTCGGGCCATCGGGTGGCGGCAAGTCCACCATCGCGGACTTGGTGCCTCGTTTTTACGATCCCAGTGAAGGCCGGGTATTGCTGGACGGCACAGACCTGCGGGATTTGGATCTTGCGCAACTCAGAGGGCTCATGGGCATCGTGACCCAAGAATCCATTCTCTTCAACGATACGGTTTTCAATAATATCGCCTTTGGGCTGGAAGGCATATCCGAAGAAAAAGTCATGGAGGCCGCCAAAATCGCCAATGCCCACGAGTTTATCGTCCAACTTGAAAACGGCTACCATTCCAATATTGGCGAGCGGGGTTCCAAGCTCTCCGGAGGACAAAGGCAGCGCCTCAGCATCGCGCGTGCTGTGCTGAAAAACCCGCCGATTCTGATCTTGGATGAAGCTACATCCGCCTTGGATTCCGAATCCGAGCGCCTGGTACAGGACGCTTTGACCAAGCTGATGACTAATAGGACGACTTTGGTCATCGCCCATCGCCTCAGTACCATCCAACATGCCGATGAAATCCTCGTGATCAAAAAGGGCGAAATCGTGCAGCGCGGCACACATAGCCAACTCATCCTGGAGGATGGCTTGTACAAGAAACTTTCCAGTATCCAGGCAGTTTAACTATATTGGCATCATTTCTAAAAAGCCCTACCTATGAAACAAATCAATCGTATCTCGCATCTATTGGTCGCATTGTTTTTTGGTGTTTCGCTCGTGTTTTTCCTCGCTTTTGATTCTCTAAAAGGCATCTTCAGGGTCGAAGAATTGAACACTTACCTCGTCACCAATTTCCTTTGGATCGGCCTGTTCCTGTTTCTTATTTCCTGGGGCACCGATAAAATCGTCCGAAACAACCTCGAGAGTGAGATTTCCAAGAAAGAAACGGAGAAAAATGAGTTGAAAGCCAAGCTTTATGACTTTGAGCAAGGGGTCAAGCTGCGCAACATCGAGCAGAAGTTGGACAAGCTTGCAGAAGAAAAAGAGGCAAAGGGAATCCGTCCGAGACAAAATTTCACATAACTAAAGCATCTTATACAAAATTGGCTAAATTAGGGAATCAATTAGGTTCCCTTTTTTTATCCCCAAAAAACCCTGCAAAATGGTTTCAAAAGCCTTTGGAAGTGCCGTCTCCGGAGTCGATGCAAAGCTCATCACGATTGAAGTGAATGTGGGCCAAGGCACCAGTTTTTTCATGGTTGGCCTGCCGGATAGTGCAGTGAAGGAAAGTCAGCAACGCGTTGAGTCCGCGCTGAAACACTTTGGCTACCGAATGCCGCGCCAAAAGGTCGTCGTCAACCTCGCTCCTGCCGATATCCGGAAGGAAGGTTCTGCTTATGACCTTCCGATCGCTTTGGGAATCCTCAAAGCCTCAGAGCAAGTCGGCTTCCCCGAACTCGAGCAATACATCATTATGGGTGAATTGTCTTTGGACGGTTTTTTAAGACCAATCAAAGGCGCCCTCCCGATTGCCATTGAAGCCCGGAAAAAGGGATTCAAAGGATTCATACTTCCGTTGGAGAATGCCTCCGAAGCGTCCATCGTCAACAAGCTCGACGTCATTGGGGTCAATACCCTGGATGAGGCGATTCAATTTTTGGAAGGCCAACTCGAGATCACTCCCCTTGTCACCGACACCAGGGATATCTTTTACAATTCCTTGGAGCATGCTGAGTTTGACTTTGCCGATGTGCAAGGACAGGAAAACATCAAGCGGGCGATGGAAATCGCGGCAGCGGGTGGGCACAATGTCATCATGATAGGTCCTCCCGGCGCGGGCAAGACCATGCTGGCCAAAAGACTTCCCTCTATCCTTCCACCGCTCAGCCTACAGGAAGCATTGGAAACGACCAAAATCCACTCCGTTGCCGGAAAATTGGGAAAACACGCGGCACTGATTGCGCAGCGGCCCTTTCGGTCCCCGCACCATACCATTTCGGATGTGGCCTTGGTCGGAGGAGGCGGCAATCCACAGCCGGGGGAAATCTCGCTTTCGCACAACGGTGTGCTTTTTTTGGATGAGTTGCCTGAGTTCAAACGTACCGTGCTCGAGGTGATGCGGCAGCCACTCGAGGAACGAAAGGTCACGATCTCCCGGGCAAAAGTCTCCGTGGACTACCCTGCCAACTTTATGCTCATCGCGAGCATGAACCCCTGTCCCTGCGGCTACTACAACCATCCCGAAAAAGAGTGTGTCTGCGGCCCGGGCGTGGTGCAGCGGTATTTGAACAAAATCAGCGGTCCGTTGTTGGACAGGATAGACTTGCATGTCGAGGTGACTCCTGTGAAGTTTGAGGAAATGACCTCGACACGCAAAACCGAGTCGAGCAAGTCCATCCGAGAAAGGGTAATTGCCGGGCGGGAGGTCCAGATGCGGAGATTTGCAGACAACCCAGAAGTCCACTGCAACGCCATGATGCCCTCACACCTCGTAAAGGAAGTTTGCCAAATCAACGAGGCTGGAAAGGCACTACTGAAAACCGCCATGGAGCGATTGGGACTTTCCGCACGTGCCTATGATCGAATACTAAAAGTATCTAGAACAATCGCCGACCTCGGGCAAAGCGATCAAATCAAAGTAGAACATTTGGCGGAAGCGATACAATACAGAAGTTTGGATCGTGAAGGATGGGCTGGATGATTGGGATTTTGAAAAAAATCAATAAACAAGGAAATAATCTAGAAAAAATTATATAATCCAAAAAATCCTGAGTAATTTTCAAGCAATCCGAAATAGTTGCCTCGGTCACCCTTTTTAAACTTACCCTATACCCCAAAAAAAAAGGCTGTTTCTGACAGCCTTTATTTCTGTAAAGCCTCGGCCAAATCTTCCAGCAAATCATCCAAATGCTCCAAGCCGACAGATACACGGATCAAATTCTGCGGTGTTTTGGTATTCGGCCCCTCCACGGCAGCCCTCCGCTCGACCAAGCTCTCGACCCCGCCAAGACTCGTCGCATTCGTGAAATAGTGCAATTTGGAAATTACCGCATCCGCGTCTGCTGCATCACCTTTGACCAGAAATGACAGCATTCCCCCAAATCCGCTCATCTGCGAAGCCGCGATGGCGTGATTGGGATGACTTTTCAAACCAGGATAAAATACGCGTTCAACGCTGGCATGTTGGGAGAGAAACTCCGAAATAATGCCTGCATGCTCCGCGTGGCCTTTCATCCGGTAAGCCAAGGTTTTGATACTCCTGACCAATAAATAAGTGTCAAAAGGCGAAGGAACTGCTCCTCCTACGTGTTGGACGAAGCGAATCCTTTCCCAAAAGGCATTTTTTGATCGGGTCATCAACGCACCACCGAGGATATCACTGTGCCCGCCAAGGTACTTGGTACTGCTATGCATGACAATGTCTGCGCCAAGCAAAATTGGATTTTGGAAAACCGGTGACGCAAATGTATTGTCGCAAGCAAGCCAAGCGCCTTTTTCTTTTGCCAGCTTCGCAATTGCCCTGATATCAGAGATTTTCAAAAGGGGATTGGAAGGGGTTTCCACCCAAACCAACCTTGTGTTGGATTTGAATGCATCGCCCACAGCCTGTAAATCCGACATGTCTACAAAATCCACTTCCAAGATGCCACGCAGCATTTCCTCCAACTGTTTGCGGATACCATGGTACATATCGTCCGGCGCGATGATATGCGAACCCGGTTCCAAAGCCTGAAACACCGCCAAAGCAGAGGCATTCCCCGATGAAAATGCGGCAGCATCTTCAGCGTGTTCTAATTTAGCCAAGAGCGTTTCCAAGGAACTCCTATTCGGATTGGAAGCACGGGCATACATATGCTGGCCATCGCCATGCTCAAAAGTCGTCGCGGTGGTGATGGGCTGTACGGCTGGTCTGTTGGTATCCGTGATGATATTGCCGGCGTGGATAGAGAGGGTTTCTAGGCGCATTGCTTTTTCGTTTTCCCAAACTTAACACTTACAAAAACAAAAGCCAGTGACTTTAATGCCACTGGCTTCAATACCGGATTTGCTTACAAACTACCTGATCCTATCCACCGACCGCACGAGCATCTCGTCCTTGCGGATAAAGCGGTTGGCCAAGAGGTTGCAGATCATACCCCCGAAGATCGCCCAAAAGCCCGTGACAAAAGCGCCGCTGACAGTGGGGTTGAACTCCGCATTGGCAGTATGGCTGATGTAGATGATGACGCCGATATTGACCACCATCAGCAGGGAATTGATCATATTCAAAAACATCTGCTTGGTCCGGTTGCGGTACTGCAGCAGTGAGAAAATCGCCAAGCCAGCGGTCAAGATTGCCAATACGCCTGAAACAGGCCTGGAGGCCGAGTTCAATACGTCATTAGTGGCTGTATCGACAGTCTCAAGCTTCCATGCCGTGAGCGTCATCATCTCTGTCTGTCCGGGATTGACCTGATGCCAAATGGGGAAAACTATCACCAATACCATGGCCACGGCCACTAGAAATAAGAATACGGTCTGGATGCGTTGGATCATTTTTTGAAAATTTTGACAAAGAAACAGGGATAATTCCTCAATCGCAAGGAATGTGTCCAAGGCCCGAGTTTTTCGATGCCGAGTTCTATCTTTGCAGACTGAAATGGAAAAACGGCGCTATTTTCTCGAATTGGCCTACAGGGGCGGCAACTACCACGGATGGCAAATCCAGGGAAATGCGCATACTGTGCAGGCTGAATTGGAAAAAGCAATCCATACCATCCTCGGACAGCCCGTGGGCATCATGGGCAGTGGACGTACCGACACGGGTGTGCACGCTTCCTTTCAGGTCGCCCATATGGATTGGGAAGGGGAATTGGATGGGGCGCATCTTGTCCGCAGCCTGAACGGCATCCTGCCCAAAGACATTTCGATCTTTCGGATGAGGGAAGTCAAAGCAGATGCACATGCGCGTTTCGATGCCAAATGGCGGAGCTATACATACAAGATTACCTTGCAGAAAAACCCATTTTTGGAGGGCTTGGCCTGGCAGATTTTCCACGCCCCCGATATCCAAAAGATGAACGAAGCTGCGACGTTGCTTTTGGAATGGGAGGATTTCCAGTGCTTCAGCAAGGTGCATACCGACGTCAACCACTTCAATTGCAAAATAAAAGTAGCAACTTGGGAACAAATCGGACCGGAATTGTTCTTTCAGATAACCGCCAACCGTTTTCTGCGTGGAATGGTGAGGGCGATTGTTGGCACATTGTTGGCAGTAGGTCATGGGAAGATCGATAGGACGGATTTCCAAAAAATATTGGAAAGCCGGGAACGAAGCCAAGCCAAATCCGCGGCGCCCGCCCATGGACTTTATCTTTGCAATGTCGTATACCCCGAGGATATTTACCTGTAATTTGTTTTTGAATTGAGCCTGGAAAAAGAAAATACCAAAAGCGGTGATATCATAGACACCGAGGTGCTGAAGAAACTGTACCGCTTTGTGAAGCCTTACCAAGGGAGGTTTTACTTTTTGGTGTTTTTGACGATTGCATTGGCATTGCTTGCCCCTACGCGGCCCTATTTTATCCAAGTGGCAATCGACAATTATGTGGCTGTTGGCGACACCCCTGGGCTTGTCCGAATAATATACCTGCTGGTATTCCTGCTGGTACTCCAATCGGTTGTGCAGTTTGCGCATACGTATCTTTCGGGCTGGATTGGGCAGGTTATCATCAAGGACATCCGGATCAAATTGTACCGCCATCTGCTGCGGATGCGGCTGAAGTTTTTTGACAATACGCCTATCGGCCGCTTGGTCACCAGAAACGTGTCCGATATCGAAACCCTGGCCAATGTGTTCAGTGAAGGATTGGCGGCGATTATTGGCGACCTCCTGCAGTTGGTAACGATTTTGGCGGTGATGTTTTGGGTAGATTGGAGACTGACCTTGGTAAGCTTGTGCACCTTGCCGTTGCTGCTGATTTCCACCTATATCTTCAAGGAAAAAATCAAAGTCGCCTTCAATGACGTGCGCAATGCGGTCGCCAACCTCAATTCTTTCCTGCAGGAACATATCACGGGTATGAACATCGTGCAGATTTTCAACCGGGAGCAACGGGAGTACGAAAAGTTCCAGGAAATCAACCGGGAGCACCGCAAAGCCCATATCAACTCGGTCATGTATTACTCGATTTACTTCCCGGTAGCCGAGATCATTCAAGCTATCGGTACAGGTTTGGTGGTATGGTATGGTGCCACGCGGGTCTTTGATATGGACATGCAGGTGGGCGTTTTGATTTCGTTTATCATGTACCTGCAGTTGTTTTTCAGGCCGATCCGGATGATTGCCGACCGCTACAATACCCTGCAAATGGGTGTCGTGAGTTCCTCCCGTATTTTCAAATTACTGGAAAGTGACGACCAAATCCCCAACGAGGGCAAATGGAAGCCCGATAGCATCCAAGGCCATATCCAGTTTGATGGGGTTTGGTTTGCCTACAACGACGAGGATTGGGTACTCAAAAACATCAGCTTCGAGGTGAAACCGGGCGAGACCATCGCCTTGGTCGGTGCCACGGGCGCGGGTAAGTCCTCGATCATAAACCTGATCAACAGGTTTTATGAAATCAACAAAGGCACCATCACGGTCGATGGCAAGGATATCCGGGAATTTGAATTGGGTGCACTCAGGAAGCATATAGGTGTAGTCTTGCAGGATGTGTTCCTGTTTTCAGATACCATTTACCACAATATCACCCTCGGCAATCCCGACATCAGCCGCGAGCAGGTGATGAAGGCAGCCAAATTGGTCGGCGCCAAGAAGTTTATCGAAAAGCTCCCCGGTGGGCTTGACTACAACGTGATGGAACGCGGAGCCACACTTTCGGTCGGTCAGCGGCAGTTGATTTCCTTTGTGCGGGCGATTGTATACGACCCCGAGATCATCATCCTTGACGAAGCCACTTCCTCGGTCGACACGGAAACAGAGGAAATGATCCAAAAGGCGATCAAGAAAATGATGAAAGGACGTACCTCGATTGTGATCGCGCACCGCCTTTCTACGATCCAAAGTGCCGACAACATCATCGTCATGGACCATGGGGAGATCAAGGAAAGCGGCACCCACGACAGCCTTCTCGAACTCAGTGGTTACTATTCCCGCCTCCATCAGATGCAGCTCAAGTCTATGGTGATTGGGTGAGAAGTCTTCAGTTTGCAGTAGCAGTTTGCAGTGGGCAGCGTTCGATATTCGTTGTTGGATATTCATCATTCGATATTTTTTGGTCCATAGTCGATAGACCATAGTCCATAGCCGCAGCAATCGAGATTTTTGTAGTTAATGGTTATTAAGTTATTGGTGGATTCTTGTTGTTCCCTAGTATCTGACCTCTTGTTTCTTGTCTCTCGCTTCTTGCTTCTTTTATCTTACTTTTGTGGCTGTAAAAATCCAAGCAGCGTGAAAAGACTGTTTCTATTGGCAATTTGCCTGATGCCGATGAGCCTTATGGCCCAAGAGCCGGGCATCGGCCTTCGGATGGGTGAGCCTTTTTCCATAACGTACAAGACATTCCTCGACGATAATATCTCTATCGAGGGAATGTTTGGCAGTGCGGGTCCCAACTCGGCCTCGTATTATCGAAATACCTTCGAAAACAACCGTCCCGGCCCCAACACGTTTTACATCGGTCACAGCACTTCGAACCGCTGGTCGATGAACTTCCGAATGGCCTACCATGAGGACATCACCGATATGATCGGCATCGGATCGGGCTACTTGCTGGCCTATGCCGGGGCGGGCGCACAGCTGAGGTCCGTGATGGTCGACTACGTCTATTCCCAAGGCACCAACCCGAACGTCACTTTTGCTGAGCAGCGCAGGAATATGGATTTTGGGCCGGAAGGTTTTGTGGGTTCAGAATACTACATAGAGGAGATTCCACTGAGTGTATTTGCAGAGTTTGGATTGTTCATGGAATTGGTCGAGCGATTTGGGCATTTCCGACTGCAAGGTGCGATTGGGGCGCGGTATCTGTTTTAGTATGAAAAAGAAAGTAATCTTGATCGGTCTTCCGATCCTTGTCGCCGTCTTGGCTTTCACCTTTTACCAAATGGGCGGCTTTCGGGAAATCAAACTCGAAGTGTGGGAAAATCCCCAGATCGAGCTATCGGGGCTGCGCTTCGTAGGTATTCCCCAGGACAAGCAGCTTCGGGAGTCCTTTGAGCAAATGGAACAAGTCCTGCAGCAGCATCCGGAGGCAAGGCTTCACACGATCTACTTCCGGGAACCGGCCGGGAAACTGGATACCATGGAGGTATTTGTAGGAATCGAGAAAAAATGGCTCACGGCAGCCCAGCCGGGGTTTGAAAACCTGAATCTTTCAGCCCCTCAAGCTGCCGTGGCACATATCCACCGCCACCGTTTTGTAATGCCCAATCCCGAGACGGTAAAGGCTTCGCTCCGGGATTTTGCCAAGGCCAACAAGCTGCCCGAACCGACGCTATTTATCGATCAGATTGTCAATCCGGAGGAGGTGCGGGTGATTGGCATAAGTCCCATTCAGCAGTAATTGGCATTTGTTTTGGGTTAATATTTTCCATCAAAACAATTTATCATATTTGCCGTCTTTATCATCAATTCATTTTAATCCCAATCCCATGAAAAGAATCTCCTTGCTCCTTTTGATCGGAGGAATAGCCTTTTTCCAAGCATGCGTCGGACCTGCGGGACCTCCCGGATTACCCGGCCCTCAAGGCCCTCAGGGCCAACCCGGCGTGAACATCGTCGGAGAAGTTTTCGAAGTCACTGCGAATTTTACAGCCCAAAACAACTACCAGGAAGTATTCAATTTCACGCCACCTATTTTCAACAGTGACGTAGTCATGGCATATGTCGAATGGGAAGTGCAGGGAGGTAATGTCATTTGGAGACCATTGCCCCAAACAGTTTTGTTTGAAGAAGGGACAATGATCTACAATTTTGATTTCAGCAGGGTGGACTTCAGCCTATTCTTGAATTCAAATTTTAACTTGGCCAACGTCGACAATTCCTGGACCAGAAACCAAAAATTCAGGATCATCGTCATACCCGGTGAATTTGCCGGTGCAAGGCTCGACCTCAGCGACTACAATGCAGTGATGGCGTACCTCGGCAAAACTGAAAAAGACATCAAGACGCTTTATCCGAAAAATTGATACAAGCCAAAGCATTCCCCAAAACACCCGCCCAGCAAGCGGGTGTTTTTGTTTCCCCATTTTTAAGCCCAAGCCGTGAATTTTGCCGGGCTGCTTCTATCTTTGCGCCATGCAATTGAAAAACGACCTATTGTTGCGGGCCGCAAAGGGAGAACCCGTCGAGCGAACACCCGTATGGCTGATGCGTCAAGCCGGCAGGATTCTGCCCGAATACCGTGCCGTGCGTGAAAGCGTCAGTGGCTTTATCGAACTTGCCCAAACGCCCGAGTTGGCGGCGGAAGTGACCATACAGCCTGTGGATATCCTCGACGTGGACGCGGCGATTATTTTTTCGGATATCCTGGTGATTCCCGAGGCCATGGGCTTGCCCTACGAAATGCAGGAAAAGCGTGGGCCTTGGTTTCCCGAGACCGTCAAGACACCGGCCGACCTCAAGAAACTGCGGATTGCAGACGGAGTCGACGACCTCCACTATGTGATGGAGGCGATCCGCATCACCAAAAAAGCATTGCATGGCCGTGTACCGCTGATTGGTTTTGCGGGAGCGCCATGGACGATTTTTGCCTATATGGTCGAAGGTTCGGGTAGCAAAACCTTTTCCAAGTCCCGGGCCATGCTGTACACCGAGCCGGAGTTTTCCCACCAATTGCTGCAAATGATCACCGACAGCACGATCAATTACCTGAAAGGACAAATCCAAGCCGGTGCGGATCTTGTGCAGATCTTTGATTCCTGGGCGGGGATTTTGCCGCCGGACCATTACCGGGAGTTTTCCCTGCGGTACATTTCCCAAATCTGCGAAGCGATTACGCAAGTGCCGAAGACGGTGTTTGCCAAGGGGGCGTTTTTTGCAAGAAAAGAAATGGCAGCGCTCGCCTGTGAGACCATCGGCCTCGACTGGAACATGGGGATTGCCGAATCGCGGGAAATGATCGGCCCGAACAAGACCCTGCAAGGAAACCTTGACCCCGCGGCACTCTATGGCAGCGCCCGCCAAGTGGAAGCGGCCACCAAGGCGATGATGGATCAGTTCCGCGGTAGCCGCCACATTGCCAATCTTGGCCACGGCGTATATCCCGACATCGACCCCGAAAAAGTGAAGGTCTTTATCCAGACGGTGAAGGAGTACCGTTGAGGCCTATCTCGGGTTAACCAAGGATTTCAAAGAAAGGAGCAGGTGAAAAACGGCGGTCAAATTGCCAATTTATTGGAAAAGAAAACCGAAGTCTTCGTGAATTTATCTGTGATAATCTGTGCTATCTGTGGTTCAATTTTTTTAACCACAGATTTCACAGATGGACACCGACAAAAAATGTTACCGAATCCCGAATCTAGTTCTATTGAACTAGGAAACCTGATATCCCATCTTTATTTACCAAAACCAGTAAACAAGCGATTGGTAATTCTATCTGTGAAAATCCGCGCCATCTGTGGTCTTTTTTTTCAACCACAGATTTCACAGATGGACACCGACAAAAAATGTTACCGAATCCCGGACCTAGTCCTATTGAAATAGGAAACCTGATATCCGACCTTTATTTACCAAAACCAGTAAACAAGCGATTGGGAACTCTATATGTGAAAATCCGCGCCATCTGTGGTCTTTTTTTCAACCACAGATTTCACAGATAGGCACAGATAAAAAATGTTACCGAATCCCGGGCCTAGTCCTATTGAAATAGGAAACCTGATATCCCACCTTTATTTACCAAAACCAGTAAACAAGCGATTGGGAATTCTATCTGTAAAAATCCGCGCCATCTGTGGTTCATTTTTTTTTAAACCACAGATTTCACAGATGTACACAGATGAAAATGGCAGGAATCGTTGAAAACCCCGTTTTTTATTTCGCGGGGTAATTTTTATAGGAATGGAATCCCTTCCACCGCGGCGCCAACTTCAATGCTGGCACCTTCGAGCAGGAGCATGTTTTGTCCGAAGAGGACCTTGGAACCTACCGTCCGGTAAGTCGACAGGGTGCGAAGGGGTTCTTTCCCTTTTTGGGCAGTCGCTTGGTCGACCGTGGTCAGCACGCAGCGGGCACAGGGTTTGGTGATCTTGAAAAGGGCATCGCCGATCTTGACCTTGTCCCAGGTATCGTCGATATAGGCCGGTCCGCCGGAAAAAACGAGGTTGGGACGGAAACGGTCCATGGGGACGGGCGATTGCAGCCTGGCGTTGAGGTCGTCGAGTGCGCTCTGCCCGATAAGTAGGTAAGGCATCGCATCGGCAAAGCCGACCGACTCACTGTTGACCGCGTACTTCGCATCGATCTTTCGCTCCGTGCTGGGGGGCATCCAGACCAGTCCACAGGGCATTCCCAATATTTCGGAAAACCATGCATCCACCTCTTTGCTCACCTCCTGCCCAAGTACCGTGTCATCCCATACGGTGACGGGACGGGTGGCCTCGGATTGGGGTGTGAAGGGGATATTGATCCGCTTGGTGGGGTCCTGCTTATGAAAAACCAGCAAGCCATCGGCCCTCAGTTCCACTTGCAGCAGTGCCATAGACGGATGTACCCTTTGGGTGAGGAAATCCCCCTTCCCGTCTACCAGCATCCAGCGGCGGTCCCATTGCAGGCCCCGCTCTTCCAGATTGGCTTTGGGTAGGCGGATGCCGCCAAGGGATTTGATAGGATATATATATATGTCTTGGAGGAGCATGTTTGAAATGACCTTGTTGAAAAAAACTATATCAGGAGAATCTTACAAAGGAATCGCTTCCCGCATCTTTTCGGGAAAGGTCGGGGTGACAATTTTGGAAACCAAGTGGAGGATGGGGTTTTCCTGCTCTGCTGACAGCAGACTCCAAGGATTGGTTAATTTGTACACAAGGGAGCGCTTGGATTCCTCGGGCGTAAAGAGCAAAACCGTAAATGCGCAAATCAAAATGACGCTGCCCCAACGCATTCGTTCCTGTCTCAATCTTTGCTTGCTAAAAAGTCCCATGGGATAAAGATACGCATTCCAGGCAGAAGGTTGCACGCAAACACACAAAAGTTGCTTCCTTTCCCAATTTGAGGCAAAAACCCTATTTTATTGCAAAGGCTCCAAGGCAGCCGCCCGATTTTCACATTTTTAATAAAATCGAAAAATTTTAACTATTCGAAAAGTTCAATCGTTTTCGGTTGCGTATTCCGAAATAAAAATAAAATATCTTTAACGATTCATAAAAAATACCATTATTCTGTTAACAAGACCTCTCCCAAAAGCAATCTTGGGCATTTGTTAAAAATTGCAAATTAAAATTTAAACAATCATTTTAGACTTGAAATTAACTATACAAACCATTTCGTTTTTTTCAAAACAACAAACCCTATGAGAAATTATTTACAAAAAGTAAAGGCGTGGACGATTGCCGGGCTGCTGATGGTCATCAGCATCGGTGCCGCCTATGCCCAAGGCCGGGAGGTAACAGGAACCGTCCTGGACGCGACCCTGAAGGATCCCCTACCGGGAGTAACAGTGCTCATCAAAGGTACTACCAGAGGAACCACAACTGATCTCGATGGCAAGTTTTCCATCAATGTACAGCCTGGCGACCAAAGCTTGGTGTTCTCCTTTGTCGGCTTTACCGCACAAGAGGTGGCCATCGGCAACCAAAGTGTATTCAACATCGAGTTGGCGGAGGATATCCAAAGCCTTCAGGAAGCGGTCGTGATTGGTTACGGTACCCAGGACAAGAAGGAAATCACCTCTGCGGTGACCAATGTAGGTGCCGAGCAGTTCAACCGGGGTAACTTCCCCAACCCAGCCCAATTGCTGCAAGGTAAGGTAGCCGGTCTGTCAGTAACCAGGCCAGGTGGTAACCCAAATGCCGATGCCACTTTGAGGTTGAGGGGTATTTCATCTTTTGGCGCTACCCAATCTCCCTTGATCGTATTGGACGGTGTGATTGGCGCTTCACTTGATGCAGTTGACCCCAATGATATCGAGTCATTTGACGTATTGAAAGATGCCTCTGCCGCTGCGATCTATGGTACACGTGGTGCGGCCGGTGTCATCCTGATCACTACAAAAAGAGGTTCATCCAAAAAAGGTTATGCTAACGTAACTTTGAATACGTTTGGATCAGCGGAGACCGCTTCCAATTTAATTCCAGTGCTTTCGCCAGAGGAATTTGTCGCGCGTGGCGGATTCGATTGGGGTTCGAGAACTGATTGGAGAGATGAAATCCTTCAGACAGCTTACAACGGGACTGTAAACGCATCCGTCACCGGTGGATTCGACAATACCAACTATTTGGTTTCCGTCAACTACCGTAACAACGACGGTGTGGTAAAGGGCACAAACCGGGAAACTTTGAACACCCGTTTCAATTTCAATCATGGAGCTCTGAATAACAGGTTGAGAATGAATGTGAGTTTGGCATACACCAATACGAATACTACTGATGTAAATGGAGAAGCAGTAAGATATGCAACTATCTATAACCCAACAGCACCAGTTTGGGAAAGTGGTTACAACCCACAAGAATCTTCCCAAGACCGTGAAGCGAGACTTGCTTTGGCAAATAGGAGATTCGGAGGTTATTTCCAGAGAGATTTGTTCGACTATTTCAACCCTGTTGCCTTGATCAATCAGCAGCAGTTTACCAACGAAATCAAGAGTGCAATCTATTCCTATAGATTAGAGTTTGACTTGACCGATAAAATTACCATTGCTTCCCAATTCTCTGAGGATCGGTTTAGTAGGCTGTCTGGGGATTGGTATTCTTGGCAAGACTTCAACGTTGGATTTGGACGTAGTGGACAGGCGGGACAGCGTCAGTTTGACCGCACAACTTCCATCTGGAATGGTACCATCCGCTACGAAAATGAAATTTTTGACCGCATGAACTTCACCTTCTTGGCTGGTGGAGAAACCCAAATCTTCAAGGAGAGAGGCTTCAACGCATCTGCGACAAGATTCCTTTTTGACCAAAGTTACAATAACTTGGGTGGTGGCTATGTAAGATTCGGTAACGGTGCAGATATAGGTTCATTTGCTACCAACGCGACATTGAATTCTGTATTCGGTAGGGCAAACTTCAACTATAACAACACCTACTTCTTCTCTGCTTCCGTTCGGGCTGAAACTTACTCAGGCTTCGGTAAAGAGAACCAAACAGGCGTATTTCCTGCCTTCTCAGCTGGTGCGGATTTGACCCAAATCTTCGACATGGGCATCTTCAGCAACTTCAAGCCGAGAGTATCTTATGGTATAGTTGGTCAGTTGCCACCATCTCCAACCTTGGCGATCGGTTTGTTCCAAAACGGAAACCGTATTGCTTTGGATGCGGACAATCCGTTCAACAACGGCTTCGTAGCTCCACGTCAAGTAGGTAACCCTAACCCACAATTGAAATGGGAAACTACTAGGGAATTCAACGTGGGTATCGATTACGGTGTTTGGAACGGAAAAGTGACCGGTACATTGGACGTATATTCCAGGAAAATTTCTGACCTTCTATTCCAGGCTCAGGTATCCCAGGGTTTTCCCAACGAATTTGATCCTGGAAACTTCTACTCTGCTGGGACGATTTGGGCAAACATTGGTGATCTTTCCCAGGCGGGTATTGAATTCTTGGTCAATGTGAACAACGTGAAATTGGGTCCCGTCAATTGGACACCTTCCTTTAACTTCACAATGTACAGGAGAACAACCATCGACCGAATCGGTGTAGGTTCCATCAACCTTCCTGAAATTCGTAGAGCAACTCCAGGTTCTCCAGGACAAAACAACAACGAAATTGTCTGGAACCGAGTAGGCCAGGAAGTCGGTCGGTTCTACGGTCCTAGATTCCTTGGGCTGACAGAACGAGGTGAATATATCCTCAGCACGGAAAGACCTGAGGAGTTTGAAGATTTGGGAAGTGGCTTGCCATCGGGTGATTTCGGTTTCTCAAACTCATTCACTTACGGCAAATGGGATATGAACTTCCTGTTGAGAGGTAGCTGGGGTCACTTGATTTACAACTCCTTCAGAGGTTTCTATGAAAATGCAGACGGTGCTTCCAATACATGGAACTCAGTAATTACCAAAAACACACCAATTTCTCCTTTGGTGACTTCGACTCCTACTTTCTCCGATCTTTATTTGGAAAGAGGCGATTTCATGAGGTTGGATAACCTCCAAATCGGCTACAACGTAGCAAGCAGGTCCAGCAGCATCAGCAATTTCAGAATTTACGGTGGGGTGCAAAACCTTTTCACGATCACCCAGTTTAGCGGTGTAGATCCAGAAGTAAGATGGACCGACAATCAGGACCCATTCAACCCCGATCCACTTGCTCCAGGTATCGAAAGGAGAAACACTTATTTTGTGCCTAGAATCTGGACTGCAGGTTTGACAATCACGTTTAAATAACATAAACTCAAGATAAATATGTTACGATTAGTAAAATCAATTTGTGTGGGAGGCTTGGTGGCTTTGGCTACCACCTCATGCTGGGAACTGGAACAAGAAGTACTGACGGGATTGACCCAAGACGAATTAGCGGCAAGTCCCCGGCCTGAACTGATCGATGTATTGAAACAGGGCGCCTATGCCTCAGTAATCGGTAACTGGGGTGGACACGGTGGTATGTGGAGTATCAATGAAGTATCTTCTGACCATATGGCGATCCCGCAAAAAGGTGCTGACTGGGAAGATGGCGGTATTTGGTTGAGGAACCATAGACACCTTTGGGCAGTCGGCGATGGTGCCTACAATGGTGCGTGGCAATACTGCTATGGGATTGTGGCACAATGCAACATCCTAATGTCCCAATATCCGACGATCGAAGGCTTGAACGCAGAACTTCGTATATTGAGGGCATTGGCTTATTTGTGGTTGATCGATAACTTCGGAAACGTGCCAATTATTTTGGAAACGGACAGGGGAGGTAACCCACCACAAAACACCCGTCAGGAGGTATTCAACTTCATCGAAAGCAGCATCAAGGACAACGTAGACTTGTTGCCAAAAACTTTCGTGAAGACGAATTTGAACTACTACTCTGCTCACATGATCTTGGCCAAATTGTATTTGAATGCTGAGGTTTACACAGGTGTTCCAAAATGGGCAGAGGCAGAAGCTGCGATCGATGTAGTGATTAATTCAGGAGGGTATTCACTGGAGCCTAACTTCTTTGCAAACTTCTCGGCAAGAAACAGCAGTTCTTCTGAAAACATCTTTACGTTGCCTTACGATGCGAATAATGCGGGTGGTTTCAACATCCACCACATGACCTTCCACTATGGTAACCAAGCAACCTTCCAGTTGCAGGAACAACCATGGAATGGGTATACCGCTTTGGAGGAATTCTACAATAGCTTTGAGCCTGGTGATGCCAGAAGAGCCAGTTTGAGGGAAGGGCAGCAGTTCGCTGCTGATGGAAGGACGCCGATCTTGGATAACGCTGTTGAGCCCAATGATCCAGATGGTCCAACCTTAATCTTTACTCCACGAATCAACGAACTGGCTCCGAATGCACTTCGTCAGGCGGGTACTAGAATCAATAAGTTTGAAGTGCCACTTGGACAACCAAACTCATTGGACAATGATTTTCCAATTTATCGTTTGGCAGACGCCATCTTGATGAAAGCAGAATGCGCATTCCGTCTTGGTAGAACCGCTGATGCTTTGGCTTTGGTCAACCAAGTGAGAGCAAGGGCCAGTGCAGCACCACTTACCACCTTGACTGCCGATATCTTGTTGGCGGAAAGAGGAAAGGAACTGTTTGCGGAAGGCCACAGAAGGTCTGACTTGATTCGTTTCGGAAAGTTCAACGATGCTTGGTGGGAGAAAAACGCTTCTCAGCCATTCAGGAACCTGTTCCCAATCCCACAAAACCAATTGCAAGCCAATCCTAACCTGAGACAAAACCCAGGTTATTAATCTCCGGCTTACGATCGGAAATACTGAAAGAAGTGCACTAAGGTGCACTTCTTTTTAGTTTCTACGCCTTCAAAATCTTACCTTTGCAAAGCACAAACTCAGGCTGATTCCTCGTTACGATTGCCTACAGTAAGCCCCTTCCTACCTGCGAATCAAAGGCAGGTCTATGGTACACCCATACGATGATACAATCCAGAATTTCCCAAAAACTTCAATTAAGACCCACTTTGTGGCTATTCCCCCTTGCGGTATTCCTTTGGGCAGGATGCAAGAAAGCGCCCGAACGCACGGATTCCCCAAAGCTTTTTACCTTACTACCATCATCCCATACCGGGATTGATTTCAGAAATGATCTTTCCTTTACCGAAAAATTCAACCCTTACACTTTTCGCAATTTTTTCAACGGAGCCGGAGTCGCGCTCGGCGACATCAACAACGATGGCCTGATCGATATTTTCCTTGCCGGCAACCAAACCCCGAATCGCCTTTACCTCAACAAAGGCGATTTCAAATTTGAAGACATTACCCAAAAAGCGGGACTCTGGGTCGAGGGCATTTGGTCCACAGGAGTCAGCATGGCCGATATCAATGGGGATGGTTTTCTGGATATCTATGTCTGCAAGTCCGGTCCGCTGGAAGGCGACAACCGTCAAAATGCCCTCTATATCAACAATGGCGATTTGACCTTTTCCGAACAAGGCCAAGCCTTTGGCATCGCCGAAAAGGGACTTTCCCAGCATGCTGTTTTTTTTGACTACGATCGAGACGGGGATCTCGACATGTATCTGTTGAACAACTCGGGCCGTTCGATTGGCTTGAACGATCTGCGGGAGGGTCAACGCGCCGTCCGCGACCCGGAAGGTGGCAATAAACTCTTTCGAAATGATGGGGGAATATTCACCGATGTAAGCGAACAGGCAGGGATTTACGGTTCCGCAATCGGCTATGGCTTGGGCGTAACCGCGGCGGATTTGAACCGCGACGGTTGGCCGGATCTGTACGTTTCCAATGACTTTTTCGAGCGCGATTACCTCTATATCAACAACCAAGACGGCACGTTTTCCGAAGTTTTGGAAAGCGCGATGACCGAAATCAGCATGGGTTCGATGGGTGCGGATATCGCTGACCTGGACAATGACGGTTGGCAGGACATCTTCGTTACCGAAATGCTTCCTGCGACTTGGGACCGTGTGAAGACTAAAACACCTTTCGAGGATTGGGACAAGTACCAAGCCAATATCAAAGCCGGGTATTTTCACCAATTCACCCGCAATACGCTTCAGCGCAACCTCGGCTGGAAACCGGGTACGAATGAATCCCATTTCGTCGATATTGCAAGATTCTCTGGCGTACATGCCACCGACTGGAGTTGGGGAGCATTGATTTTCGATGCGGACAACGATGGCCTCCGGGATATCTTCGTTGCCAACGGGATTGTCACGGATCTCACGGATTTCGACTTTGTGGACTATTTTGAGGATAAATCCGATTTGATCCAACAATACCGCCGGGATTCGGTGCTGATTACCAAAATTCTCGAACAGGCACCCTCCACACCCTTGCAGAATTACCTTTTCCACAACAGGGGGAATTTCCATTTTGAAAACATCGCAGCCCAATCCGGCATGGAGCAATTGACTTTTTCGACCGGTGCTGCCTATGCGGATTTCAACAATGACGGCGCACTCGACCTTGTCGTCAACAACTTGAATGGGGAGGTATTTCTCTACCAAAACAACAGCCCCCAAATCTCCAAAAGGAACTTCCTTCAGCTCGATTTACAGGGAAATTATGGCGCGCTGGTGCAGGTTTTTGTGGGGAATCAGACGATTTTGGCGGAGAACAACCCTGTGAAAGGGTACATGTCTTCGGTAGACCAAAGGGTGCATATTGGCTTGGATACATTAAAACTGGTCGACTCTATTTGGGTGGACTGGCCCCATGGAAAAAGAAGCGTGCTGAAATCCGTCGCTGCCAACCAAGTGCTGAAAATAAATCCGGCGGAAGCCAGTATTCCAAGCCCCGCACTGACCGTACCGACTACCCTTGTTTCCCCCACCCCATCACCTTCCTGGAAACATGAGGAAAGCAGCTTCGTGGATTTTGACCGCGATAGGCTGCGCTTCCAAATGGCGAGCAATGAAGGTCCGCGCATCGCGGTCGCCGACCTGAATGGCGACGGCTGGGATGACTTGTTTCTGCCGGGAGCGAAAGGACAGACGTCCACGATTTGGATGCAGGATGCCAACGGGAATTTCAGGGAAGCACAGGTTTTGGAGAAATCCGAAGAGCCCGAGGACGTGGAAGGGCTCTTTTTTGATGCCAATGCCGACGGACGCTTGGACCTGTACGTGGTCAGCGGAAGTTTGGAGTTCAACTACCTCAATCCACTGTACCAAGACAGGCTGTACCTGAACGACGGAAACGGGAAGCTTCAATTGTCCCCCAAAAGTCTGCCACCTAGATTCGAAAGTTCGGCCTTTGTCAAGGCGCTTGATTTCAACAAAGATGGAAAACCCGATCTCCTAGTCGGTACCCGAACTATCCCCTTCGCCTATGGAGTCGGTGGGGATCTGGTACTGTTGGAAAATCAAGGCGACGGAAATTTCCTGGATAAAACTGCTGCGCTGGCGCCCGGATTTAAGGGCATGGGCATGGCGCGTGATGCTTGGACGGGAGATTTGGACGGTGATGGGCACATCGAAATCGTAGTGGTCGGCGATTGGATGCCGATCCATGTATTCAGCGAACGTCAGGGCAAATTCGTGGAAACCTCGATAGAAATGGGCTTTGGAAAGACAGGTGGGTTTTGGAACTGCATCTTGGCGGGCGATTGGAATGCAGACGGAAAGACCGATTTGCTGCTTGGCAATATGGGTACCAATTCGCGTTTGCAGGCTTCCGCGGACAAACCGCTGCGGATGTATGTCAACGACTTTGACCAAAACGGAAGCGTTGAACAAATCATTACCCAATATGAAGGCGACAAAGCCTATCCGATCGTTTTGAAAAACACGCTGCTCAAACAATTGCCCGCTTTGCGCAAAAACCTACTGAACTACGCCGCATACAAAGACAAGACCATCCAGGACCTTTTTCCGGAGGATTTGCTGCAACGTTCCAAGATTTGGGAAGTGCATACCTTGGAGTCGCGCATGTACATCCAAGGGGGAAATGCTACCTTTGCAAGTGTAAAAATCCCAGAGGTGTTGCAGTACAGTGCGGTCTATGCCTTTCATGCCGAATCGGATAGCGATGGGCAATTGCACTTGTTCGCAGGTGGCAACCAAAGCAGAATAAAGCCAGAATTGGGAATTCAAATGGGTAGCTACGGCTGGCATTTCATCCTGGACAAAGAAGGTAACATCAGACATATCCCTGCCGACGAGTCAGGCTTCTTTGTGCCAGGCGAAATCCGCAGCATGCGTACCATCCGCGGTTCCAAAGGCAAGTATTTTGCCGTAGCCCGCAACAACGATACGATGTTGTTCTTCAAAATGAATGAAAAACCAAGATTATCAAAATGAGTATTTTAAAAAAATCCGTCCTTTTTGCACTGGTTCTCGTGGGCTTGTTTTCCTGCAAGTCAGACTATCAAAAGATGAAGGAAGAGGCCGAGGCTTCAGGCGTGGTCGCCGAGGACTTGTTTCTCGGAATCAGGTTTGGTATGGTCAAGAGGGAATTCTTTGAAACATGTGCCGAACACAACAAAAATGGCGTACTCATCAACGGGCCGCACCACCTGCAGGTGCTTTATCATCCTGAAATGCCATCCGGAAAAAAAGTCGATATGTTTTTTTATCCGGATTTTGAGGAGGACCGACTGTTCTTTATGCCGATAGAGTTCATCTACACAGACTGGTTCCCGACAAATGAAGAATACACCAAGGACAAACTCTTGGCCGATGTGGTGGGGCTGTTTGAAAACTGGTACGGAACGGGATTCAAGGAAATCACCAATAAAGACAAAACTGTCAGGGCCATGGTCAAGATCGATGGCAACCGCCTGATAAGGGTATTCATCAAAGACATCAAAACCGTCCGTGCCGAAATGCTCGACCTGCGCGTAAAGGACATCACGGAACTGAATAAACCAAGCAAATGAAGCATCTCAATAGGATATTGGGCCTGGCCCTTATTCCCTTCGGTATCTGGGCCTGCAAGAAGAAGGAAGAGCCACCAAAGGAAACCTTGTTCCAAAAGATCGAGGCCGCGGACTCCGGCCTGGATTTCAGGAACGATCTCGACTTTGACGAGAAGTTCAACATTTTTACCTACCGCAATTTCTACAACGGTGGCGGCGTGGCATTGGGTGATGTCAACAATGACGGCCTTCTGGACGTCTATCTCACCGCCAACCAAAAAGGCAACCGCCTGTACCTCAACAAAGGCAATTTCAAGTTTCAGGATGTGACGGAGACTGCGGGCGTGGCGGGTACAAGGGCTTGGAGTACGGGCGTGGCCATGGCCGACGTCAACGGTGACGGCTGGCTGGACATCTACGTCTGCAACTCAGGGGACATTGCCGGAGACAACAAGCAAAACGAGCTGTTTATCAACAACGGCGACGGCACGTTTTCGGAAAAGGCTGAGGCATACGGACTGGCAGACAAAGGTTTTTCGACCCATGCCGTGTTTTTTGACTATGACAAGGATGGAGATTTGGACGTTTACCTGCTCAACAACAGCTACCAGGCCATCGGCAGTTTCAATAAGATGCAAAACGAGCGACCCAGAAGGGACCCGGTCGGCGGTGACAAGCTATTCAGAAATGATGGGGAAAAATTCACCGATGTATCGGAAGAAGCGGGGATATATGGTTCCGTCATCGGATTCGGTTTGGGTATCACCATCGGCGACGTGAATCGCGATGGGTGGATGGATATCTTTATTTCCAACGACTTCTTTGAGCGTGACTACCTGTACATCAACAACCAAGACGGTACATTCTCCGAAGAGCTTACCGACTACATGCGCTCGACCTCGGCTGCTTCGATGGGTGCGGATATCGCCGACCTCGACAACGACGGTTTTTTGGACATTTTCGTCACCGAAATGCTTCCCGAGCCACTAGAGCGGATCAAGCAGATTACTTCCTTTGAGAGCTGGGACAAGTTCCAGTTCAACGTGGAGCACGGCTATCACTACCAATACACCCGCAACATGCTCCATATCAACAACGGTGACGGGACCTTTTCCGACCTTGGGCGCATGGCCAACGTGGAGGCGACAGATTGGAGCTGGGCGGCACTGATGGTCGACATGGACAATGACGGCATGAAGGATATTTTCGTCGCCAATGGCATCTACAAAGACCTGACCGACTTGGATTACCTCAATTTTATCGACAACGATGAAACGAAACAAAAAATCATTTCCCAACAAGGCGTCGACTATCGTGCGCTCGTTGACCCGATGCCCATCAACCCCATCTCCAATTATGCTTTCAAAAACAAGGGGGATTTGGTGTTTGAAAACGTGATCCACGAATGGGGCATGGGCGATCCCATCCATTCCAACGGTTCGGCATATGGGGATTTGGACAATGACGGTGCGCTCGACCTTGTGATCAACAACGTCAACAATCCAATAAGCCTCTACCGCAACCGCAGCAGGGAATTGGCTCCCAACCAGCATTTTATAAAGTTTGAATTAACCGGAAAGCTGGGTAATACCGCCGCTGTCGGCACCCAAATCCGCATCAAAGCGGGCGAAACGGAGATTTACCTGGAGCAGATGCCCAACCGCGGCTTCCAATCTTCGGTGGATCCTAGGCCCCACGCGGGCTTGGGTGAAATTGCCAAAATCGACGAAGTCCAGGTGCGCTGGCCGGACGGCAAGATGACCCTGCTGCGCGATGTCTCTCCAGACCAAATGCTTAAGCTGAAATGGGAGGAGGCGTCAGAGGCACCGAGCGATTTTGATTTCTTCAAAAAGGCGCCTGAACCGCTTTTCACCAAACTTGACAGTGGAAAAGTCCTCAACTACCGTCATGTTGAAAATACCATGGTGGATTTTGACCGGGACAGACTCACCTATCACCTGCTTTCGACGGAAGGTCCAAAAGCCGCTTGGGCAGATGTAAATGGGGATGGCCTTGAGGATGTCTTTATCGGTGGGGCGAAAGGGTTTCCCGGAAAACTGTTCCTGCAGACCGCCACAGGTTTCGAGGAATCCAATAGGGAAACTTTCTGGGCTGACCGTATCTCGGAAGATCGCAACGCCCTATTCTTCGACGCCAATGGGGATGGAAGCCTCGATTTGTTTGTTTGTTCGGGCGGAAATGAATCGGGATTTGGATCCCCTGATCTGATTGACAGGCTTTACATCAATGACGGGAAGGGAAACTTCAAGAAATCAGAAAACAACGGATTGCAGGCCCTGCCCAACAGCAGCGCTGTGGCCCGTACGATGGATATCAACGGGGATGGGGCCTTGGATCTTTTTGTAGGGTCGCGGTTGATTCCGTTCGTATACGGCGTCAATGCCAGTTCACATATACTAGTCAACGACGGGAAGGGCAAGTTTACCGACCGGACCGAACAATTCGCTCCCGAGCTTAAAGAAATCGGCATGGTGACGGATGCCCAAGTAGTGGATTACGACGGCGACGGAAAAACGGATTTGGTTTTGGTAGGCGAATGGATGGCGCCGACTTTCTTTAGAAATACGGGCACCAAGCTGGAAAAAATCGAAATGCCTGAAATGGCCAGCCACAAAGGCTGGTACCAATCCATTGCCGTCGGCGACTTCAATGCGGATGGCAAGCCGGATTTTGTGTTGGGTAACCACGGTCTGAATAGCCGATTCAAAGCTACAGCCGAGCGGCCTGTCCGCATGTTTGTCAATGACTTTGACCAAAATGGCTCCATTGAGCATATTTTCACCTACAAAGAAGGCGGTCGACATGTGCCCGTTACGTTGAAACACCAGCTCGAAGGGCAGGTGCCATCGATTAAGAAAAAGTACTTGAAATACAGCGCTTACAAAACCCAAATGCTGGAAGATATTTTCGAACCTAACCAGTTGCGCAACGCAGTCATGCAGGAAGCCAATTTCTTCCAATCAGCCGTGCTGATCAACGAAGGAAACGGAAAATTCAAGGTACAGGAATTGCCTCGGATGGCACAGCGATCTTGGATGTACACCTCATTGGTTGCGGATATCAATGGGGACGGCCATCAGGATATCGTCATGGGCGGTAACCTGAAGGGGGCGAAGCCCGAAGTGGGCCAATATGACGCAAGCTATGGCGAAATCCTTTTGGGAAAAGGCGACGGTACGTTTACCTATTGGCACAACCGTGACCATGGACTTCAGCTCCACGGGGATATCCGGGATTTGCAGCTTGTCAGCATCAAGGGCCAAAGGCTGCTGATGGTGTTGAAAAACAATGAAGGGGTGGAGTTTTGGGAGTTTTGAAGTCAAATATGAAGGGGCAACACTATTCCCATTTATCGAAAAATGTTCGAGTTATCATTTGTTCACCAGTTACTGCTAGGTGGTTCTTCGCAATTTCGGTGGTTTGGTTGGCCACTGGATGTGCCAAAAAGTCAAGAGAGGAAAGCCTTTTCAGTCTGCAAAAGCCCGAAACAACTGGAATCTCTTTTTCAAACACCCTCCAATCCACTCCGGAGCTTAATATCCTCGAATACCTTTATTTCTACAACGGTGGCGGGGTAGCGCTTGGGGACCTCAACAATGATGGCTTGGTGGACATTTATTTTTCCAGCAACCAAGGCAGCAACAAACTGTACCTCAACAAGGGAAACTTTCAATTTGAGGATATCACCGAATCGGCGCAGGTAACTGGCGAAGGCGGCTGGTCTACTGGCGTGACCATGGCAGATGTAAACGGCGATGGCTTTTTGGATCTGTACGTTTGCCAAGTCGGGGACTACAAAGGCCTGAAGGGTCAAAACAGACTCTATATCAACCAAGGTGACCTGACATTCCGTGAAATTTCCGCTGATTGGGGATTGAATTTTGTCGGTTTTTCCACGCACTCAATCTTTTTTGACTATGACCAGGATGGGGATTTGGACATGTACCTGCTCAACCATTCGATCAAGAAGCCGGAGGTTTTTTCCCACGCCGACACCAAGTTCACCAATCAGGACGAAAAAGGCGGAGACAGGCTTTACCGAAGTTTGGTTGCCCAAGGTGAAAACAGAATGGTAGAAGTCACCGCCGAAGCCGGAATCCTCTCGAGTAGCCTGGGTTTTGGCTTGGGCGTGGGAATCGGCGATTTCAATGCGGACGGATGGATGGACATCTACGTCTCCAATGACTTTACGGAGGATGACTACCTCTACCTCAACCAACAGGACGGGACTTTTCGAGAGGCATTGAAGGAGATGATCTCCAACACTTCCCGCTACAGCATGGGGAATGACGTCGCAGACATCAACGGAGATGGGCTGCCGGATATCTTCACGACCGATATGTTGCCCGCGGATCCGCAGATATGGATGAAATCGGTGGGGGAAGACAAACAGGAAGTTTATCAGATCAAAAAGACCCTCGGCTACGGGGACCAATATGTCCGCAACCACCTTCAACTCAACCGCGGGGATGGCAGGTTCAGCGAGGTTGGGTTGCTGACCGAAACTTTTGCCACCGATTGGAGCTGGTCGCCGCTGGTATTTGACATGGACAATGACGGACTCGCCGATATCCACGTCACCAACGGCATCGTGAAGCGGCCCAACGATCTCGACTTTATCCAGTATAGCCAAGAACCGGAACCAAATCTCAGTCCTGAGCAGCTGACCCAAAAGCAAATCGATATGCTTCCCACGGTCAAGCTTCCGAATTTTGCCTTCAAAAACGAGGGCAATCTGAAGTTCTCGCCCGCCACGGATTCTTGGGGACTTGCACAGGAAAGTTATTCAAATGGCTCTGCCTATGCGGATTTGGACAATGACGGAGACTTGGACTTGGTGATCAACAATACCGATCAGGAAGCCTTTGTGTATCAAAACAAGGCGGAAAAGCTAGGCAATCATTTCCTCCAAATTGATTTGAAGGCTGCGGGTTACAACCGCTTTGGGCTTGGCGCGCAGGTTTGGGTGTACGCTGGAGATACGGTATTTTACCAGACACTGAGTACATCCCGGGGATTTCAATCCGGGCCTTCAACCACCTTGACATTTGGCCTTGGAAAAAAATCCCAAATCGACTCCGTATTGGTTGCCTGGGATGCAAAAAACATCGAGCACTTCAATGTCCCATCTGTCAACCAAAAAGTGAATCTGGAGCAAGGAAAGGGTAAAACAACTCCTTTTCCTACAAAACACAAGGATCCCTCGCTCACAATCCTCCCCTATTCCCTGCCTTGGAGCCACACCGAAAACTTTGACACGGATGAATTTCGGCGTGAGTATCTTTTGCCAAGGAAATACGGCACGGAAGGCCCCGCTTTGGCAGTCGGCGACGTCAATGGAGATGGCTTGGAGGATATCTTCCTCGGTGGTGCCAAAGGGCAAGCAGCTTCCCTTTTCTTCCAAACCAAAAACGGTGATTTTGAAAAAATCCCCAATCCGATATTCGAACAATTGAGCCCTGCCGAGGATGTGGTAGCCGAGTTCGCGGATTTCAATGGTGACGGGCATTTGGACCTGTACATCGGAAGCGCCGGCAATGAGCACAAGCAAGGCGAGATGTTCAATTTCGACCGGATTTTCCTCAATGATGGTTCCGGCAATCTCCGCTTTTCCATGAATTCTTTGCCGCCGATTGGCGAAAACACCTCCACGGTAGCTGTCCACGACGTCAACGGCGATGGTGCACCGGATATCTTTGTCGGAGCATCGGTCGTCACTGGAAATTATGGTGCTATTCCGACGAGTTACCTCCTCATCAATGACGGCAGGGGCATTTTCCGTGAAGCGACAAACCAATACTTTGGAGCGGATTTTCGGCCCGGGATGGTTCAAAAGGCGCTGTGGGCCGATATCAATGGAGATGGGACTAAAGAATTGCTTTTGGTTGGAGAATGGATGGGAATCCAGGTTTATGGCCTCAATCAAGGAAACACGTTCGAATTGATCGACGAAAAACTGGCAGATCAGGGTGGCTGGAATTATTCGGTCTCGGTAGCTGACATCGATGGAGACGGCAAACCAGAAATCCTGGTGGGTGCTCTGGGGCTCAATACAAAGCTGAAAGCATCGCCCGAAAAACCACTTTGGCTGTACCACCACGATGTCGATGGCAACGGACAGGAAGATCACTTGATTTTCCACTATATGGGCGGAAATTTGGTTCCCTTTGCTACCCGGGATGATTTGATCAAGCAAATCCCGATGATCAAAAGAAAGCACAAAAGCTACGTGGATTACGCGCAGATAACAGGCCCAGAGGATTTGCTTGAAAAGGAACTGCTCGGTCAAATCAGAAAAGTACCTGTCAAAAACCTGTCATCCGGAATCTGGTGGAACAAGGGCGAAGAGGGTTTCCAATTTGAGCCTTTCCCGGTTGAAGCACAGTTCAGCCCGATCCGGGATATGGCTTTGCTTGAAAGTGGCGATGGATCCAAGTCACTGATCACGGTAGGAAATTTCGACGGATTCCGAAATGATTTGGGCAGAAGCTCCGCCCAAGCAGTGCAGATGCTGACCTGGTCAAAGGGAGGATGGAAATCTAGGCAGTTGTCACCCGATATCTCCAGGTATTGGGGAGAATACCGCAAAATCGCCCCGATCATGATCAAGGGAGAAAAATGCTTGATTGCTGTCAGGAACAACGATAGCGCGGTTTTTATGAAAATCAATCCCTGAAAACCTGCTAAAAATCAGTTCCTTTGCCGCCAAAATTCGCTAGGTTTCGGATGGAAATAAGTAGCTTTGAAGCCGAAAACCCACGCGCAAACAAAGCGTTTCTTAGATTGGAAACTGCAAAAAGAAGAAAATCAAAAAGTTTATTGGTATGAAAAACCTATTCCCAAAGTTCCTGACAGCGGTTTGGATGGTGCTGCTTGCGTTCTCCTGTAAGGAAAAAACCGATTACCAGTCCGCCATTACGGATGGCTCTTATCAGATTGCCGCCCAGCTGAAGCTCACGGATGTCATCATTCACGACATATTTTCGCCGCCGGTCGCCAGCCGGATTTATGCCTATCCCTCCATCGCCGCCTATGAGGTGACAGCCTTGGCAGATCCACAATACCAAAGCCTGATGGGCCAGCTAAAAGGGTTTGAGAAAGCGAGCTTTGATACATCGGGGGAGATTTACTATCCTTTGGCCTCGCTCGCTGCCTATTACAAAGTGGGGACAGCTTTGATTTTTTCCGAAAACCTCATGAAAGAACACAAGGAAAAGGCATTTGCGGAGATCATGGAGAAAGGGGTTCCGGAAGATGTGTTTGAAAGATCTGTAAAGTTGGGTGAAGAAGTAGGCGCGCACGTGATCGCCTACTCCAAAAAGGACAATTACCATGAAAGCCGGTCTTACGAAAAGTATACAGTCCGCAACGATCCAAATACCTGGCAGCCAACGCCACCGGCCTACATGGAAGGTATAGAACCGCATTGGAACAAGATCAGGCCGTTTACTATGGACTCTGCATCACAATTTAAAGTGGCACCTCCTACTCCCTTTTCGACCGAACCTGGGAGCCAATTCTACAAAGAGGCCGAGGAAGTATTCACTACGGTGAAAAATCTGACCAAAGAGCAAAGTGACATTGCCTACTTCTGGGATTGTAATCCCTACAAAGTGAATGTGAAAGGCCACGTCATGTTTGCCACGAAGAAAATCACACCCGGCGGACATTGGATGGGCATCGCTGCCATTGCTTCCAAAACGGCAAATGCCGACTGGAAGAAAACCTCAGAGGCCTTGGCAAAGACAAGTATCGCCATTTTTGATGCCTTTATCGCCTGTTGGGATGAAAAATACCGCAGCATCCTCATCAGACCTGAGACGTACATCAACAAGTATATGGATGAAGATTGGCTTCCGCTGCTGCAAACGCCTCCGTTTCCTGAATACACCAGTGGCCACAGCGTAGCTTCCAATGCCGCTGCGGAGACATTGACCAGCGTCTTTGGAGAGCCTTTCCATTTTGTGGACTCCACAGAAGTCGCCTATGGATTGCCGATTCGGGAATTCGACTCGTTCAGACAAGCTGCAGATGAAGCGGCTATCAGCAGGCTATATGGTGGCATCCACTATATGCCCGCCATAGTCAATGGCTCCGAAAAAGGAAAGAACGTTGGAAACAACCTGATCGCCAACATCAAAACAAGCAAAGCCGAGCTGCAGCCCGTAGCCTCCAAGAATTGATCGCGGCAAGATATTTCATCAAAAGGTCGGTAATTCCGACCTTTTTGTTTTTGGGTATTCGGGAATCGCACATTTTGAATGTCCGAATCGCTATTTTTGACCCATGGACAGCATGGATAGCATCATCAAGTATTTTCCCGAACTGACAGCAGAGCAAATCGAAAAACTCAGTCGGCTGGGGGCTTTGTACCAAGATTGGAACGAAAAAATCAACGTGATTTCCCGAAAGGACATGGCCCATTTCTACGAGCGGCACGTGCTCCATTCATTGGGCATCGCCAAAGTGATCCAATTCAAGCCGGGGACCAAAGTGCTTGACTTGGGTACTGGTGGCGGGTTTCCGGGAGTTCCGCTGGCGATCATGTTTCCAGATACCCATTTTCATTTGGTGGATTCGATTGGCAAAAAGATCAGCGTCGTAAAAGACGTTGCCAAGCAATTGAAGCTTTCCAACATCGAGGCCCAACAAGTACGGGTCGAAACCCTCATCAGGCGCTATGATTTCGTGGTAAGCCGGGCAGTTACAAGGTTTGCAAGTATGCTGCCTTGGGTCAAAGGAAAATTCAAGAAGGAAGATTTCAACGAACTCCAAAATGGCTTACTCCTACTTAAGGGTGGCGATGTGGACGAAGAAATGGAGGAAACGCGGACAGGTTATATTACTTTTCACCTGGAGGACTATTTCCATGAGGAATTTTTTCAGACAAAAAAGGTTGTCTATGTGCCCTGGGAAGGGAAAAGGTAATTCCTTACTGATTTAGCAGCATTGGCTTCAGGCTCCCGATTTCAATAGCCTGTTTTTCCCCAATAAAGCGGAACAGGCGCTGCATCGCTATCTGGAAGGCTATGTTAACATCCCCGTAAAAAGCGAGACGGGGCATGCTACGGTTTGATCCCCCGTCCATTATCCCCATCGGAGGATAAATGCACATCGCGCTGCGGAAACGGAATAACGATTCCTTTTTCCTTGAACATCACGTCGATCTGATGGACGATATCGCCCTTGACAAATGGGACCTCAAGGTAATTGTTTACCCAAAAGGAAACTTCCAGGTCAATGCGACTATCTCCAAATTCCATTGGTAAAACCCTCGGTGCAGGATAGCTGAGTATCCTGGAGTCACTGGTGAGTATTCCCTTTACCAAAAGACAAGCTGCAGACAAGTTGGTACCGTAAGCTACCCCAACTACCACAGTGACTTTCTTTCCCCGTCCCATGGTCCAATTGACAAGCTGCTGGCTAAGCAGGTCCCCGTTGGGAATGATGATGCTGGCGCCCTCAAGCATATTGACGACACTGCTGCGAAATCCGATCGACTTCATCACCCCTGGCTTTCCGTTGATTTCGATCAAATCACCCACTTTGACAGGGTTTTCAAAGGCAATGATGACCCCGCTCACCAGGTTATTGAACAATCCCTGAAGGCCCAAACCAATGCCTACGCCCAATGCGCCCAATACGATCGTGACCTTGTCCAATGGAACTCCCGAAGCAGCGACAGCCAAGAAAAGGCCCATACTGATGATAAATATCTGTACCAACAATAGCCAGCTTCCCAAGCTGATGCTTTTTCTTTTGGTCGTGGTGGTATTGGCATCCGGATCCGCACTGAAGAACGAAACAATTCGGGACAGAATCACGGAAATAACCAAAATCACGAAGAAGATCAAGAGACCGTTGATCGTGAACTCGTAGCTACCCAAAACCCGCGGAGTGTTTAGGAAAAAATTGAAACCCCCGGAAACCAGGTTAAAGGTGTAGAAGTTTCTACCCACCAAAATCAGCCAACCAAGCGTCAATAAGAAATAAAAAATCGGATGTACCTTCTCGCCAATCTTGTCAAAATTGATGAAGAAAAGCTTTTTGTCAGGTTTATTATAAAGCGATGAGGCAAGACCGAGCATTTGGTTGATCAACCTCACAGTCCAAAGCAAAATCACTCCCAATACCACGCCAAGATAGCCGCTGACTAGCAGGGATTTGGCGAAATTCAAATTCCCAAAGAGGCAAAACAAAAATGACAGCGCCTGCATAAAAACCATATAGCCGACAAAATAGAGGATGCGTTTTTCCTTGAGTTCGGATCTTTTCCCTGTCAAGAAAATCAATGAACCATAGACCACACCCACCATCGAGAGCAGCAGCATTAGCATTTTCTCCACCCGGGTGAAAACCAGCACCAGATTCAGCGAGCTTGAAAGGAAAAAAATCAGCAACACGACCAGCCAAAACCCAAGCCAATACCGTGACAAAAACCGAAAAAACAGAACCGTAAGTGCCAATGCCGCGAGCATCCACAGGAAAAAATGAAATACAAATGGTGGAGATGGGAAGAAAAATTGAGCAACGCCAATCACAATAATCAGAGCGGAAAGCAAAGGATTCTTGAGAACGAGCTGCTGGTTGTCTTTATTCTCTGCAAATCCCTCCTCCTTGGATTTCACCCTTAGGTTATAGATGAAAAGACCCAATAGCAATACCACCAACAGCAAGAAATATATCCGGGACGAAAAAATCTCAAAGTACAGGCTAAAGGCAATCAGTTCCTTTTCGTGGGACATCTTGATGATTTCCCCAAAAGAAATATCCGAAAAACCAGAACGCGAAAACCACTTTGACTCTGTGGAAAACATACCGCTGTTGAGCTCGTCCCGTTTTCTCTGTATCTCAAGGATAGAGGCCTCGATCAAAATCAGCTCGGCCTCAACGCTTGCCTGTAATCTGTCGAGCGTAGCGAGGGTAGCATGCAGGTCGTTGAAGGTCGGCTCGATTTCCTTGGCGATCAATACAAACTTCTTGGCATAGGTCGCCGCGATGGCCGAATCAGAGGAAAATCTAAAGAGCTCTTCAATTGTCGAGAGGGAATCGATTTGGAAACTCAAACCGAAAAGCCGATCCGAACGGTCTGTAATATTGTCCCTGATTGTTTGGGTTTTTTGCTCCAGTTCTGACAAGATCGCACCTGACACACCGAGATTCCTATCGGATTGGATGACCGTATCCCCTTCAAATACGCCCTTTTCCACGAGTTCGCGCTGTGCCTTGATCTGGGAAAGCTGGTTTTCTACGCCGATAGAATCCACCTCGTCAGAAAGGTATTTCCGTGCTTCTTGAATCGTCCGCCGTATTTCAGCCATTACTTTCCGTTGCACAGATTGATTCCGGGTAGTTTCAAACTCTTCCAGGTTTTTGACATACCCCGCATCGCCGATCTCCTGAAGGCGCCGCGAAAAAGACTTTGCTGATACAGAATCCGAATCTTGATTCACCATACCCGACCGTAGGGGGGATGCCAAAATCATGGGATTCAAAACAATCATCAGCCCCAGCACAAAAAGCATGCGGCTACACGATCTCAATTGCGACAAGAAATGATTTGGCTGATTTGCTTTTGATTCCATATCCTGAACTGGACTCAGGCTGTCATCCTGCCGCTGAGTCATTACAAATGGAAAAATAATCATTTCGGAAATTTTGTTGCGGATTTTGGGAATGAAATGATTTAGACAATCTTAAAAATAAGGAATGGCGATGTACCCTTGGTATAAAAACGATAGGGAATCAGGTCATTCAAATGCATTAGCCGGGGGGCTGGAGTACAAATACCCTTATCTGCGTTCACTTCCAGCACATAGAAGACAAAGTTGCTTAAAGAGTGAATCCATTAGATTTCACCGTCCAGCCAAGCTTTGGCCAGCTTGTATCCCAAAGTCAACACGATCGCTCCCGTAAACAATCCCAAAATCCCTGAGTAGAGAAATCCACCCAGCGAACCCAAAAACACCACCATGGCAGGCACAGGGGCTCCTTTGCCCAATAAAATCGGCTTCAGGAAATTGTCCAAAACACCCGCCACGAGCATCCAAACAGTAAGGAAAATGGCCATTCCGGTGCTATCCTGCATCCAAATGTAAATGATCACACCGATACTTACTGGAAACAAGCCGATTTGGAACACCGCCAAAATCAGGCACAATAAGATCCAAATCCCCACAAATGGAATCCCGGCAATAAACATTCCCAATCCACAAAAGAGCGCTTGGATTACCGCCACGCCCAATATCCCCTTCGCCACGGCGATTACCGTGGAGCGAGTGTCGTCCGCCATCCTTTCACCCGATTTACCGGCCAGCCTTGTAAAAAACTTGGTGGCCAATTCTCCCTCCAACTTCGAATAGGTCATCATAAACCCACTGACGATAATGGAAAGGGTGAATATGAGTATACCTGAAGCTGTATGCGTCGCCAGCCCGACAAACTTGAGCAGCACTGGCTTGATTTGGTCCTGGTGTTTGACAAAAGTCGCGGATAGGTTTTGAGAGGCTTCAGTCCATATTCCATGAAGTGTTGGTCCAATTACAGGCCAGGATGCCACACTTTCAGAAGGTGGTGGCAGGTGAAGGTCATTATGTTGAAAAGCATGTACCAAGGTTTTGAAATCATCCACGGTATTTAGCATGACCATGACAGAAGGCAAGATGATAATCAGCAACAATGTCACCACCAGCAAGGTTGCCGCCCAACCTGGTCGGTCGCCCATTTTCCGTGAGAGAAAATGGTGAAGTGGCCCAAATGAAATTGCCAAGACACTTCCCCAAATGAGCAACGTGATAAATGGCTGGATAATATAAAAACACAAAAGCAGCAAGATGCCCAATGCCAAAATCTGAAGTACGAAATGAATTTGCGACGGCTTTGGCCCGGGAGTTAGTTGTGTATTGTCCATAGAACTGAAGAAAGGAGAAAATTCCAAAAATTTGAATTTATGCAAATTTAAGATCAGTTTATAGAGCAATACTGATTAAAAATTGTAACGTGAGCAATAGCCTTTATTTGTTTAGAAAATGGAGAAAATTCCCTTTCGATGTTTTTCGTAAAACCTCAATTACAATACACATGGAGAACAAAGGCGGCTAGTTTCGACTGAACTCCAACTTGACTTTCACAAAGCGAATCCGCTGCCTGTTCCAGGTATAACAAAAAACCAAATCGCCTTCATCCTCGATGATCGATGGATACGAAAACTCATCTTCTCCCGATCCAGCTTCGATTTCCTGCTGGATCGGCCAGGTTACACCATTATCCCAAGATAGCGCCAACTGCATCGGGTAGCGTTTGCCCCAATTGCCGGAGACGGGATTATATACTAGGGCAATGACACCCGAGGGCATCTTGACCAGGTCGATACCGCTGTTGTTGTTGGGCAAATCAGTCAAATACACGGGCGACCAGGTCCTTCCAAAATCCTTTGAATCCGCCCTTGCGATTTTCCCAGTGGACGACCTGAGCAGCATGTGGATATGGCCTGGCTCGGATTCCCAAAGTGCGGGCTGGATCACACCCTCGCCAAGCACCAAATGCCGATCTAAAGCCAGCGTATCGGTGCGCTGCCAAGATTTGCCCGCATCAGTGGAAATATCAACAAAAGCATTCCAAACCCTGTTTTTCTCCACGGATGCCGGTGCCAGCCAAGTGCCGTCTGATAGGACAAGGATATGGTTCCTGACAGGTCCCCTTCCTCCCCGATCTTCAGCCACCAATTCTTTTGGTGCGGACCAAGTTTCGCCCTTATCAAGAGATTCCATTACCCAAGTCTCCCAATCGTCGATTTCTTTTCCTACTTTGAAATAAAGCAACAAGCGACCATCCGGCGCCGAAAAAAGCACCGGATTCCAGTGGGGGTCATTCCGTACTTTAGCGAGCTTCTTCGGTGCGGTCCAAGCCCCGGGTTTGCCCTTGGCGGTCCAAATTGCCACATCGTCGTTTTTTTCATGGGAGCCCGCAAACCAAGCCAAAATGTATTCCCCGTTGCCAAGTTTCTCTATCGTGGAGGCATGGCATTGGGGAAATGGGCGTTCGTCACCGAAAATAAACTCGCTTTTCACTATTTGTAAGTCCAGCGTCTGCCCTACCAATCGTATGCAAATGAAGAAAAAGAATATGGTGGCTTTTGCTCTCATGGGGATTTGAAGTGTATATTTCAAGATACAATTTTCGAACAGATTTGTACTGTCAAAAATACAATTGTTCGAATTTCGGCATGACTCGACTGCCAAACTATCCGAATGGGTGAAAATCAAATATCACGCAAAGTCACCCTGACGATGATTTGAAACGCTGACTATCCAACTGGATCCAAATGCGCCTTGATTGGTTTTTGCAAAGATTTCAATCGCTGCTTCAATACTTTTAGGAAAGGTACACCAGCTCAAAAAAGCGATTTCCTCCCATTTTCAAACGACTTTTCAAAATCCACATCCGCGAGCACCAGATTTGCCTCAAATTAATTCCCGACATTTTCCGCCAAGCCGGTAGTACCTCCAAGGGATAAGCCTTATTTTAGACCCCCAATCCGACCCAAATTATGTACATCATTTTTGATACTGAGACCACAGGCTTGCCCCGGAATTATGATGCGCCGATGGAGGATTTGGACAATTGGCCCCGCCTTGTCCAGATTGCCTGGCAGCTCCATGATGCGAGGGGAAAGCTGCTTTCCAACCACAATTACATCGTCAAGCCCGAGGGATTCACCATTCCCTACAATGCCGAAAAAGTCCACGGGATATCGACCGCCCGGGCTTTGAAGGAAGGGCATGACTTGGAAAAGGTCTTGGGGATTTTTGACAATGATTTGAAAAAGGCCACCTATGTGGTCGGCCACAATATCGGCTTTGATATCAATGTCGTCGGTTCAGAGTTTTTGAGGAAAAAGCTCCCAATGAAACTCAGGGACAGAAAGGAATTGGATACCAAGGACCTTTCGACCGATTTCTGCGCAATCCCTGGCGGAAAAGGCGGTAAATTCAAATGGCCAACCCTGACCGAACTGCACCACAAACTTTTCGGGAACGGATTCGCGGATGCCCACGACGCCGCCTATGACGTGGATGCGACGGCCAAGTGCTTCTTTGGCCTCATCACGCAGCGCGTCATCCAACCCGAAAAAGGCATTCCCCTGGCGGAAGTGGTCTATGAGCCGCCCCGTTTGGACGCGGCCAACTTTGCCAATGCCAAAGACGAAACCAAAACCGCTGCAAAGGAAATCCTCAAGGCAGCCGGTACCGCGGATATTTCCCAAATGCAGGATTTGCCTTTCACGCACCTGCATGTCCATACCCAATACTCGGTCCTACAGGCGACTTCCGAGATACCTTCCTTGATCGCTTTGGCCAAATCAATGAACATGCCGGCGATTGCGATGACAGATCATGGCAATATGATGGGCGCCTTCCATTTTGTCAAGGAAGCGTTTTCGAAAGGGATCAAGCCAATCATTGGCTGTGAGTTCAATCTCTGCAAAGACCGTAAAAACAAATCCCAAAAGGACGACGGATACCAAACAGTCCTCATTGCGAAGAACAAAGGCGGCTATCATAACCTCGCGAAGTTGGCCTCCTATGCCAATATCGAGGGGTATTATTACGTGCCAAGAATTGACAAGGAACTCTTGGTGCAATACAAGTCCGACCTGATCGCCACGACGGGCGGACTCTGGTCTGAAATCCCCTACCTGATACTCAACGTGGGCGATACCCAAGCAGAAGAGGCCTTTATCTGGTGGAAAGAGCAGTTTAGGGAGGATTTTTACGTGGAACTCAACAGACATGGCATTCCCGAAGAGGAAAAAGTAAATGAAGTATTGCTTCATTTTGCGGAAAAATACGGTGTAAAATACTTCGCCGCCAACAACGCCTATTACAACCAAAAGGTAGATGCCAAGGCCCACGACATCCTCCTCTGTGTGAAAGACGGCGAACTCGTCGAGAAGCCGAAAAAATACATCGGAAAGCGCGGACGGGAATTCAGGTTTGGATTTCCCAATGATGAATTCTACATCAAAAGCCCCGAGGAGATGAAAAAGCTCTTCGCGGACCTTCCCGAAGCGATTGCCTGCACCGATGAGATTGTGCAAAAGATCGAATCCTACAAACTGGAAAGGCCCGTTTTGTTGCCGAAGTTTGACATTCCAGATGAGTTTAAGGATCCGCAGGACGAAATCGACGGCGGCAAGCGTGGGGAAAATGCCTATTTGCGCTACCTTACCTACGAGGGCGCCAAGAAACGTTATCCCGAACTCACGGACGAAATCAAGGAACGGCTTGACTTTGAGTTGGCTACAATCGAAAAAACCGGCTATCCAGGTTACTTTCTGATTGTGCAGGATTTTACGGGAGAAGCTCGGAAAATGGGCGTCTCTGTTGGGCCAGGCAGGGGTTCCGCAGCGGGTTCGGCCGTGGCGTATTGTACAGGCATCACCAATGTGGACCCGATCGCCTATGACCTCCTCTTCGAAAGGTTCCTCAACCCCGACCGGGTTTCCCTTCCCGATATTGATATTGACTTTGACGACGAAGGTCGGGATAAGGTCATCAAATATGTGATCGACAAGTACGGATCCAACCAAGTCGCACAAATCATCACCTACGGCACTATGGCCGCCAAATCGGCCATCAGGGACACGGCGAGGGTGCTCAATCTCCCCTTGGCGGAAGCTGACAAACTCGCCAAACTCGTTCCTGACATCAAGCTCAAGGCACTTTTTGACCTCTCAAAAGACAGGGCAAAACTTGCAGACAAGCTGAAGGGCAACGGGGAAGATTTGTCAAAAGCCGAAGAACTGATCCGAATTGCCAAGGGGCAGGACGAGCTTTCCAAAACCGTCAACCAAGCGACGGTGCTCGAAGGCTCGGTCCGGAATACAGGAATCCACGCCTGCGGGGTCATCATTACACCGGATGACATCACCAATTTTGTACCGGTTGCCTTGGCAAAGGATTCTGACATGGTCTGCACCCAATTTGACAACTCGGTCGTCGAAAGCGCCGGCTTGCTCAAGATGGACTTCTTGGGATTGAAGACGCTCACCCTGATCAAGGATGCGGTGAAGATCGTCAAGGAAAGACACGGGATCGATTTGGATCCTGACAATTTCCCGATCGACGATGCGAAGACTTATGAGCTTTTCCAACGCGGTGAAACGGTCGGCATTTTCCAATACGAATCTCCCGGGATGCAAAAGTACATGCGGGACTTGAAGCCAACGGTCTTTGCCGACCTGATTGCGATGAACGCGCTTTACAGACCTGGGCCTTTGGAATATATTCCTTCTTTCGTCAGGCGAAAACACGGACAGGAACCGATCACCTATGACCTGGACGACATGAAGGAATACCTAGAGGAAACTTATGGTATCACCGTGTACCAGGAACAGGTCATGTTGCTTTCCCAAAAATTGGCTGGCTTCACCAAAGGCGAGGCGGACGTGCTCCGGAAAGCCATGGGTAAGAAACAGAAGGATGTACTCGACAAAATGAAGCCGAAATTTGTCGAACAGGCCTCGGCCAAAGGACATGATGCCCAAAAGCTGGAAAAAATCTGGAAGGACTGGGAGGCCTTCGCCTCTTATGCATTCAACAAATCGCACTCCACTTGCTACGCTTGGATCGCCTATCAGACGGCCTATCTGAAGGCACATTATCCCGCGGAATATATGGCCTCCGTGCTCAGCAACAACATGAACGATATCACGCAGGTGACATTTTTCATGGAGGAATGTAAGCGAATGGGCATCTCCGTGTTGGGGCCAGACGTGAACGAATCCAAAAGCGGCTTCACGGTCAACAAAGACGGCCAGATCCGCTTTGGCTTGGCAGCTATCAAGGGGGCAGGTGCCGCCGCGGTAGAAGCGATCATTGTCGAGCGGGAAAAGAGCGGACGTTACCAGACTATCTTCGATTTCTGCAAAAGAGTCAATTCCAGGGCTTTGAACAAAAAAACGCTGGAAGCATTGGCGATGGCAGGAAGCTTCGATTGCTTCCCGCAACACCACCGGCGACAATACCTCGAAGCACCCGAGGGTGATGTGACGCTGCTCGAAAAAGCGGTGAAATATGCCCAAAAAGTCCAACAAGAATCAGAAAGCAACCAAGTGAGCCTGTTTGGAGGAGGTTCCGGCATGGAAGTCTCGCTTCCTACCGTGGCCTCCATGGAACCATTCAGCCAATTGCAGCAACTCAATATCGAAAAAGAAGTCGTTGGGCTTTATATATCCGGGCATCCTCTGGACCAGTTCCGCGTGGAAATCAATGCCTTTACCAACACCCCCCTTCCGGAATTTGCGGATATCGAAAACCTCAGAAAAAAAAGCGACATCAAGGCTGCAGGAATCGTTACTTCCTTTGCCCACCGGACCACCAAGACCGGTAAGCCTTTTGGCACGCTCAGTATGGAGGATTACCATGGTGCCCATACCTTCTTCCTTTTCGGCGATGACTACATCAAATTCAAGGGCTACTTCATGACAGGTTGGTTCCTGTACCTCAGCGGGTCCGTACATCCCAACAAGTTCAAGGAAAATGAGTTTGAGTTCAAAATCAACATGATCATGCTCCTCAATGAGGTGCGCGGCAAAATGGTCAAGGGGCTGCGTGTAAACATCGACTTGGACGACTTGTCATTTGAATTGATGGAAAAACTGGAAGCCATTACCCAGCGGTATCGCGGTGATGCAAGACTGTACATCAACATCATCGACTCCAAAGAAAACATCACCCTAGACTTGATGTCAAAGCGTTTTACCGTAGATCCATCCAACGAGATGATCAAGGAATTGGGACGCATTCCGGAAGTAGTGTATGAGATTGTGTGAGGAAAAATAGGATTGGAAAGCTAGGATGTTAGGCAGTTAGGGAGTTTGGAGATGGGCAAGAATATTATTCCCGGGGCTTGGGAACTTATTGAAGTCCAATCTGCTTAATGAGTATATTTGAAAATCAAGCATTCACAAACTATACATTACAATGGCAAAAGCAATAGAGATTACCGATGCAAACTTTGAAGAAGTATTGAAGTCAGACAAGCCCGTGTTGGTGGACTTTTGGGCAGAATGGTGCGGCCCATGCAAAATGATCGGACCAGTAGTAGAGGAACTCGCAGGCGATTATGAAGGAAAGGCCATCATTGGCAAAGTAGACGTCGACTCCAATCCAGCCGTTGCGCAGGCTCTTGGTATCAGAAGCATTCCTACATTGATGTTCTTCAAAGGTGGAAAATTGGTTGACAAGCAAATCGGAGCTGTTCCAAAAGTCGTTTTGTCCCAAAAATTGGACGCGCAGCTCTAATTGATATAGAAATCACAGTAATAGCCACAGAGATTCGTTCTTTGTGGCTATTTTTATTTGTGGGTAGAATAAATCTATGAAAGAAACCTTGATTGAGCTCGATCAATTCCTTCAATTACGGGGAAGTATTCCCATTTTGGATGCCCGCAGTGAGGGGGAATTCGCACAAGGACATATTCCCGGATCCATCAATCTACCAATCCTCAACAATGAGGAGAGAAAAATTGTAGGAACGATCTACAAGCAGCGAGGAAGTCAGGAGGCGGTGGTCAAGGGATTCGAGCTCGTCGGGCCAAGGTTTCATTCCATCATCCATGATGCTTTAAGGCTTTTCCCAAATAAGAAAATAATGACCTACTGTTGGCGGGGAGGCATGCGGAGTGAGATCATGTCCTGGCTACTTCGTATGGCGGGATTTGAAATCCTACGGCTGAAGGGAGGATACAAAACCTACCGCACACTGACCTATGAGGCCGTCAGGAAGCCAAGGAATTTCATCGTGTTGGGGGGAAAAACCGGCGTCGGTAAAACCGTTTTGCTTCAAGCATTAAAAGCAGCCGGCGAACCAGTCATTGACTTGGAAAAAATCGCCAACCACAAAGGATCTTCTTTCGGTGGCATCGGCCAAGCACCCCAACCGAGTATAGAGCATTTCGAGAATCTGCTCGCCGAAGAGCTTCTCAAATTCCCGATTTCGGCGAAAATCTGGATAGAAAATGAAAGCCGGAGAATTGGAAAAGTAGTCCTATCTGAAGAGTTCTATAACAATATCATCACCTCTCCGCTGATCGAAATCACCAAATCGGAGTCGGAAAGGATCGCCCATATTGCAAGTGAGTACGGTCTTTTACCCGAAAAAGACCTAATTGAAGCGGTGAAAAGACTCCAAAAAAAATTGGGTGGAAAAAGGACATCCGAGGCTATAGAAGATATCAAGGCGAATCGGCATGACTCCTGGATTGCCAATTTGTTGATTTATTATGACAAGGCTTATGAATTCGAACTCACCAAGCACCAACGGGCGCAAGTATTCCCGCTTGAATTGGGCGATACCGAAGGTGAAAACGCAGTTCGCCGGCTATTGGAGATCAAAAACAACATCAATCAATGGAAACCCCAACTATCCGATTAACACAATTCAGTGAAGGTTCTGGCTGCGGATGCAAGATCGCCCCGGCAGTTTTGGACAGTATTCTTGGAAACAGAAAATCCGTGGACTTGGAGGACCCGAATCTTTTGGTTGGGAACTGTACCAAAGACGATGCCGCAGTCTACCAGATTAGCGAGACAATCGCGATGATCAACACCGTTGACTTTTTTACCCCAATCGTGGACGATGCCTACGATTTTGGCAGGATCGCTGCCGCAAATGCATTGTCGGATGTGTACGCCATGGGAGGAAAGCCACTTTTTGCTAACGCCATCCTGAGTTGGCCAGTCGAGAAAATTGATCCAATGCTGGCAGCTGAGGTCTTGGAAGGGGGTCGAGCGATTTGCCAAGAAGCTGGAATTCCACTCGCAGGAGGCCATAGCATCGCGGCGAAAGATCCGATTTTTGGACTTTCAGTCAATGGGAGTATTCATCCCAAAAACATCAAGACAAACAAGGGTGCGATAGCAGGTGATTTGATCTATATCACCAAGCCCTTGGGAATCGGCGTATTGGCTACTGCTTTGAAAAGGGACAAGATTAACCCGAATGACTATGTCAAAATGATCCATTTTTCCACGCAGATCAATTCCATCGGCTCGGAGTTTGGGCAATTGGAATATATCCATGCGATGACCGATGTGACAGGATTTGGATTATTGGGGCATTTGGTAGAAATGTCGGAAGGCGCGGGACTCAGCGCCATCATCCAAGGCAGCAGTCTTCCGCTGATCGATGGGGTAAGCAATTACATTTCACAATTTATCTTTCCCGACAATACCTACCGAAACTGGAATGCGTACACCGGAAAGACGGAAGGAATTAACGGTATGGAACTGGTCAAATTCTGCGACCCGCAGACCAACGGAGGACTGATGGTCGCCGTTGACCCAAAATCCCAAAAAGCATTCGAGTCATTCCTCGAAAAGCACCAACAAAAAGCTTGGCTGATCGGTGAGTTTATCTCCCAATCAGCCAAAGTGGTCAAAGTAATCTAGTCAAGCACTTTGACCTTGATGCTTTTGTAATAGATCACGCTCTCCGGATCATGGGCTTGGATCGCAAAGGTACCCTTGTCAAATTTTTTCTCGCCCGCGTTTGCTGGGCGGTTATTGTCCTTGGATTCTGTGTAATCAGTGACGGTTTTGCCGTTGATTTTGATCACGACATGGTCACCCCTCACGATAATGTGTGTCGTGTACCATTCTCCATCCTTGACATGCACCTCACGGACATCGCTGAAAGAATACAGGCTTCCTGATTTCCTCCAATCACTGTGGGTCTGATTGACTTGGACTTCATAGCCTTTGTTGGGCCAGCCGGTTTCTTGGTAAGCAGTATGGAAAAAGATACCCGAATTGGCTTTGGGCATGGTTTTCAATTCCACCATCAATTCAAAATTTTTGAACTCCCCATTATTGACTGGACCGACATAGAAGGCATGTGCCCTTGGGCCGTCTATCTTGATCAATCCATCCTCAATGCTGAAGGATGAGGGGTTTTCAGCGATTTTCCATCCATCGAAATTCTTTCCGTTGAACAACGGGATCCATTCCGATTGGGCAAAAAGGTCAGATCCCAACAGCAGGAATACAAAGGCAATCAAGGTTTTTTTCATGGTTCGGTTATTTGAGGTTTATTATTTTTCCCAATGTCAATCGGTTATCAATGATGCAGCTGGGACACACCGCCTGAAACGATGAATTTCATGACTTCGGTACTCTTCACGTTTTTCAAGATGCGCACATTCTCCCGAGGAACCAAGAATAGGTTTCCGGAGAAATTATAGCTGTGCGGCAAATAGATCGCCACCATGCCAGGTTCTTCCAATACAGAAAGATCTTCTTGCGTCACGAAGCCCAATCTTGAAACATCTGAAGAAATTTTGATGATTGCTGGTGTGTTGAATTTCTTTTTATCCCCCACAAAAGCCGACATCAAATCCTTGATACTGGTATAGAGGATGTTGATCAATGGAATCTTGAAAACCCATTTTTCAAAGATCTCAAACAGAGGTTTGGTAATGAAAATACTTGCCAAAAAACCAACGAAAGTGATGGATGCGAGGATGATCAAAATCCCCAATCCCGGGAATGGGATTGGTAAGATCCCATCCAAAAACTGAAGCGTAAGGACGATCACATAGACCGTCAGCGCGATCGGAACCACAAACAATAAGCCCCGAAAGAAATACGTGATGATCCTTCTGTATGTAAATGCCATAGCCCAATTTTCCCGAATTAAAAATAAAGAATATTGACCATATCCTGTTTGCCGAAATAAAATCTTCCAACCACTTGAAAAAGAAAAAGCCCCGATTATCAACCGGGGCTCTTCAGCGAATATTGTTTCTTTTACAAATCGATACCCATGAAGGACATGAAGGCGATGCCCATCAGTCCTGTAAGCAGCATCGTGATGCCAAGACCTTTCAAGCCGTTAGGTACGTTGGAATATTTCATCTTCTCGCGGATAGCAGCCAAAGCAACGATCGCCAAGAAGAAGCCGGTTCCGGATCCGAATCCATAAACCGTGGCTTCAGCCAAGGTATAATCCCTTTGCGCCATGAACAAAGCGCCTCCTAAGATGGCACAGTTTACAGCAATCAAAGGAAGGAAAATACCCAATGCTCCATAGAGCGCAGGCGCAAATTTCTCCACGATCATTTCCACCAGTTGTACAATTGCGGCGATGATGGCAATGAACATGATAAATCTGAGGAACGAAAGGTCAAGTGTCGCAAACGAAGCACCTGCCCAAGAAAGCGCACCTTCCTTCAAAACCAATTCATTCAAAAGCCAGTTGATCGGAACGGTCACAGTCAACACGAAGATAACCGCAGCACCAAGTCCAAGCGCTGTACTCACTTTTTTGGAAACTGCCAAGAAAGAGCACATTCCCAAAAAGTAAGCGAAAATCATATTGTCAATAAAGATGGATCTTACTCCTAAGCTAATTAATTCCATGTCGTTATCGGATTAATGTTCAACATAACCTGTTTTGGTACGCTGTACCCAAATGATCAGCCCCAAGATGATAAATGCACCGACGGGAGTCACCATGAGACCATTTGTCGCGAGGCTGAAATTTTCACCAAAAAGACCTGCGATGCTGTCATAAATCGGCAAGCCAAATACGCTGCCAGATCCAAATAACTCCCTAAAGAAGGCAACTGCCAAAATGATCCAAGAATAGCCCAAGGCTGATCCTAATCCATCCAACACGGAGTCATAAGGTTTATTGCCAAGTGCGAATGCTTCCAAACGACCCATTACGATACAGTTGGTAATAATCAGACCGATGAAGACCGAAAGTTCCTTGTACATGTCATAGGCAAAAGCTTTCAGAATCTCACTCACCACCGTTACCAAAGTCGCAACAACAGCCAACTGCACAATGATCCTCACCCTTGTGGGAATCGTATTCCTCATGACAGAGATCACGAAGTTGGACATGGCAACCACGAAGATAACAGAGATGGCCATGATCAAAGTTGGCTGCATCTGTGTCGTCACCGCAAGGGCCGAACAGATTCCCAAAACCTGGATCGTGATGGGGTTACTGTCAACCAAAGGGTCAGTAACCAGTTTTTTTCTCCTCTTTGACAGAAGCGCCTCTGCGGGCTTTTTTACTTCTGCTATTGTAGTTTCTGTACTCATTATCTAGAAGGATTGAATGGTTCAAATTAATTTAAAGCTACTACATCAGAGGATTTGGCAGATTTGGTCTTCTCCAAAAATGCACTGTAGTATTGCAGATAGTTCTTCACCATGTTGTTCACACCATTTGCTGTGATGGTGGCACCGGACATCCCGTCGACTTTGTGCTTATCGGCGTCGTAGTCCTTGCCTTCTCCTTTTTGCATGGCTACTGCCTGGAGCGTACCGGTTTCATCGAAAATCTCTTTGCCTTGGTAGCGGGCCTGAACATCGGAACTTGTGATTCTTGCACCCAAGCCTGGAGTTTCACCTTTGTGGGCAAAAGTCACACCGGCGATGGTATTCAAATCGGTCTTCAAAGCAACGTACCCCCAAATCTCATCCCAAAGGCCTGCACCATAAACGGGCAAAATATAGGATTCGACGGCATCAGGGTTTCCTTCTGCATGGTAAATGAAAACAGGGAAAACACGCTTCTCGGCCGGCATCTTGTAATTCTTGCCTACGTTTACCTTTTCAGCAACCATTGGGCTGCCATCAGGAGCGGTTTCGATTTTGTTTCCTTCAATGTCGACTACGATGGAAGATATCCTATTCTGATAATATTCCAACACCTCGTTCGCCTTCATTTTCCTAAGGGTCTCGCCATCAACGACCGCACCCAGAATTTGCTTTCTAGTATCAAGCTCCTCTGCCTTTCTCTGCAAAGGACCCAATACTTGGGAAGTCCCAGACAACAATAATCCCAAGACAACGGTCAGGATTATCGAAAATGTGATGATATATGCGTTAGACTGTTGCACGTTGTAGCCTCCTTTTCTTATTTGCTTTTACTACATAATAATCGATCAATGGCGCAAAGACATTCATCAGCAAGACTGCCAACATGATGCCTTCAGGATATGCCGGATTGGAAACACGGATGATAATGGTCAATACACCAATCAAGAATCCATAAATCCATTTTCCAGCTTCTGTCTGTGCTGCTGAGACTGGGTCAGTAGCCATAAACACCACACCAAACGCCAAGCCTCCCATCACCCAGTGATACTGTGGTGGCAAAGCCATGTATTCATTTACAGCGAGCAAGTTCATCACAAGACCCATTACATAAGCGCCTGCAAATCCGCTCGCGATGATTTTCCAGCTCGCTACGCCAGTACCTATCAAAATCGCCGCACCGATCAATGCCATCAATGTGGAAGTTTCCCCAATTGAACCAGGAATCCAGCCCATAAACATATTGGCAAAACTATATATCCCTTCACCCAAAACTGAGTTATGTTCGGCCAAAGCCTGTGTTGCAGGCTGACCTTCCACGCCAGCATTGTACACGGCTGCCAAGGCTGTCGCGCCAGAGTAGCCGTCAACCGGAGTTTTGTCGCCCAAGTATGTCCATACCTGGTCACCGGATATTTGTGCGGGATAAGCAAAATATAGGAATGCGCGAGCGGTCATGGCCACATTGAGAATGTTCATCCCAGTACCTCCAAAGACCTCTTTTCCGATCACTACCGCAAAAATGGTTGCCAAAGCAACCTGCCAGAGTGGAATGGTCGGAGGCATGACCAATGCGATCAACATACCCGTCACCAAGTAACCTTCACTAATCGGGTGGTTTCGGATAACACAGAAGGTAAATTCCGTCAAGAGGCCAACCGCATAAGATACGATCAAAACTGGAAGTACCGCAAGTGCCCCTATCAAAGCTTTGTCAAGCCATGTTGCTTCTTCACCGACGGCAAGAAAATGCTGATGGCCGACGTTCAGGATTCCAAACAACAAGGTTGGGACCATCGCAATAACCACGGTGATCATGACCCTTTTCAGGTCAACTGCATCCTTGATTTGGGTGCCTTTGGTACCAGTTACCAAATCAGGTGCAAAGGCGATCGTCCTATGGCCTTCGTAAAGGGTATAGAACTTTTCCCATTTGCCTCCCTTTTCAAAGTTTGGCTTTAGACTATCGAAGAGATTTTGTAACGCCTTCATACTTAACTATACATTAATAATTCAATTCCGTTTCTTAGCATTTTCTGCAGCTCGTTTTTGGAAGGATCTATGAACTCGCAAAGTGCCACGTCCTCTTCAACCAACTCGTACAAGCCCAATTCCTCCATTTCGTCAAAATCCTCCGCTACGATGGCCTTGAAGAGATATGTCGGCAGGATATCCATAGGCATTACTTGTTCAAACGCCCCGGTCACAACAAATGGACGTTCTTCCCCATGGGTATTGGTATCAACCACATATTCCTTGTTTCTGTTGAGGAATGAAAACAAACCGAGCGCTTTGTGGAAGCTCAGTTTGGTTGTACTTGGCTTCAGCCACCCCAGAAACTCCTCATATTCTCCTTCAGGAATCAAGGTGATTTGGCTGGCATAGAATCCCAAATATCCTTTATTGTCAATTTTTTCACCAGTCAGAACATTTCCAGAAATCACTCTGACATGTTCTTGCTTGGCGTTTCCAGACACAAAGGTTTCAACATTGCAGCCAATGTATGTTTTTACATACCCGGTGGTTTTGGCCTCGGAACCAGTGACCGCAATGATGCGGGATGCATCATATTTTCCTTCCAAAAAGAGTTTGCCGATCTGAACAACCCCGTAAGGACTTACTGTCCAAACCAAGTCACCTTTATTGATAGGGTCAAGATGGTGGATCTGAGTGCCGACGTTTCCAGCGGGGTGAGGCCCGGAAATTTTGTTCACTTCTACACCGCTCAAGTTTGAAAATACGCTGGCAACTTCTCCCTCGCCATTGATATTGACGTGGACTTTACCGGTGGTGAGTTTCTTGAGGACATCGATACCTGCTTGGAAGTATTTACCTTCACCCTGTAGCGTGAATCCATAATCGGGCGCCAAAGGATGTGTATCAAAGCATGATACGAAAATGGATTTGGGTGTCTCGTCGGGGTTGGCAACGATACCATAGGGCCTTTGGATGATCTGTGGCCACACACCTCCTTTACACATGTGGTCGATCGCTTGAACCTTGGAAAGGGATTTCAGCGCTGAGTCGGTGAACTTCTCGAAAACTTCAAAATCAACCGAGCTGTCGGCGAGGATTTTGATCTCCAACAATTTCCTTTTGTCGCCCCTCTTGATTTCAATGACCTCACCAGAAACCGGCGCAACGTATTGCACTTTGTCCAGGGCTTTATCCATCAGGATCGGGGTACCAGCTTTGACTGTATCTCCCTCACTGACAGTAACTTTTGGACGCTGCATGCCAAGAAAATCGGTCGGCTTCAGGGCAAAAGTTTTTGCCGGGGACATGGATATCAGCTTTTTTTCGGCCTTACCTACCAGCTTTATATCGAATCCCTTCTTAAGCTTTATTGTTTTAGACATATGATTTTTTAACTGTATGGTCTTTTGAAAAACGCCTCAAATCTAATAAAATACTCATTGAATGGAAGCTTAGAATTGCATTATTTGTTGGACGGAAACCGCCCGGAAATGCATCAGCTCTCTGATTTTCTACTTTTCCTCCAAAACAAAGCTCTCGCCTATGGACATGATGTGCCTCATCACCTGTTCCATCAGCCACATGGGTGTGGAAGTGGCACCGCAGATTCCGACTTTGTCATGGGGACTAAACCACGTTGGATCGATTTCTGTTTCGTTTTCCACGAAGTAACTTCTCGGATTTTCGGCCAAACAGACTTGGAAAAGGGCTTTCCCATTGGAGCTCTTTTTCCCAGATACAAAAATCACCACGTCGTTTTCCTGTGAAAAACGCTGAAGCTGCGGTTCCCTGTTGGAAACTTGGCGACAAATGGAGTCATTGGCGTTGAAATCTATCTCGTTCAATTCGCCCTTGGCAGCCCTGATGCGCTCCTCTATTTTATCCTTCAAGGCATAAAAACCTTTGGTGCTTTTTGTAGTCTGGCTGAAAAGCGTCACAGGCTTGGAATAATCGATCAGGTCGAGATCCTTGTCTTCCATCACGACAATGGCTTTTTCGAGCGTCTGTCCCGTCAATCCGATGACCTCAGCATGGCCTTTCTTCCCGTAAATGACTATTTGGCCATCTTCGCGCTCCATCTTGTCAAATGCGGTCTTGACGCGATGCTGAAGTTTCAGCACCACCGGACAAGAGGCATCGATCAGCTCGATATTGTTTTCAATGGCCATGCGGTAGGTTTCCGGTGGCTCGCCATGCGCACGGATGAGGACCTTGCAGTCGCTCAATTCCTGGAGTTGGTCGCGGTCTATCACGACAAGACCCTTATCGGTGAGCCGTTTTACCTCCATATCATTGTGGACGATGTCACCCAGACAGTACAGTTTGTCTGAGACTTCCATTTCATCCTCGGCCATTTTGATGGCAAACTCCACCCCAAAACAGTAGCCTGAATTCTTATCGATGGTTACTTCCATATATTTAGTCGCCAATTTTTGTCTTGGCCCATTGTGCTATCCTTTCTACTTGCTCCCCAAATTCGAGAAAACTGGTATCGAGCTCGAGGGCATCTTCTGCCTTTCTCAGTGGACTTTCGGCCCTCGTGGTATCGATGCGGTCACGCTCTGAGAGATTCTCGATGATGCTTTCCAAATCGACCATTTCGCCCTTTTCCAAGAGCTCCCTCTGCCTGCGTTCGGCACGAATCTGCAAATCGGCAGTCATGAACACCTTTAGCTGTGCATCTGGGAAGACCACCGTCCCGATATCCCTGCCATCCATGACGACGGCCTTTTTTTTCCCCATACGCTGCTGCTGTGCAACAAGTTCGGTTCTGACTTCCTTGATCTTGCTGACTTCACTTACCTTTTCCGAGACGCGCATGGAGCGGATTTCATCCTCTACGTTAATGCCATTGAGATAAGTCTCTTGTTTGCCATTATCGGGATTGGGATGAAATGAAATCTCAAGGTTTGAGAGATACTTAGATACATCCTTTGGGTTTTCCAAGGAAACGTGGTTGTTCAAAAAGTGGAGGGTCGCCGCGCGGTACATGGCCCCTGAATCGATGTAGGTATAGCCCAACGTTTTTGCAACTGCCTTGGCAGTGGAGCTTTTGCCACAACCTGAATATCCGTCAATCGCAACCACGATTTTTTGCATTGATTAATTGGGACCTTACAAATCCAAAATTTCGGGCAAATATAGGGATAAATGGGGATAGTGGAAGAGTAATAGGAAAATTAGAAACGAACCGCATTATACCATATCCAACCGCCAAAAAGTCGGTGCTGAATTCGTCATCGACTAACCAAAAGAACAAAAACCTGCCCGAAACACACCGAAAGTGATTGGGTTTCTCTGCCTTTTTCCGAAGATGTGGTAGTTTTACCCGAAAGTCATTTTGACTGTTCCAAAGGCATTTCCCGCAGTTTTTGAACAAATGTCCACCGCCATGCACCACCGCACCATCCGAGGCCAACTCGTCGATATTCCCAATCGCAGGATTTATGCTGCAGAAATCAAGGTGGAAAACGGCTCCATCCGTGCGATTGAACCTATTGCTGATGACAAAAGTCTTCCTTTTGTTATGCCCGGATTTATCGATGCCCACGTCCATGTCGAGTCGTCGATGTTGGTCCCTTCCGAATTTGCAAGGCTCGCCGTCGTACATGGCACGGTCGCAACAGTCTCCGACCCTCATGAGATTGCCAATGTCTGCGGGATGGAAGGTGTGGAGTTCATGATCGAAAATGGCAAACAGGTCCCCTTCCACTTTCACTTTGGAGCGCCATCCTGCGTCCCTGCGACAACCTTTGAGACTGCCGGGGCGGAAATCACCGCAAACGACATCGATGATTTGTTGGGCAGGGAAGAAATCCGATACCTGGCAGAAATGATGAACTGGCCGGGAACCGTCAACCGTGACCCCGAGGTGATGGAAAAGATCCGCATTGCCCAAAAACACGGCAAACCTATTGACGGACATGCGCCGGGACTGATGGGGGATTTGGCTGCGAAATATATTTCGGCAGGTATTTCGACCGACCACGAATGCTTTACCTATGAGGAAGCCTTGGGGAAAATCAAACTGGGTATGAAGATCATCATCCGGGAAGGGTCGGCTGCAAAAAACTTCGAGGCACTGATCGACTTGATGGATCAATATGCCGAATTCCTGATGTTTTGCTCGGACGACAAGCACCCGGACAACCTGGCTTTGGGACACATCAATCAACTGGCGGCAAGGGCCGTGGCGAAAGGGAAAGATTTGTTTGATGTCCTGACTGCCACTTGTCTCACCCCGATAAGGCATTATGGACTCAAAGTCGGCCAACTGCAGGTCAACAATCCGGCCGACTTCATCCTTGTCGAAAACCTTGAGCAATTCAAAGTGCTCCAAACCTACATCAAAGGTCAGCTTGTCGCTGAAAACGGCATCAGCCTGATCAAATCGGTCCCCGTCTCGGCAATCAACAATTTCCACTTGGGAAAAAAGGAGCCAGCAGACTTTCGTATACTCGCAAAAGGATCAAAAATCAGAGTCATTGAAGCCTTGGACGGGCAATTGGTGACGCCAGAGAAAATCACGGAGCCTAAGGTACTTGATGGCTTTGCGGTCAGTGACCCGGACCGGGACATTCTCAAGATGGCCGTCGTCAACCGCTACGAGAACTCCATTCCCTCCCTCGCATTCATCACCAACTTTGGGCTGAAATCCGGTGCGATTGCCTCCTCGGTTGGACATGATTCGCACAATATCATCGTGGTGGGCGTCGACGACGAATCGATCTGTCGGGCTGTAAATCTTTTGGTGGCGGCAAAAGGCGGCATCTCTGCGGTAACCGGGGAAAAGGAAATGGTCTTGCCCCTGCCCGTCGGAGGAATTATGTCCGACCGGGATGGCTATGAGGTAGCCGGGAAGTACACCGCTTTGGACCAATTTGCCAAAAGCCTCGGTTCTAGGCTCCAATCCCCATTTATGACACTGAGTTTTATGGCCTTGCTGGTGATTCCTGAACTCAAACTAAGCGATAAGGGCCTTTTTGATGGGAAGAATTTTAGGTTTGTGGATGTTTTTTCTGAATAAGTGCTGCACCCCTACTTAATAAAAAGCATCCTCAAAATGCCTGAAGTTCACGTTGCCGTTTCGGTCTTTGTAGACACCGACGATATCAAATCGGATATCCTTGTGCCAGTCTTTTTCATAGATATAGTGGTCGGCAGCCTTGACCAATAGCTTTCTTTTGGTCGCGTCGACAAACTCCTCCGCATACCCAAATCCCGTGCCGCTGCGGAACTTCACCTCCACAAAAACCAACAGACCGCGGAATCTGAACACCAAGTCAATCTCGGCATGCCCGTGCCGGTAGTTTTCATCGAGAAACTCATACCCCTTGGAAACCAGCCATTCCTTGGCCATTTGTTCCGCTTCCTTGCCGATTTGGTTGTGTTCCGCCATGGTTATTTTGGTTACTTTTGAGCTTCAAATACCCCATTCAGTCTTGCCCCAAAGAACCAATCAGGGATTTCGGGCGTTTCCAAATGGCATTCCTTTATAACTGTGAATCAAGTTATCAATAAAAAAGTAAAATTTATAGACTTAGGTCAAAAAGACTATAAGGAAACATGGGATTTTCAGGAAGCGCTTTTTGCAAAAACCGTCGCGACCAAGATCCAAAACCGGAGTTTGTCACCAACGGAACAAAAGGCGACCGAAAATTTCCTGCTTTTTGTTGCGCATCCGCACGTCTATACACTTGGGAAGAGCGGGGAACTCTCCCATCTATTGTTGGACGAAAAAGGATTGGAGGAGAAAAATGCCACATTTTATAAAATCAACCGCGGTGGGGATATCACGTACCACGGACCCGGGCAGCTAGTCGGCTATCCTATTTTGGATTTGGAAAATTTCTTTACCGATATCCACAAATACCTACGTCTGCTCGAAGAGGCGATAATCCTGACATTGGCCGAGTACGGCATCGAAGCAGGCCGAATTGATGGTTTGACCGGGGTTTGGTTGGACCATATTGCGCAGAAGAACCCAAGGAAGATATGCGCCATGGGTGTCAAATCCAGCCGATGGGTGACGATGCATGGCTTTGCTTTCAATGTCAATGCCGATATCGCCTATTTCAACAACATCGTCCCCTGCGGCATTCCCGACAAGGCCGTGACCTCCATGCACCTGGAACTGGGCAAGAAAATCGACGAGGACGAAGTCAAGGGAAAAGTCAAAAGACACCTTGCCGCGTTGTTCGGAATGGAGATTGAATCACCAAAGCCTTGAAATTTCAAATGACGGATGTAATGTCTACAGTTGAACAAAATCCGCCTTTTTTCACGAAGTCTCATATCTAAAGTCTATTGTCTTCAGTCTAAAAAATGAAAAAAGACATTGAATTCCACCCCGTTGCTGGGGTCAAATTGGCGATCGCAAAGGAAGTAATCGAGGGTCAAACCGAGTGGTCGGTCTATATCATCAACCACAACCTGATCGAACTCAATACCGTGATGATCACTTCCAAGGGTTATGGTTTTATCGGCGGAGAGCAAAGGAGAACCTCCGTGCTTCGCCATATGATCAAGGAATTGGGCCCACAATCCATCGCCAAGATCGAGCCGATTGATCCGGCGCTGTTTGCACTACACAATGAATTTTGGGTTAGCTACTACATCCTGGACCAAATTTTTGACAAGAAATTCATTTTTACAGAGGGCAGCATGAACCCTGCCAATATCAGCTTTATACCGGATTTGGGTTTGGAAGGGGTGCTGCATAGGTAAGATTTGGTATCATACATATGCTCAAAAGATTGAGACGATTATCAAACTGTTTTCTAACACCTATTTGGTGTTCACCTTGGCAAATACAAACGTTTGGAATTGTTTTTCGAAAGGATGAAAAATCGAATTTATGAAACGAAGCTCCCAAAAAACCGAAGAGAAAGTGCTTTTCACTTTGAAAAGGAAGCTTCCCTATTTTGAAATTACGGTACTTGCCTGGTTTCTTTTCCTTGTTTGTTTGGCGATTTCTCGGTTCGTAATTACCAATGAGGCCGGGTACATTTGGTTATTTGTCGGTGCAACGATCGGTTTTTCGTTCTTTGTTTACGTTTTCGATAACTCCAGTAAATCCTTACTCGTAGCAGACAACCACATCGAAATAAAAACGTGGTTGACGAAAAGAAAAACCATGGTCCCTATCAAGGAAATAAAGGGATATGAAAAAAGAGAAATTTATACCCGATTCGGCCTCACTGATCATGTGAGAATAGTAACTCACGACAACCGTTATTTTGAATTCATGGCAGAAAACTATTCGAATTACAGATGGCTGCCGAAAGGTTTAGCAAGAACGAAAATTCAGTATTTGGGTCGGGTCGAAATAAAGTCAAAATACAAATACCTGATCACTCAAATAACGGTAATAGGCTCCCTGTTAGCGGTTCTCTTATTTTTTCTCCTTCAATTAATCAAATTATTTCGATAGATTTAGGTGATAATTTTCCGTCTTAAATCAAATGCCTATGGGAACCTTTCACCCCGAATGGAAAGACATCCTCTTTTTGGATATTGAGACTGCTTCTTTGGAAGCGGATTTTGAGCAATTGCCCGAGCGCCTACAGGAAGAATGGACCAAAAAGGAAAAACATATCCTGGGACCCGAGTCCGAACACCAAGCAGGGAATTTTTTCTTCCAGAAAGCCGGCATCTATGCCGAATTCGGAAAAGTGATCTGTATCGGTGTGGGCTATTTCCATATCGACCCCAACTCAGACAAAGTCGAATTCAGGACCAAGAGCTTTTGCGAAGACAGCGAACAGGAAACATTGGCGGGATTTGCGGCTTTGTTGTCCAAGAAGAAGTGGACCCTGTGCGCCCACAACGGCAAGGAGTTTGACTTTCCCTACCTCTGCCGCCGGCTGCTTGTCAACAAGATCCCCCTGCCCGAACCCCTTCAGATCGCAGGCAAAAAGCCCTGGGAAATTCGGCATTTGGATACCATGGAGCTGTGGCGCTTTGGGGACTACAAGCACTACACGCGGCTCGAACTGCTGGCAGCGATCTTCGACATACCGACCTCCAAGGAAGGAATCGACGGCAGCCAAGTCAATGAAACCTATTATCTCAAAGGCGATATAGAGACGATACGGCAGTATTGCCTGCGGGACGTATGGGTAACGGCGCAGATTTACCTCGCCATGCAAGCCTACCAAAATGTGTCGGAACTGGTATGGGTCGATACGGATAAACAGGAGGAATGAGGCTTTCCAAGCTGGAATTCCAGTTTGGACCAATGGCTGAATATTGGGTAAATGAACTTTTCTGCCCAAAATTTAATTACAGATTAAGTTATTGGAAGCCGTATCAGGATGCCCATGGTTTTTCTTAACTTTATCAAAAATCCTGAAAGTGATGAAAGAAAACACAGCCGAGGAGATCAAAAATCGAATCAGCCACAAACTGGAAAAGTGGAGTGAAAAGGATTTGGCTACGTTGGAGTCGATAATCAATGCGTTGGAAAAGGAGCATTCCAATATCGAAAACATCATGTCATTCAGGGGTTTTTTAAAGGACATGGATGAGGATTTTAAGCTAGATCTTACGACAAGACTGCCGCAAATACGACTTGAAGGATCAAAGAACAGTTGAATTTGGAAAAGGCGATTTTGGACACGGACACGTTGTTGAATTTTTTCGATGATGATGAGAACACATCGCGAGCGGTAGCGCTTTACATTTCCGCACATCGCCGCCTCACAATCGCGGAACTGACAATTTTTGAGATTCTCCGTGGTTTGTATTATCGCAATGCCACAAAAAGGATCGAAAAATTCGATGATTTCCTTTCCAAGTGCGAGATTTTACCAACCTCGAGAGAATCCATCAAAATTTCCTCAAGGATTTATGCGGAACTCAAGCGCAAAGGAATTTCAATAGGCGAGGTTGATATCCTCATCGCAGGCATCGCGATCCAACACAATTTAGAATTGATTACAAACAACTTGGGCCATTTCAGACATATCGAAGGCCTGCAAACAAACAATTGGAAATAAACTACTATGGGTAGAAAATCAGACAGAGGCGGTAAAAAAGGAAAACAAGGAGGGAAAGTGGTGGATACCGCCCAATTGGCCAGAAAAATCATGAGCTTCCTCGACAACCATTTTGGACAGGAGTTCAACGCCAAACAAATCATCAAAAAACTCGAAATTCGGGATTCAGTCGCCAAAGGTGCCGTCGAACCGACGATGCACAAGCTGGCCGCGGCAGGGTCCATTTCAAAAAGTCCGAGGAACTATTTTGCCTCGATCAAAGAACCTGAGTTCATCGAAGGCGAAGTGGACTATGTCAACCCGCGGTTTGCCTTTATCAAGCCCGACCCGAAGCATGGCATCGAGGAGGATATCATGATCAAGGAAGCCGATCTCAAGCATGCGCTTGATGGCGACCGGGTCAGAATCATGGTGTATCCGACCAAAGGTTCTAGCGGACGAATCGAAGGAAAAGTCCTAGAAATCGTCAACCGTGTCCGGGATGAATTCGTCGGCAGGGTGGAGATTTCCCCGCGCTATGCCTTTGTGGTCCCGGATTTCAAGAAAATGCACCACGACATTTTTGTCCACAGGGGCGATTTGAAGGGTGCCGAACACAACCAAAAAGTCGTCGTCAAGCTCAGCGAATGGCGGGAGGATGACAAAAATCCGACGGGTAAGGTCATCCGTGTTTTGGGAAAAGCAGGCGAGCACGAAGTCGAGATCCACTCTATCATGGCTGAGTTTGGTTTGCCTTTTGAGTACCCCAGCGGTCCAGAGGAAGAAGCAAATGCCATCCCGGAAGCCATCCCACAGCAGGAAATCCAAAGCCGTCGGGATATGCGGGATGTGCCCACGTTCACCATTGACCCCGTGGATGCGAAGGACTTTGACGATGCGATCTCCTATCAGGTCCTGCCCAATGGCAATTATGAAATCGGCGTGCACATTGCCGACGTCACCTACTATGTCAAGCCCAAGACCCAATTGGAGAAAGAGGCCTTTGACCGGGCGACCTCGGTGTATTTGGTAGACAGGACAATCCCGATGCTGCCGGAAAGGCTAAGCAACGGACTTTGCTCCCTGCGTCCCAACGAGGACAAATTGACCTTTTCCTGCGTGTTTGAGATGGACGAAAATGCGGACGTGGTCAAGCATTGGATTGGCCGGACGGTGACCCATTCCAATCGCCGGTTTGCCTATGAAGAAGGCCAAGAAAATATCGACAACCAAAGCGGTGATTTCTACCAAGAACTCACCATTCTCAACGATCTCGCCAAAAAACTCCGCAAACGCAGGTTTGATAAGGGTGCGGTTAACTTTGAGACCGTGGAAGTCAAATTCAAATTGGATGAAAAGGGAAAGCCCCTGGGCCTGATGGTCAAGGAGAGGAAAGATATCCACAAGCTGATTGAGGAATTCATGCTATTGGCCAACCGGACCGTGGCGGAATTTATCTACAATAAGGATAAAGGCAAGGATACCTTTGTGTACCGTATCCACGATTTCCCGGACCTGCAGCGTTTGGAGACTTTCGCGACCTTTGCCAAAAAATTCGGGCATGACCTCAAAATCTCCGAGGGAGCCAAGATATCCAAGGCACTCAACCAACTGATGGATGAAATCGTCGGCAAACCCGAGCAAAACGTCCTCGAGCAATTGGCGATCCGCAGCATGGCGAAGGCCAAGTACACCACCGAGGCAAAAGGGCACTTTGGACTTGCGTTTGCGCATTATACCCACTTTACTTCACCCATCAGAAGGTATCCTGACATGATGGTGCACAGGCTTTTGCAGCATTATCTGGACAATGGAAAATCGCCTGACCCCGATCCCTGGGAGGAAAAATGCGTGCATTCGTCCGAAAGGGAAAAACGTGCTGCGGACGCCGAACGCGCCTCCATCAAGTACAAGCAAGTCGAATACATGTCATTGGCCGAAGAGAAAGACTATGAAGGAATCGTCAGCGGCGTGACTGAATGGGGCGTTTATGTGGAAATCACCGAAACCAAATGCGAAGGACTGGTCCGTGTGGCTGACATGAATGACGATTACTACGATTTCGATGAAAAAAACATGCGCCTGATTGGCTCCAAAACCAAAAAAATGATCACTTTGGGCGACAAAGTATCCGTCCGGGTAGTTAACACTGATATTGATAGAAGAACCATAGACCTGGAATTTGCAGATAATGGACCGAAACAAAGAAAGCGTAGATAAGATCCTCGGGGATTTCGAAAAACATATCCAAACTTATAAGTACGGACAATCACCCATAGAGCTCTACGAGCCGATATCCTACATCATGAACCTGGGCGGCAAGCGCATCCGCCCACTGCTGACGCTGTTGGCTTATTCACTTTATCGTGATGACTACGAAAAAATCCTCACACCGGCAGCGGCTGTGGAGGTTTTCCACAACTTCACCCTGATGCACGACGACATCATGGACAATGCCCCCCTGCGAAGGGGAAAGGCTACCGTTCATGAAAAATGGAATCCAAACATTGCCATTCTATCGGGCGATGTCATGCTCGTAAAGGCTTACGATATGCTGTTGGAAGCGGAGAAAGAAAAGCTTCCAAGCGTCATGCGACTCTTTAACAAAACCGCTGCAGAAGTCTGCGAAGGACAACAGCACGACATGAACTTCGAAAGCCGGGATTCCGTCTCTGAGGAAGCCTACATCGATATGATTAGGTTGAAAACCGCCGTTTTGCTGGGATATGCACTGCAATATGGGGCGATACTAGCAGGTGCACCGGATGCGGACTCCCAGCGGCTCTACGATTTTGGTGTGAATATTGGCATCGGGTTTCAGCTCAAAGACGATCTGCTTGACGTGTATGCGGATCAGGCGAAATTTGGCAAACAGGTCGGCGGAGATATAATTTCCAACAAGAAGACCTTTCTGCTGATCAAAGCAAAAGATCTCGCTAACGGAGAAAATCAAGAAATTTTGGAAAAGTGGATCAGTGCAAGGGAATTTGACAAGGAAGAAAAAGTCGCGGCGGTGACCAAAATCTATGATGCTTTGGGTATCCGTGAACTTACGGAAGCCAAAATGCATCAATACTTTGAGAAAGGATTTGGCCAATTCTCCAGCCTTCAAGTACCGAATCCAAAGATGAAGGCACTTTTGCTTCAACTGACCCAGGACCTGGCCAATCGGGAAAAATAGCATCTTATGGATTTATCGGCTACCATTGTCCTGATCATTTTCACCGCATTGACTTCCTATCTCGCGTGGCAACGCCCTGCCATGATGGAACGGTGGATGTTCATTCCCAAGAAAATCCACCAATCCAATCAGTGGGACAGGTTTGTACTTTCAGGTCTAATCCACAAGGATTCCACGCACTTGTTTTTCAACATGTTTACGCTCTATTTCTTTGGCGGGATCATCGAACGGTTTTTCTTGTACCAATTTGGACCGAGCTTGGGAATACTCGGGTTCCTTGGGTTTTTCTTTGGTGCCGTCGTGGTGGCAGATAGCCCAACCTATTTCAAGCACCGGGAGCACGGATATTACCGGGCATTGGGCGCATCAGGCGGCGTGGCGGCGACTGTTTTTGGCAGCATCTTGCTGATGCCACTCTCTGATATCTGCCTATTCGGGATTATTTGCCTTCCCGGTTTTGCATTGGGAGGCCTGTTTTTGATCTATTCGATCGTGCAGTCGAAAAAAGGAAACGATGGCATCAACCATGACGCGCACTTGTTTGGGGCGCTTTTTGGGATTGTGGCGATTCTGATTTTGGCACCCCAAACGGCGGTCCAGTTTGTTGAACAAATAAAAAACTTCAGGCTTTTTTGACCTGAAGTTTCTTCGTTTGAGCGGCTTCCAATAATTTATTTGTCTTTTTGGAGCTGTCTGATATTCTTGTCTGTCACGGCACGCAGCATCGTATTCCAGCGATCTTTCCCTTTCTCCTCTGAAAACACATCGGGACCGGGAACACCAACCCGCATTCCCAAGATCCTCTCGGCTGTCTTTCCTTTCCCAGACACATTGAAATACAAATCAACCGCATTGATATTTTGGGTAAATCTTGAAAGTTTGTCAATGGCCTTCCTTATTTGAGCCTGCACACCGTCGGGCAGATCGACCTGCGGAGCTTGCACATCTATTTTGATTCCTTTGTAATTTTCCGTGTAATTCATAGTACAATACTTTTAGGTTACTTTGGTCAAACGATAATGAAAATGTTTTTAAATATAGTTCCGATTTGATTTTCTCAATTGAATATTCTCCAAATAAATGTTAAAAGAGTCATTTTAAAAATATGACAAATGCCGAATTCGAATTTCCCAATATCCATTTTGAGAATAGTAAAATTAGGGGATTGGCCCAATTTTAATTCGCAGAAACTTTTTGGAAAGAAAAATCCCCGATACTGCGACCGGGGATTTTATGCTATTTCTTGGAAATCGGCTGACTCAGGTCATTGATATCCAAGAGCTTCGAAATTTGATTTTTCTCGATATCCCTGAACTTGGCCAGTTGGACGTCGATCTGTCTTGTGATTTCCACCCTCACGGCTTCCGCGCCATCGGTTGGACGCCATTCGCCCGTCCCGACAATCACATTCAAATGCGCCAACTTATTGTTGAGCCTGATGGGGAAATTCAGCGGATCTTGACCGCTTCGGTTTTGGGTTTGGTAAAGCTCCTGTTCGATCGCGGTAATGCTCTTGACTACAGGCTCGATCCGACGCTTTTGTCCCGGCTTTTCGGTCGCAAGCGCATTCAGTTTATCCCGATACTGACGGATGGAAATGATGGCCTCATGCGTCTCGGTCAATTTGTCCCGGACCTGCAACAAGAAATCATATTGGGCCTGTAGGTCTTCTTGGCTTGCCTCATACCTCAAGTCTGGTAACACTTTGAAGCTTTGCTGTTCGGACTTTCCGTCTACAGTAAGTTTCACTATGTATTCCCCCGGTACGACTTTCGGTCCCCTTAGCGGCCCTGACCACATGATTATTCCTTCAAAGCCCTTTGCGTCCGGTACTCTCAGGTTCCAGTTAAATTCATTAGCGCCAAGCTTGTATTTCAAAGTGTCCTTTTCGATTCCTTTGGAGGAAAACTCCCGGATGAGATTGCCGGCTTTGTCGAGAAACTCGATCCGAAGTTCTTCCCTAGCGGAATCTTTCAAGTGAAAATACACCAAAACTCCGCCTGGTCGATTGGTTCCTGCAGTTTTGGATTCTCTCTTCACGCCGTCTATACGGTAAGAGTCCTGTGGCTTATAGAGGTGGAAAGGCTTTGCGGCAATCTGGTCATTCAACTGATGGATAACTGTCAAGTCGTCGATGATCCAAAAACTTCTGCCTTGGGTCGCAGCGATCAGGTTATTTTGCTTTATCGCCAAGTCCGTGATCGGGACGATCGGTAGGTTTAACTGGAAGGGCTTCCAATCAGCCCCGTCATTGAAGGAAATGTACATGCCAGTCTCGGTGCCGGCGTAGAGAATTCCCTTTTTCACAGGATCAGCCCGAACTACCCTTGTGAAATGCTGGGCGTTGATTCCGTTGACGATTTTTGTCCAAGTCTTTCCATAATCCGTGGTCTTAAACAGATAAGGTGCGAAATCCCCGTTCTTGTAGGCCGTCGCGGCAAAATACAATCCTCCTGCTTCAAACGGATGACCTTCCATGCTATTGACTTGGGTCCATTCAGGTAATTCCTTTGGCGTGACATTTTCCCAGGTTTTTCCATTGTCTTTGGACACGTGCACGAGACCATCGTCAGAACCGGCCCAAAGTACTCCCTGCTGTACCGGTGATTCGGTCGCCGCAAAAATCGTGGAGTAATACTCGACGGAAGTGTTGTCTTTTGTAATCGGTCCTCCAGAAGGTCCTAGCTTTTCCTTTGCATTTCTAGTCAAATCAGGGCTAAAGGTCTCCCATGACTGGCCTCCATTCGTAGATCTGTGGAACTGATTGGAGGTCGTATATAGAACCTTGGGATTGTGTGGCGAGAAAAAGATCGGGAAGTTCCATTGGAACCTGTACTTCATTCCCTCAGCACCGTGACCCATTGGGTTGTCGGGATATACGTTCACGTTGCGTGCAGCGCCGGTGCGGTGGTTGAGCATTTGGAGTAGACCACCATAGTTGCCCCCATAGACGATATCGTTATCCAAAGGATCCACGGCCAGCCATCCTGACTCGCTGCCGGCACTTTCTTCCCAATCTTCTTCCGTGATTCCACTCCCTTCATTGCGATGGCTGATGCGGAGGGTTGAATTGTCCTGCTGTGCTCCATAGATTCTGTAGGGAAAATGGTTGTCGGTCGTCACGCGGTAAAACTGCGCCGTGGGTTGGTTAAAATAAGTAGTCCACGAGGTCCCTCCGTCAAAGGAAACCTGTGCGCCACCGTCGTCAGCCATGACCATGCGCTGATTGTCATTTGGATCGATCCAAAGATCGTGGTGGTCTCCGTGGGGGGCATTTGCACTTTTAAAGGTTTTGCCGCCGTCAGTGGATTTGTGATAGCTGACGTTGAGGACATAGACCGTGCTATCGCTTTTGGTATCAGCATAAATTCTGCTATAGTACCAAGCCCGCTGCCTAAGGTTTCGGTCATCGTTGGTTTTTTCCCAAGTGGCACCGCCGTCATCCGAGCGAAATACGCCACCGTCCAAGTTCTCTATGATTGCCCAAATACGATTGGAATTGACCGGGGAGATTGTGACGCCGATAATTCCCAAAAGACCGGATGGCAGACCTTTGTTCGAGGAAATATCAGTCCAATTCTCACCACCATCGGTGCTTTTGAACATCTTGGAACCTGGGCCGCCGCTTTCCAAACTATACGGCGTGCGTTTGACCTCCCATGTAGTCGCAAACATCACGAGCGGATTTTTCGGATCTATCACCAAATCCACGGCACCTGCTGTCGGGCTTACAAAAAGCGTCCTTTCCCAGGTTTTTCCACCATCCACAGATTTGTACACACCCCGCATGTCCGTAGGCTTGAAGATATCCCCCAAAACCGCTGCATACACAATGTCAGGGTTGCTTGGATGAATTCGGATTCTAGAAACAAAGCGGGTTTCTTCCATGCCCAAATGGGTCCAGGTTTTTCCGGCATCGGCACTTTTCCAAAAACCATATCCGTAGGAGACGTTACCCCTGACTGTCTTCTCTCCGCCACCGACATAGAGGATATTTGGATCTGACTCAGAAACGGCGACGGCACCGATTGAACCTCCGAAAAATCCATCTGATACGTTCTCCCAGGTTTTCCCACCGTCTGTCGTTTTCCATACCCCGCCGCCTGTGGCCCCGAAGTAGAAGGTATTTCGCTCGGACTTGACCCCAACTGCCGTAGCAGAACGTCCGCCTCTGTGCGGGCCGATCGAACGCCATTGGACGGCGTCGTAGAGTTTCTCATCATATGATTGCCCTTGGGTTTCATATTGAAATCCAAATGCCAACAAAAATCCTATGAGCAGGATATTTCTAAAGGTTTTATACATAGCAGATTTTCGAGTTTAGTGGACTTCAATTTAATCCAAGCGATAATGATTCCCATAAAAAAAATTACTGTTGGTGAAAAAATCACTAAAACGGCCGCGATTCCCGAGTTATCGCGGCTCGGGTTCCCACCTTCTACAATTCTTCAAATCAACTGACACAAAAAAGAAAAGGCCTCCCGTTTGGGAAGCCTTTTTGCTTTTTTTAGCGAATGCTAATTATGCTTCAGATGGAAGTACGCTGATGTAAGATTTGCCATCATATTTTTTCTTGAAAGCCACCTTGCCATCAACCAAAGCAAAAAGCGTGTGATCTTTTCCGATCCCAACGTTTTCTCCCGGGTGGTGCTTTGTACCTCGTTGTCTTACAATGATATTACCGGCAACTACATCCTGTCCACCGAATATCTTTACGCCAAGTCTTTTGGAATGTGATTCTCTACCGTTCTTGGAACTACCTACACCTTTTTTGTGAGCCATAGTATTATTCGTTTATGATTTCCTGTGAAACCTTAGATTGTGATGTTTTCGATCAAAATTTTGGTGAACTGCTGTCTGTGACCGTTTTTCTTCTTGTAACCTTTTCTCCTTTTCTTTTTGAAGACGATTACTTTGTCACCTTTTACGTGATCCAGGATTTTCCCGGATACCTTGGCACCTGCGATAGTTGGTGCCCCTATTGATACAGTGCCATTGTCGTCTGCCAACAATACCTGATCAAATTCCACGGACGCGCCAGCTTCACCTTGCATTTTTGGTGCATAGAGTTGCTGATCTTTTGTTACTTTAAACTGCGTTCCAGCGATGTTTACAATTGCGTACATATATAAATGAGATGCATTAGGAAATTGAGGTGCAAATATAACAATTGTTTGGTGAAATCAAAAACCAGTTTCGCAAGTAAATTCAGTCCTGCAATACGTCAAGTCAAACCGGCGCTATCCTCTTGTTTTATAATCAGGTCGACAAAGCCAGCCCACGAAATTACCCAAGGAAAATGACGAATTTCCAAGGCTACCGCATGCGATTGAGGATGAAATCTCATCATAAACAAAACAAATTATCGAATTGACCAATGTTCAAAAATATAAATCGAAAATATGGCTGAAAAAAAGTTTTCTAACCTCAAAAAAAAATTTATACCTGATTTAGAGCATTTTTAATTTAAGTTAAACTTTATTTAAATACACTTAATATACTTAAATACAGATTTTTATAAAATATTTGAATATAAGTCAAAAAACGAATCATTTCGCACAATTTGCTGTTTTATTTCTAGTATTTGTTGACCATATTTGTACGAGGCTGTTCTGAAAAAGACGGCCTTTTCTTTCCAGTACTTACCAGAGAATGTTAGAGACCTTTTGATTCGAAAAATCAAAGATTTACCAAACAAGTAAAAGCAATGCAACACGTAGAACCTATTCTCCAAGAAAACAAAGACAGATTTGTTTTATTCCCAATCCAGCACGATGATATTTGGAAATTTTATAAGAAGGCAGAGGCGAGTTTCTGGACGGCTGAAGAGATAGACCTGAGCCAGGATTTGCGTGACTGGAAAAACCTCAACGACGGAGAGCGTCACTTCATTTCCCATGTATTGGCGTTTTTTGCTGCTAGCGATGGGATCGTAAATGAAAACCTCGCAGAACACTTTGTGGCAGAGGTGCAGTATACGGAGGCTAAATTCTTTTACGGATTCCAAATAGCCATGGAAAACATCCATTCCGAAACCTACAGCCTCTTGATCGATACCTATATCAAAGACGCTGTGGAAAGGGATAGGCTACTCCACGCTATAGAGCACATCGACTGCATCAAGAAGAAGGCAGAGTGGGCGTTGAGGTGGATTGACAACGGGAACTTCCAAGAGAGATTGATTGCATTTGCTGCGGTAGAGGGTATTTTCTTCTCTGGCTCTTTCTGCTCGATATTCTGGCTGAAGAAGCGGGGCCTCATGCCGGGCTTGACTTTCTCGAACGAGCTAATTTCCAGGGACGAGGGGTTGCACTGTGACTTTGCTTGCCATCTATACACCAAGCACGTCGTCAACCACTTGCCTAAAGAGACTGTCACTCGAATCATCATGGATGCGGTGGCCATCGAAAAGGAATTTGTGACGGACGCACTGCCTGTGAAGCTTATTGGTATGAATTCTGACTTGATGTGCCAGTATATAGAGTTCGTTGCTGACAGACTTTTGGTCGAACTAGACTGTGCTAAGGTATGGAACTCCACCAATCCGTTTGATTTTATGGATATGATTTCACTGCAAGGAAAAACCAACTTCTTCGAAAAACGAGTGGGTGACTATCAGAAAGCTGGAGTGATGAAATCAAAAGAAACTGTAGAAGTCAACCGATTCAGCATCGGCGAAGACTTCTAATTTATAACCACCAAAACCAACCCAAAATCTTCAATCATGCTAGTAATAAAAAGAGACGGACGCCGGGAATCGGTAAGATTTGACAAGATCACGACTAGGATCGAAAACCTTTGCTATGGCTTGGATTCACGATACATCCATCCCATTGAAGTTGCAAAAAAGGTCATCGACGGCCTTTATGACGGAGTAACGACCTCCGAATTGGATAACTTGGCGGCTGAGGTTTGCGCGTCCTTGACCGTGAAACACCCGGATTATGCAGTGTTGGCGGCACGCATCGCTATTTCCAATCTCCATAAGACAACATCACAGTCCTTTTCAAATACCATGAAGAGGATGTATACCTACATTAACCCAAAAACGGGGGAAAATGCGGCATTGATCGCCCCCGACGTTTATGGAGTAGTGAAAAACCACGCAGCCAAATTGGATGAGGCAATCGATTACACAAGGGATTTTGACTACGATTACTTTGGATTCAAAACCTTGGAAAAAAGTTACCTGATCAAATTGGATGGCAAAGTGGTCGAGCGTCCACAGCACATGCTGATGCGCGTCGCAGTAGGCATCCACAAAGAGGATATTGATTCCGCTATAGAAACCTACCATTTGCTCTCCCAAAAATGGTTTACGCATGCCACCCCAACGCTCTTCAATGCAGGGACTCCAAAGGCACAATTGTCTTCCTGCTTCTTGTTAACGATGAAAGATGACAGCATCGATGGCATTTATGACACCTTGAAGCAGTGCGCCAAGATTTCACAATCCGCCGGAGGCATAGGGCTTTCCATCCACAATATCCGGGCAAAAGGGAGCTATATCAGGGGAACAAACGGCGTATCCAACGGTATTGTTCCAATGCTCAGAAATTTTGACATGACTGCTCGCTACGTGGACCAAGGAGGCGGCAAGAGAAAGGGAAGCTTTGCTATTTACCTAGAGCCATGGCATGCGGACGTGAAGGATTTTCTTGAATTGAAAAGAAACCACGGGAAAGAAGAAATGCGGGCTAGAGATCTGTTCTATGCCATGTGGATCCCAGACTTATTCATGAAACGGGTGGAGCAAAATGACGAATGGTCGCTGTTTTGTCCAAATGAAGCCCCGGGATTGGCAGATTGCCATGGGGAAGAATTTGAAAGGCTGTATGAAAAATACGAGAAGGAAGGCCGGGCGAGGGAAGTAGTAAAAGCCCAAGAACTTTGGTTTGAGATTTTGGAATCCCAAATCGAGACTGGAACACCATATATGCTTTATAAGGACTCGGCCAACAAGAAGTCTAACCAACAGAATCTCGGAACTATCAAGTCTTCTAACCTCTGTACCGAAATTATTGAATACACAGCCCCTGATGAAGTGGCGGTTTGTAACCTCGCTTCAATCGCATTGCCAAAGTTTGTTACTGAAGGCCCAGACGGCAAGTTGTTCTTTGATCACAATAAGTTGTATGAGATAACGAAAGTTGCGACTCGAAACCTCAACAAAGTAATCGATATCAACTATTATCCTGTCGAAGAAGCCCGCAGGTCTAACTTCAGGCATAGGCCAATTGGGCTAGGCGTTCAAGGTTTGGCAGACGCGTTTATCATGTTGAGAATGCCGTTTGATTCAGCTGAGGCAAAAGGATTGAACGAGGATATTTTTGAGACGATCTACTACGCTGCGGTCGAAACATCCATGGAATTGGCCAAGACACAAGGTTCCTACGAGACCTTTGAAGGCTCACCAGCATCCAAGGGAATCCTTCAATTTGATATGTGGGGGGTAACTCCAAAGTCTGGCAGATGGAATTGGGATGAACTGAAAGTGAATGTTATTCAGCATGGCTTGAGAAATTCACTTCTCGTCGCTCCAATGCCTACAGCATCCACGTCCCAGATTCTTGGTAACAACGAATGTTTCGAACCATATACTTCCAACATCTATACGAGACGAACGCTTTCGGGAGAGTTTATTGTCGTCAATAAGCATTTGATGAAGGATTTGATCAAACTGGGGCTTTGGAACGACACAATGAAAAACCGTCTGATCGCTGCAAATGGATCTGTTCAAAACGTACCCGGAATTCCGCAAAACATCAAAGACATCTACAAGACTGTTTGGGAGCTATCCCAAAGGGTAATCATCGACATGGCAGCCGATAGAGGGGCATATATCTGTCAATCCCAAAGTATGAACGTATTCATGCAGGATCCAAACTTTGGTAAACTAACATCCATGCATTTTTATGCTTGGAAAAAAGGGCTGAAGACAGGCATGTATTATTTGAGATCCCAGGCTGCTGCTGCTGCGATCCAGTTTACAGTAGACAAATCAGCATTGGAACCCGAAAAGACTGTTGTGGCTCAAACACCAACGATGGATTTGACCAAATCCCAAAAACAGGGTGCGATAGCTTGCTCGTTGGACAATCCGGAAGATTGTGAAATGTGTGGGAGTTAATTAATCGCTACAATACTGGATTTACAAAAAATCGCTTGACGCTCTCAAGCGATTTTTTGTTTAGTGAGGGGATGCTGAATCGCCTATCACATGCTCCTTAACTTTTAAGAAAGATAGTCTTCCTCCCAAGCTTTTCAATTTGGCAAGCCATCCGTACAATTAAGAATCCGTACACAACTCGTTTCGATTTGAAAGACTGATAGCTCCTAGAATAATCCGTTTCTCAAGTGATTTTGCCAGAGGCCTAAAAAGCAAAAAGCCAGCAGAGATTGCTGGCTTTGGATGTTGTGGCGGCGGCCTACTCTCCCGGGTGCGACCCCAGTACCATCGGCGCTGCAGGGCTTAACTTCTCTGTTCGGGATGGGAAGAGGT
>NZ_JAKEVZ010000014.1:0-113380 GCF_021491425.1 Mariniradius sediminis | reverse complement strand
TCCAACTCCTCAACCACATGCTTCTTGAAGCCAATACTGTACCGCTTGAATTCCCGAACCGTTTTTGTCATATTTAACCTGATTTTAGTCTGACCTCTTCTGTCAAGCTATTTCAGGACATGTCACTAGTCTCTCGCTTCTCGCATCTCGCTTCTCGCATCTCGCTTCTAATCCCTCACAGCCCCTTAATCACCCCCTTGTACTTCGCTATCAGGGCGTCATTGTAGGCTTCGGCACCGTCGGCGTTGGAGCTGCTGAAAATCTCGGGATCTTGGCCATTCTTCACCATAAGTGTTGCGGCTTGCACCATGATGCCCTGCAGCAGCATAGTCACGATAATGGTGGAAGTGGGGCCGACTTTGTAGGGATATCCGGGAATGGACACCGCCGCATCACCGATTTCGCCCAAGTTGTCAAAAAACACATCCGCTACTTCATAAAGTTTGAGGCCGGAGGGATGCCTTGAAGCCACGGATTGGCTATGTTGGAGGTTGGTGATGACGATGACCTTGGCACCCGCGGACTTAGCGATCATGGCCATGTCTATGCTGACGGTATTGCGTCCAGAATTGGAAGAGATGATAAATACGTCCTTTGGCCCGATGGGATAGTCCTGCAGCAGCTGCTCTGCATAGCCGCTGAGTCGCTCCATTTCTGTGCTGCGTGATGCGTCCTTGTGCAGCATCAGCGCCTCGTCCAAGATCGGCCTGACCCGGGCAAATCCTCCCGCACGGTAATATATCTCCTCAGCAAAAATATGTGAATGTCCTGTCCCCGAGGTGTAGATGAATCCGCCTTGACCCAAAGCCTCAGCTACCCACTTGGCAGCCAATTCGATTTTTTCAGATTGTTGGGGCAGGGCAGCGACTTTTTGGCTGATTTGCTCCCAGTATTGCTTGTAGGCTTCCATGATCAGTTGATGAGGATTTCGTCCACGAATACCCAACCCCTTTGACCTGCGCCGGGATGCCAGCTTGGGATCGGATTGATAGGGGAGAGCCGAACTTTGACCTTCCGTACGCCGCTCTTTTGGATAGGATACTCTTTGAGAAATAGTTGGCTTTCTCGTACCTGCGTAGGCATCTCGGGTGTTTCCGAACTCAGGACTTGGAAATTTCCGCTTTCATCAGCAACCCAGATTTCCACCTTGGCCGGAGGGAAGATGTAAGAACCTTCCGCAGATAGCAAACTAAAGGCAATGTTTTGAATCTCTTTTGGGTCTGCAAACCCTAGCTCTATCTCAAAGGGTGTGTCCTTAAATCCCAGCCAATTGCCTGAACTGAAGTCGATGTCTCCTTTTTCCAAATCAAAAAGCGTTTCAGCGCCTTTGCCTTTATAGCGGTCACTTGGCGGGTAAGTTAGACTAATTTGGTCTGGTCGGATGCCTGATTTCAGGAAAACAGTCTGTCGTTCGGGACTGCCCAGCCAGCCTTGTGCAAATGCTCTGGCTTTGAGGTTTGCGCTCTTTTCGAGGAAAAACGGACCTTCATAGACGATATGATTGGAACTGTCGGGAGTGGAATTGTCCAGTGTGTAGAATACTTTCACCGATCCGATCGGGTGCTTCATCGTCACCTGCACCTTGTCCTGGAATATCGTCTTTTCAGATTCAATGACGGGCGCATTGAGTTGGTAAAGCCTGCCATCGTCTTCGAATCCCGATTCGACACGGGTGTCGGGCAAGGAAGCGCTCAAAGTCGTGAGTTGGCTCGCCGGTAATTGCGTATTCCATACATAAAGTTCAGCCAGGTTTTGCATCTTACCCAGATGGCTGACAGCATCCTCCGAGAGGGGGTTGCCGCTGAGAGATAGCTCTTGAAGGTGTTCGAGCTTGGTCAAGCTGCTGAGTCCGAAACCGTTGATGCCCGTAAAGTTGAGATTGAGTGTTTCCAGATTGGGGAATTTTGCCAATTTATCGAGATCAGCATCCTTCAAAGGCATGTTTTGAAGGTTGAGGTCCACGACCTGCTCCCTGATTTTGGAGAGTTCGTCCAGGGAATTGGAATTGAATTGGGACTTGCCAAAGAAACTCACCCGTAAGCCGGGAGAATCCGGATAAATGGCCTGGATTACCCGGTATTCATTGTTCAGCTTCGCTATAGTGCCTTTATCGGCAAAGGGGAAGTCATAGGTTTTCCGGTCTTTGTCATCAAATAGACCTTTGGCCAGGGTGAAGAAGGTGCTTTCTTGGGGATACTGGTTTACCTTTTTGTCAAAACGTGCAGAATCCAAGACCCATGCCTGCAGCAGTTCGATTTCCTGCTCGGTCAATTGGATTTTGCCTTTGGGTGGCATGTGTTCTTCATCTTCCATGGGCAGGAATATGCGGTGTAGCAATAAGGATTTTTCCCAATTGGCGTTGTCCAAAGCCGGCCCAGTTTCCCCGCCCGTGAGGAAAAACTCCATTTCGTCCAGCCTAAGCTCCCCTTTCTTCTTGTTGGGGCCGTGGCAGGAAATGCATTTTTGTTCCAAAATCGGTTTGATCACGTGGTCAAAGGCCAATGCTTCTTCCAGTGGCACCTCGGGCTTTTCTTCCAACTTTGCGAGCGGTGCCAAAAGGTAATCCGAACCGTGGGTGATATTCGCACCCAAATGCCCCGCTACGAGTACCAGGGCCAAGGCAAACAGCGAACTGAACTTGGCAGCTTGGATTTTATTCTTTGTCCAAAAGAAATACCATAGCGTGCCCGTCCAAAAAACCCCTAAACCGGTCCATTGGTGGGGAAAGAGCAGGTCTTCTTCATATCCGCCCTCTGCGCTGAGAAATAGCCCCGCCAAGACCGTGAGTCCAGTCAAGACCAAGCTCGCCAAAAAGAGGAAACGCAACGCCGATTTGGTTTGGATGCCCAACCAGTTTGGGTACCAAAAAAGCAATCCTGTCAGAAAAAGAAGTACGATCGGAAAATGCAGTAGCAGGGGATGCATCCTTCCTACCACTTCCAAAAACACCGGTAGGCTGATGAAGTTTTGGCCGATGGTAAGGATCAGGACAATGCCATGGAGTACGATAAGGACGTTTTCTAGAATGGGTATAATCCTTTGGTTTTCAGTCATAAAATCAAATACTTTTAAACCAAAATATCTTTTACCACATGTCCGTGTACGTCAGTCAAGCGGTACCTTCTACCCAAATGTTTATAGGTCATTTTCTCATGATCGATACCCATCAAATGGAGGATCGTCGCTTGGAAATCATGGATATGGACCGGATTTTCGACGATGTTGTAGCCAAATTCGTCCGTCTCACCATAGACGATGCCTGGCTTCACGCCACCACCCGCCATCCAAATCGAAAATGCGCGCGGATGGTGATCGCGTCCGTAGTTGTCCACTTTGATGGTGCCTTGGCAGTAATTGGTCCGGCCAAACTCACCACCCCAAATGACCAAGGTCTCGTCCAAAAGCCCCCTTTGTTTCAAATCCGTAATCAATGCGGCCGAAGCCTGGTCCACATCCTTGGCTTGTCCCCGCATCTCGTTGGGCAGATTGCCGTGTTGGTCCCAGCCTTGGTGGTAGAGTTGGACGAAGCGGACGCCATTTTCGGATAGTTTCCTGGCCAAAAGGCAATTGGCTGCATACGTACCCGGAATCAAGCAATCAGGTCCGTACATTTTGATGATGCTGTCAGGTTCCGAAGATATGTCAGTCACTTCAGGCACAGCCGTCTGCATCCGGAAAGCCATTTCGTACTGTTGGATTTTGGCTTGGATTTCGGGATCGCCATAGGATTCGTAGTTCAAGGAATTGAGTTCTGAAAGCTTGTCCAGCATCTTGCGACGATCCTCACGGCTCATGCCTTTGGGGTCTCCGAGGTACAAGACGGGATCTTCGCTGGCTGAAAATTGCACACCTTGGTGGACTGATTCCAAGAATCCATTGGTCCAAAGTTTGGAATACACGCCCTGCCCGTTCCCCTTTCCACGGCTCAGAAGCACACAGAAAGCCGGCAAGTTGTTGTTTTCACTACCCAAACCATAGCTCAACCAAGCGCCCATGCTGGGTCTGTTGCCGACTTGGGCTCCGGTTTGGAAAAACGTCAAAGCGGGATCGTGGTTGATCGCTTCGGTATGCATGGACTTGATGATACAGATGTCATCCACCACCTTGGCAGTGTAGGGGAAGATCTCCGAAATCCATGCCCTTGATTCTCCGTACTGATTGAATTTATAATAAGAGCCCACGAGTGGGAAAGCTGTCTGGCCCGCTGTCATGCCCGTTAGCCTTTGGCCCATGCGAATAGAGGCAGGAAGTTCCTGTCCCATGCGCTCATTGAGAAGGGGCTTGTAGTCAAATGTTTCCAATTGGGAGGGCGCTCCATTTTGGAAAAGATAGATTACCCTTTTCGCCTTTGGCGCAAAATGCGGGATTGCCGAAAATAGGGCATCCTCTTCCTGTTTCCTTTTGAACAAATCGGGAATCAAAAGACTACCTAAAGCCAAACTTCCCACTCCCAAACTCAGCTTCGAAAGAAACTTCCTCCTGTTTTGGTTCAACCCGTGTTCCAACTGTTCTTTTTCCATATTATACCTTGGTAATGGCTTCTTCCAAATTGTAAATTGTCATAATCACCTGCATCAGTGCCGCGGATTCAGCGTGGATTTCCTTTTCATCCAGGGGATATTCGCCTACCTGCATCAAGTCTTTTGCTTTTTCCGGTTCATTAACAAACCGCTCATTTTCCTCTTCAAAATAGGACACTAAAATATCCAGCTCCTTGGTGGAGGGTTTTCGACACATGATTCGTTGGAAAGCCTCCTCTATCCCGGCTTCAGCATCCGGTTTTTCTTTATGGATTTTGGTCGCCAACACACGCGCGGCTTCCATCATCAGCGGATCGTTCAGCATGACCAAAGCCTGCAGCGGCGTATTGGTACGCCCTCTGTTTACCTCGCATTGGTCCCTGTTGGAGCCATCGAATATGATAGGCATCGGCGGAGGGGAGGTAAGCTTAATAAAGGTGTATAGACCCCTGCGGTATAGTTTTTCGCCCTTGTCCTGTTTATAGGTCTTTAATTCACCCCGGCCGGAAGTTGCCGCTTCCCAAAGTCCTTCGGGCTGATAGGGTTTCACGCTTGGTCCTCCGATTTTTGGAACCAAAAGCCCTGAACTGGCGAGCATCAGGTCCCTCACGTTTTCGGCGGTAAGCCGAAGCCGGGGCGCCCTGGCGAGGTACTTGTTGTCAGGATCGATTGAAAGCTTCTTCTGGTCCACCTTGGAGGACTGCATATAGGTGGCTGAAGTCAGTATTTTTTTGATCAACCGCTTGGTGTCCCAGCCATTTTCCCTGAAATCAACTGCCAGCCAATCCAAGAGCTCGGGATGCGAAGGCAGATCGCCCTGCATGCCAAAATCCCCGGTAGACTTGACCAAACCTTGTCCAAAAATTTCCTGCCACATCAAATTCACAAATACACGTGAGGTCAGTGGGTTTTTGGCATCCGTGGTCCATTTGGCCAATCCGAGGCGGTTTTTTGGAAAATTCTCCCCAAAATCGAGGATGCTTTCTGGTGTATTTGGCTTTACTGGCACTGTGGGAGCGTCGTAGACACCCCGCGCCAGGATATAGGTCGTACGTACCGTGTCCAACTCTTCCATGACCGATACCATCAACTTGCTGGTATCGGGATGGTTGATGAAGGTCAGCAATTGGTCGATGTCATTCCTTTCGATCCAGAGAATCGGTGTCTTCGCAGGTTTTGATTGGGATACGTCACCTTCATACCCTTTTTCTGGTGTGTTATTGAAAAAGGCAAAAAGCTCGTAGTAGTTCTGCTGTGAAATCGGATCATATTTATGATCATGGCATTGGGCGCATTCCATCGTAATGCCCAAGATTCCTTTGCTAAAGGTATTAGTCTTGTCAAGGACATACTCAATGCGGTATTCCTCGGGAATCACGCCGCCTTCTTCGGTATACTTGTGGTTTCGGTTGAAAGCGGTGGCCAAAATCTGCTCCTTCGTTGCATTGGGCAGCATATCGCCGGCAAGCTGCCAAGTCAAAAACTGGTCGTAAGGAAGGTTGTTGTTGAATGCATGGATGACCCAGTCGCGATAGGGCCATTGGGTGCGCACGTTGTCGTCTTGATATCCGTAGGAATCGGAGTAGCGAGCGATATCCATCCAAAGCACGGCCATTTTTTCTCCAAAAGCCGGTTTGTCCAGCAGTTGGTCAACCATTCTGCTGTAAGCATCGGGACTTTCATCTTTTTCAAACTGGGCCATCATTTCCGGCGTGGGCGGAAGGCCGGTGATATCCAAACTGATGCGCTTCAGCAACTCAGCTTTGGTCGCGGTCTCATTCGGCTTAAGTCCCTTTTGCGACATCTTTGCCAAAGTGAAATAGTCGATTTCATTTTTTGGCCAATCTTCGTCCTTCACTTTTGGAAGTGGGGCCTTTTTAGGAGGAACAAAGGCCCAATGGGGTTCATATTGAGCACCTTCCTTGATCCATCGTTTGATAAGCTCAATCTCTTCCTGCGTCAAGGCCAGATTGGACTCCGGGGGAGGCATTTGAGTATTTGGGTCTTGGGAAATGATGCGGTGGTAAACTTCCGATTTTTCTAAATCACTGGGCACGATGGCGAATTTGCCCGGATTTTCCTTGAGGGCGGCAAATGCCGCATCGGCGAGGTCCAATCGCAACCCGGCTTCCCTTTTGTTGGCATCGGGGCCATGGCAGGCAAAGCACTTGTCCGAAAGGATGGGCCGGATATGAAAGTTGTAGCTGAGCTGTTCATCGCTTCCCAAATCCAACTCAGAAGAGGAATTGTTGGAGTTGCATGCCAAGTGAAGGCAGATGGGAAGAATTAGGATATACCTCGTGAGACGCATGGAAAAGACCTATTTTGGGTTCAGATGGCGAAGGTAATTTGCTAAAAAAATCGAACAACTTCAATCGCTTGCATAAAAAGTTTAAAAAACAGAATAGTCAATAACCCATTGCGCATATTTCAGAATTAAAAATGTTCACTAACATTTGAGGCAAATGGTATTTGAAGGCCGATCCAAGCTGTTCAAGTTTTTTCTTCCTCTCAATTATTTATCTTTGGCCAGCCAAAAAGATTTTTGAGTATGTCATCCAACGTCATTCAAGCCTTGAACAGTTGGGTTCAGGTGCCTAAGGATTCCGATTTTAGTATCTACAATTTGCCCTTCGGGATTTTCCAAACCAAACGTCTTACGCCACGTGCAGGTATAGCTATTGGGGATAAGATCATCGATCTGTCCGTGTTACATGACGAAGGCTTTTTTGTGGACATCACCCAGCTTCCCAACGACATTTTTTTACGGGAATACTTAAACGACTTTATCGCACTTGGAAAGCCTGTAACCAAGAGGGTGAGGGAGCGTGTCCGTGATTTGTTGTTGGAAACAAATGGAAAACTCCGTGACCACCAATGCCGAGGCAAAGCATTGGTTACCATGAAGGAAGCCCAAATGCTGATGCCGGTGAAAGTGGGGGATTACACGGATTTCTACAGCAGCATCGAGCATGCCACCAATGTAGGCAAGATGTTTCGTGATCCGGAAAATGCCCTTTTGCCCAATTGGAGGCACCTTCCGGTAGGATATCATGGGAGGGCTTCGTCCATCATCCCCTCTGGAATTCCGATCCATCGGCCCAAAGGCCAATTCAAGGATCAAGGAATGGAGAGTCCCGAGTTCGGACCTAGCCGAAGATTGGATTTTGAGTTGGAGTTGGCATTTGTAGTCGGGAAGTCGACCAAAATGGGCGACACCGTCTCTACCTCGGAAGCGGAGGACCATATCTTCGGATTCGTTTTGTTCAACGATTGGTCGGCCCGGGATATCCAGTCTTGGGAATATGTGCCCTTGGGGCCATTTTTGGGAAAAAACTTTGCTTCCTGTATCTCACCTTGGATCGTGACTTTGGAGGCTTTGGAACCATTCCGGAAAAAAAGCCCCGAACAAACGCCTGAAGTACTTCCTTATTTGCAAACTTCCAAGGACCATGCTTTTGATATCCAGCTCGAAGTCTACATTCAGCCTGAGGGCATGAAGCCGTCCAAAGTGTGCACTTCCAATTTCAAGTACATGTATTGGAACATTGCGCAGCAACTCGCGCACCACACCATTAACGGCTGCAACCTCCATGTCGGCGACATGATGGCTTCGGGGACCATCTCGGGCCCAACTGACGACAGCTTCGGTTCTATGTTGGAGTTGTCCTGGAAGGGAACCAAGCCAGTTATTTTGGAAGATGGCGTGGAGAGGAAGTTTATCGAAGATGGCGATACCGTCATCATGAAAGGCTTTTCGCAGATGGGAGATGTCCGCGTGGGCTTTGGCGAAGTGGAAACGAAGGTCCTTCCTACGAAATAGTTCGACTTTTCAGGTTCAACTTTTTTTCAACCAGTCAAAAGTATAAAGAGGTTCCGCACGATAGTCTCGTTGGCTTTTCCGTTCCCAGGCTCATGTATTCGGTCCAAAAAACTCAGCCCAGCTTGAAATGTATCGGGAGATACATCCATTTGGTGACAGGATTTCCCTCCATATCCACCGCTCCGCGGAATCCCTCGCCATACAAGGAAAGCACCCGGATGGCTTCTTCTTGTAACAGAGGATAAACATCTGCTGCGTTCACGACTTCGATTCGGCCGATAGAGCCATCACCTTTGATTTCCAAAGCCAATTCAACCGTGCCTTCTTGTCTTTTTTTCCTCGCTTCGACGGGGTATTGGAGATTTTGCCTTATAAATTCTTGGTAATCGACCACTGATTTTTTGAATCCCGGCTCAAAAATATTCGTGGAGGTAACGACCTTTTCCTCATTGACTACTTTCTTTCCAAAAATTACTTCCTGTTCATTTCCGTAGTATTCAGCGATGACTTTTCCGTTTTGGAGGTAGTAAATCGTGTAATTGTTCTCGCTGTTTTTCCTTTCTTTGATTTTATAAACCTGTCCGCTTGTGTCCACGTCTTCCCAAACGGTTTTTGTCGGATTCTTACCGTTTTCAAAATACTTCGTGACAATCCGAACGAGTTTGTTGTCGAGATCATAAATCCGCTCCACCTGCTTTCCATCTGCGATTGGATTGACAACTTTCATAAAAGCCATATCCTGTTGGGGCTTCTGAAGCGGCACGAAATGTCTGTTTAATGGGATTTTCGCCCTGTCGTTTGCTGATAGATTCATACAGAAAACGAGACCCAATAGGGTAAAAAACATCTTGCGAGTCATAGTTTGAAGGAGATAGAAATTTATTCTTTAATCGTAATCGTACTAATATTGGTTGTGAAAATAATTGGATAGTTTTTATCAACCAAAGATTATTTTCTCGACAAACACCTTGATGCCGCCGAAATCGGTTTCATCCACGGATATTATCTTCTATTTTTGTGCCAAGTTTTAAACCTATTGCCATGAAATCCCAGAATCCCACCACAACCCAAGCTTGGAAGCGTCTTGCCAATTTTTCGGAAGTCAAGAAACATCAGCAAATCAAAAACCTTTTCACTGACCCTGCGCGATTTGACAAATACGCCATCAAATGGGAAGACGTCTTGGTTGATTTTTCCAAAAACAGGTTGGATGACGAAACCATGCGGGCGCTGTTGGATTTGGCAGTGGAACTGGACTTGAAATCCGGCATCGAGGCGATGTTTACCGGAGAAAAAATCAACGGCACGGAGGGCAGAGCAGTATTGCATACTGCCTTGAGAAACCGCTCCAACAAGCCAATTTTTGCTGACGGAAAAGACGTAATGCCCGATGTCAATGCTGTTTTGGCGCAGATGAAGGCCTTTGCCGACCAAGTTTCCCAAGGGGATTGGCTTGGATACACGGGCAAGCCCATCAAGTCCTTGGTGAATATTGGGATTGGGGGGTCGGACCTTGGGCCAGTGATGGTCACCGAAGCTTTGAAACCGTACCAAAATCCCAATCTGGAGGTGTTTTTCGTATCCAACGTGGACGGTACCCACATGGCGGAAACGCTGAAAAGGGTAGACCCTGAGACAACTTTGTTTTTCATTGCTTCCAAAACTTTCACTACCCAAGAAACCATGACCAACGCCCATACGGCCAGGAGTTGGTTTCTGGAAAAAGCCAAAGACGGCGCGGCGGTAGCAAAGCATTTTGTGGCGCTTTCAACCAATGCGAAGGCTGTAGCGGAGTTTGGGATCGATACCAAAAACATGTTTGCGTTTTGGGACTGGGTAGGCGGAAGGTATTCACTCTGGTCTGCAATCGGTCTGCCTATAGCTTGTGCGATCGGTTTTGACAACTTTGAGGCCTTGCTCACGGGCGCGCATGCGATGGACCTGCATTTCCGCCATGAGCCATTTGAAAAAAACATTCCCGTGATCCTTGCCCTGATCGGGATTTGGAACTGCAATTTCCTTGGAGCTACCTCCGAGGCGATCTTGCCCTATGACCAGTATTTGCACCGCTTCGCCGCGTATTTTCAACAGGGAAACATGGAATCCAACGGCAAGTACATCAGCCGTACCGGCGAGAATGTCAATTACACGACAGGGCCGATCATTTGGGGCGAACCAGGTACCAATGGACAGCATGCCTTTTACCAACTGATCCACCAAGGTACCCACCTGATTCCTTGTGATTTTATCGCGCCGGCAATTTCCCATAACCCCGTGGGTGACCACCATGTCAAGTTGCTATCCAATTTCTTCGCCCAAACGGAGGCGCTGATGAACGGAAAGTCGCTCGAGGAAGTCAAATCGGAAATGGCTAAAGCGGGCAAATCCGCCTCGGAAATCGACCAAATTGCGCCACATCGGGTATTTGAAGGCAATCGCCCGACCAACTCAATTCTCATAAAACAGATTACTCCCTATACCCTGGGTGCCTTGATTGCGATGTATGAGCACAAGATTTTTGTCCAAGGAGTCCTTTGGAATATCTACAGCTTTGACCAATGGGGCGTAGAACTCGGCAAGGTCCTTGCCAACGCCATTCTTCCCGAACTCAAGGACGCAGGGCCTGTCAGTAGCCACGATGCCTCTACCAATGGGCTGATCAATGCCTATAAGGAGATGAGGGGGTGATCTGACTGACACCGCCTACTGCCACTGCCTCCTGCTACTGCCCTTTCACCCCAGTCGGCACCTTTCCATGGTGGGAGTAGCTTGCCTGATATACTTCAGCGAGTTGCAGGATTTTAGCTTCGTCAAAGTAATTTGCCAACAAGGTGATTCCTTTTGGCCGTCCCCGCTCGTCGAATCCGGTCGGTAAGGCCAAGGCGGGATGCCCGGTCAAGTTGGTAATCATCATTTGGTTGCCGCCAAAGGTGGGGGAGAGCACCACGTCAAATCCGGCAATGGCCTTGGAAAATTCCTCAATCAAGCGCGTCCTGTGCCGGTTGGCTTGGATATACTCTACAGCAGGGATAAACCGTGACTGTCTCAGGGAGTTTGCCCGGGAGCCCCGGTGCTGCTCGACCATCTGGTCCACCCGGCCAGTTCTCACAAGTTCATCAAAAAATGCTCCGGCCTCTGCCCGTAAGATGATATCAAAAACCTCAAAAGGAAATGAATCCGGCAGGTTCACAGGTTGAAGTTCAATGCCCAGTTGCCGAAACTCTTCCAATGTCGAAGCAAATTGCGGCAAGACTTTTCCCGAATCAGTCTCAAACAACTTCTGGAAATAGCCCACCTTCAGCGTTTTGATTTCGGTTGGATATGCATAAGAAAAACCAGTCGTCTTGACGGTTTTCTCCAAGTGGTCCTGACCCCGGATGAAATCATATACGACGGCACAATCTTGCGCTGATCGTCCTATGGGTCCAACCTTGTCCATAGACCAGGCCAAGGTCATAAATCCATGCCGACTCACCGCCCCAAAGGTCGGTCTGAGTCCCGTGACACCGCAGCGATGGGAAGGGGATACGATAGATCCAAGTGTTTCCGTCCCAATTGAAAATGCCACCAAGCCTGCCGCCGTTGCCGATCCTGAACCTGCCGAGGAACCTGTGGCTCCTTGGCTGAGGTCCCATGGATTTTTGGTTTTGCCGCCAAACCACACATCGCCGCGCGCGAGCGCCCCGGATACCAATTTTCCCAACAAAACTGCTCCCGCATCCTCTAACTTTTTCACCACGGTGGCGGTTTGGTCGAGGTATTGGTCTTTGTAGGGTTCCGAACCCCAGGTCGTTGGATAGCCGGGCACAGCTGCGAGGTCCTTCACACCGTATGGAATCCCATGCAGCGGACCTCTGTATTTCCCGGCTGCAATCTCCTCGTCGGCTTTTCTTGCCAGTTCCAAGGCCAGTTCTTCGGTAACGGTGACGAAGGAAAGCAGTTGGGAATCATGCTTTTTGATGCGGGAAAGATAGATTTCCGTCAATTGAACCGAGGTCAATTTTCTGCTTTTGATAAGGGAAGCCAATTCCAAAATCGGCAGAAAGGCAATGGTCTCAGGATTTTCGGGCAAGTCAACGTTGTCGGGAATCTCCCATTGGTGAATGGGCGTTTCCTTGGGAAATTCAAAGCCAATCGGAAACGGCTCAAAATACAATGCGGGCTCTGTGTCGTAGGACAATTCAAAGGTGCGCATCTGCTCGTAGCCCTGCAGGTTTTCCTCCAAATAGCCCAACATCGTATCGATCTTGGCTTCGGAAAATTCCAAGCCAATCAACTTCTGTGCGACCTGAACGTCATTCAAGTTTATTTTGTCTGCTTGCTTTGTGCTCGCACAGGCCAGCATCAGCCATGCCGCAATCCAAATGGCATAATTTTTCATTCTGAAAAAATATAGAAAAAACACAATCCTGTTGCCGCAAAAGTTTCCAATGGAGATTAGCTATGGCAAATGGGTTTAATGGTTGCGAGAAATCGGCACGAACGGGCCTTCCACGACATCAAGTTCGGGTGGGGATTATACCTTTTTTGCCACCTAGACGATGGAGAGGTCTATGTTTTTATCTTTTGACCCACCGCTACATGACGTCAGAAGACTACCTGAAAATCTCCAATATGCCCCTTCCAAAATTGCCGCTGCGGAAGCAAATCCGCGCACGCACGATTTTCTCCCGTTTGGAGATTTGGGAGATTTTGAGGCTTCCACTCCCATACTTTTGGATGATGTATCGCCGAATGCGGGCCGTTTCATATTCGAAGCCCAACCTTTTGTCCAGGTCTCCGGAGTTGCTGATGGAAGTGGACGAAACACGGTAAACGGCGGTATTGTCAGCCAAATAGTGGATTTTGGCATGTTTTGCGATCGAAAGCCAAACAGGGTAGTCAAAAGTGGCGAACCTCAAATCGACGTAATCCGCTATCGAACAATACTTATCAAAAAGGGCTTTACGGAAACAGACTGTGGGCGAGAAAATGATATTGCGCAGCAGCAGGTATTCATAAAGTTGGTGGTTATGGCTTTCCAATATAGGTGTCTCGTCCCCACTTAATTGGAACTCTCCGTCCCTGAGACGCTGCCAACGGGTAAAGGATAGCCCAAAATCCGGATGCAGGTCCAGAAATTCCACCTGTTTTGCCAATTTCCTTTCATCCGTCCAATAATCATCGCTCTCCAAGATTGCCAGGTATTGTCCTTGTGCCTTTTCCAACAGGCTTTTGTAATTCTTCATCAAGCTTTCATTGCTTGGCTTTACAAAAAGGCGGATACGGTCCGGATGTTTTTCCGCATAGGTTTTTGCAATGGATGCCGTATCATCCGACGAAGCGTCGTCCGAGATGAGCAATTCGCAAGGGAAATCCGTTTGCTGCATCAAAAAACTATTGATCGCCTGCCCAATCGTCGCGGCATGGTTATAGGTGGGCATCAGGACGCTTACTTTCATGATTTCAGCTGTTTGAAGAGTGCTTCCCACTGGTCCACAATGGCCTCGATCCCGAATTTTGCGGAAGCTTCGATGGCTTTTTGGGAGAATTCTTTCCGTTTTTCGGCATTGGTCATCAGGTCAACAAGTCCCGCTGCCATCTTGTCGATATCCTGAGGTGGGACCAAAATCCCGGTCTCTCCGTCAATCACGATATCCCTCGGCCCTGTCTCGCAATCGAAACTCACCGCTGGTAGACCCATTGCCATCGCTTCTATCAATACCAAGGGAAGTCCCTCGTGCCTGGAGGAAAGTGCAAAAATCGAAGCCTGCTTGTACTGGGAGACGACATCCTTTGTGGGAGGGAGGATTTCCACGCTCTCGGAAACCCCTAAGGATTGTATCAATTTTTCCAAATCCTTCTGGAGCTTTCCCGCCCCCACAATCCGAAGTTTCCAATCGGGAGCCTTTGGATGTGCGATATGCCAGGCTTTTACCAACAAATCGAAACCTTTCTGATCTACAATTCGCCCGACAGCCAAAACCCGATTTTCTTTCATCGGTGTTTTCTCGGAAACATCTACCGTGATGGGATTGGGGATGGAGATCACTTTTTTGGCACCAAATTTCTTTTGATATGCTTCCACGTCACCCTGTGTCAGGGTCACGATCATATCGGAATGCTTGACAGCGATTTTTCTGGAGAGCGAATGCATCAGGTGCCAATTGGTATTGACATTGAAGTGCTCCCAAGTAATGGTCGTAAATCCCCTGGTAGCGGGAATATTGACAAAAGAGCGGCCCGCATCGACGATGATGATGATATCTGGTTTTTCCTTTGCAAACAGGTCCTTCATCAGCCGCACCCTTCGGATATCCCTGACGATCGGCAATCCGCTTGACTTAGGCCCCTCCAGATAGTGGCGAATCACCTTTTTGTCAAACGTAAAAAATGGATTTTCACCTTTGCCGACAATGCTGACGATCTGGACCTGGTGCCCACGGTCAATCAAGGCCTTCGAAAATATCGCAGTCACGCGTTCCGTTCCCCCCGAGTAGTTGAGCCCTTTGATGATAAAAAATATTTTCATGGATGTTGGTTTTTTGGACAAAGGGCGATTGGCTTTGAATCAAATACAATTTCTGAACCGTTCCGGGATTCTGATGATGATCTCCATGTTGAGCATGGAAGGTCGGTTCCATTTGTACGGCGGTCTGAACCATTTTTGGATGAACTGCGCACGGGGCAGCCACACATTGCCGTCTTTCGCCTCGTGCTTTGATACGGCTTCGATGGTTCTCCGACGCATGTTGAGGTGCTTTTCCCAACCCATGGCAAGGCGGTCCTTATCTTTGAAGCGATCAGCGATCATTTTGGCATCGAAGCAGCCGAAATGGAACATGTAGAGATTCTTGTCGATATGGTAATTGTGTCCGCGGATGCGGTGAAATCCCACACCCCAGGTCACGGGCTTGGTGATGACGCAGGGCTTGGTATAGTCCGGGGCGATCATCGCATAGCTCCTTTGTTCCAAAAAACCTTTGTTGGGGTCGTATTGCCCTTCTTCGCCTTCGCGTTGACCGACGTCCAAGCCGACACCTGAGACGGTGGTACGGATTTTCAGGTTGCCGAGGTATTCGCCAAGTGTCTTGCCCAACTTTGGTTCGACCACCAAAAACTCATCGGCATCACAGCCGATGACTATGTCATATTGCTGCAGATGGTAGGCGGCTTTCTTGGACAAAAATGCCAAGCGCCCGGGTTCTGCGGAGCCGATTGGTCCCGGTATTTTGTCACAAAAGATGATGTTTGCTTTGCCGGAATGCTTTGGTGGGTCTTGGTCCTTTCCATCCAGGTAGATGTACAGATGTTCCTCTCCGATCTGATGCCCGTAGTACTTGATCCATTTTTCAAGGAAAAAATTATCGTGTCGGGCCATGGTAATCACACAGATGCTTTTCATACGGAATTTTTGAAACGTTCTGGAATATGGACTATAAGCTTCCAAAAGTACATGTAAGGCCTAAACCAGGCAAAGGGATGCCTGATGATCGTTTGGAGCATATGGGCAATCGGAAGATAGGTGTCGCCGGGTTTCGCTTTTTTCTTCCCAGCTAGATCGATCGCCCTCCGTCTTTGGAGCATATGCTTCGTCCAGCCCGCTTTCAACCGTTCGGAGTCTTTCATTTTATTTTCCAGTATGCTGATATCCACCGAGCCAAAATGGAACAGATAGAGGTTTTTGTCGATCCGGTAGTTGTGGTTTTTCACTCGATGAAAACCCGCACCCCAAGTCACTGGTTTGGAAATCACCACAGGTTTGGTGTATTGGGAATCCAAAAGCGCATAGCTCCTTTGGGAAAGAAAAGGCTTAGTTGGGTCCAGAGTAGGCTCTTCGCCGATTTTCTGACCCACGTCCAAGCCCAAGCCCGAGACCGAGGGGCGTACCTTGATACCACTCAAGTAGGCGCGGAGCGACCTGCCGACCTTGGGATCTACGACCAGAAACTCATCACAATCGCATCCAATCACCAAATCATAGCGCTGAAGCAGTTTTGCGGCCTCCTGATTTAGGAAACCGATGCGGGTCCTGTCTCCGACTGTCATTTCCTCTTGCTTATGCGGTCGCTTGGTCACATTCACTCCTGCGGCATTTTCGGGAACAACCTGATCTTCGCCGTCCAGATACACATAGAGGTTTTCCTTGCCGAGTTGACCGCCATAGTAATCGATCCATTTGGTCAGGAAGAAAGTATCGTTTCTGGCCATCGTGAGCGCGCAGATATTTTTCTGTTTCTCCTGATTGTTTTTCATGTAAGACTGGTTTGAATGACCCAAAAAGAATCGAAAACTGATTCGGTATAATTCCCCTTTGCTGTCAAAATTAACGCCATAAACCGATTCTTGTCACATTTCGAATAAAAACTATAGTAGATTTTATTTTGTGTAGCAAAAATCTATCGGGTTTTAGGAAAAGCGAGCCAAGTTATTAGACAGCGCGAAACCCGTTTATTTTGTTTCAGTTACCTCTTTTTGAATGAATTTAGGCATAAAGCGTCGCAAACTATCACGCAATTACTGCGAGGTCCCGCCCTTTCTTTTCGCGGTTTTTATATATTTAAAAACTGAATCCCTCTGCCGTGAAGAAATTGGTGCTAAGAATCGCAAAATTCCTCCTAGTTGTATTACTGATCCTCGTGGTAGGCCTTGTTGCGAGTTACCGCCCTGATTTGTCCTTTGAATCACTCGTACCCAAGTACACCGATGAGTATTCACATTTTCTAAATGTGGACGGAATCAACATCCATCTCAAGGTAAAAGGTGAGGGTGAACCTATTTTTTTGATACATGGATCCTTTTCCTCGCTGCATACTTGGGAAGCCTGGGAGGATGAATTGAGTCGGTATTTTATGACGATATCGATGGACTTACCTGGACATGGCCTTACTGGTCCGGACTCTCAAAAACGCTACGGAATCACAGACTATGCTGGATTTGTACTGGACATAGCGGACCAACTGAATCTCCAGAAATTCCATGTGGCTGGCAATAGTATGGGCGGAGCAGTCGCATTAAGGCTGGCTTCTGAGGCTCCTGATCGCATTTTGACGCTGAATCTGGTGGATGCAGCCGGCGCACCGCCTTCACTGGCCAAGGATTCTTCTAGGGTGAAATCCTACAATTCGGGGGCTTGGATATTTAAGGTTGCCCAAAATCCGGTTTTCAATAAGCTACTTTTGAAATGCACCCCAAAATTCCTATTTGGAATGAATCTGAAGCAGGTTTTTGCGGACGATGACAAAATCACAGAGGACATGCTGACACGGTACTATGAATTGCTGCGCCGAGATGGCAATCGACAGGCGACAGTAGATCGATTGACTGGAAGAAAGCCCTATGACTTGGATTTCTCAAAAATCAACATGCCCGTGCTCATCATGTGGGGTGCAGAGGATAAGTGGATATCCCTCGACAATGGAAGGCGATTAGAGAAAGCCATACCCCGCGCTACTTTGAAGGTTTTTGATCATGTCGGTCATGTTCCTATGGAAGAATCACCGACTGAAACTGTCGCGGAATATTTGGCTTTTCTGGGCGTTAGTGTGGATAGGGATTATCTTTCCCCCAAAACGTACTACAGCTATGTCAATCGAATGGGCCATTTTGGCCATGCTTCTGCTTTTGTTGGCCAGTCAGATCTGGCTGATCGCAAAGTTGGGTCCAGAGAAAAGTAACACGAAGAAATTCGAATCCGAGCTGCTGCAGCTCAGAGAAACGCTTCAAAAGGAAGCCCAAAACAATCGGACTGAGATGCAGTCCCAACTCATCCAGCAGTTTGGGTTGGTGTTTGAGTCCTTAAGGGCAAGTTCCAAAGACCAAGCGGATGTCCTGAAGGATTTTGGACGCCTTTTTCGTGAAAACGTACAGGAATTCAATGCCTTGCAACGGGAGAAGTTTCAAGAATTGGTCTGGAAGCAGGAGCGTATGGTGGCCTCTACGGAGGAGAAACTGGAAAAAATGCGGGAAACCGTGGACGAAAAGCTCCAAAAGACTTTGGAGGCCAGGTTGGGCCAGTCTTTCGAATTGGTGAGCAAACAGCTGCTTGAAGTGCAAAAAGGGCTTGGAGAAATGCAGCATCTCGCGACAGGAGTAGGGGACCTCAAGCGTGTCCTTAGCAATGTCAAAACCCGCGGCATGCTGGGTGAATATCAGTTGCAGGGGATATTGGAAAATATCCTCACCCCGGACCAGATTGCAACCAACATAAACCTGCATGCGGGAACTGCGGAGCGGGTTGAATTTGCCGTCAAAATGCCAGGCAACGGGGACGACGGTCCCGTTTATCTGCCTATTGATGCCAAGTTTCCCCAAGAAACCTATTACCGGCTTTTAGACGCCTATGAATCTGGGGACAAAAACACAATCGAAACAGCGAGGATAGAGCTTTTCAAATCCATTCGTAAATCCGCCTTTGATATCAGTTCAAAGTATCTGAAACCACCGTTCACCACAGATTTTGGGGTGATGTTTTTGCCGATGGAAAGCCTTTACGCCGAAGTGCTGCGCGATCCACAGCTTGCCCATTTTCTACAACGGGAATACAAAATCATCGTCACAGGGCCGACAACCTTAGCTGCCATGCTCAATAGCCTGCAGATGGGCTTCCGTACTTTGGCAATCCAGCAACGATCCGGTGAGGTTTGGCGAATCTTGGGTGCAGTGAAGATGGAGTTTTCCAAGTTTGGGGATTTGATCAGCAAGGCCCAAAAGAAAATTTCAGAAGCCCACCATGATTTGGATGAATTGGTCGGGACACGTACACGGGTGATACAAAGGAAGTTGAGGGAAGTAGAGGAATTACCTGAGAATGAAGGAAAAAAAATGCTCGAGTAATCATTGGTTTTTTCGTTTTGGGTGGTTTAGTTTGGAGAAAACAGTCGTTTATGAAATTGATCTTCTCCTGCCTCTTTTTCCTCTTTGTTTACGCCCAGTCGTTTTCGCAGAAAATCTTTGATGTCGAGGGCGAAACCAGGGCTAATTCCATCGAAGTGAACAATGCAGCAATCACCATGATCAGCGATGGCAATTATGCTACCGCCTACAAGGTATTGGTGACCGTAATCGAGCAGGATCCCTCATTTCATTCAGCCTATTTGAATCTTTACCGTGCCGGCAGCAATTTACCCGACAAAACAGATGCGGTGGTTGAGACGCTCAGGGTGGGCCTGACGATATTTGAGGAGGATGACGAGATGGCTTATTACCTTGGTAATATCCTTCAAAAGGCCAATAGATTGCCTGAGGCGATAGAGGCATATTCTGATGCCATAGCGTTTTCCATGAAAAATGGGGAGGATTTTCCGCTTGTTTGGGCTTATCATTTTAACCGCGGCAACTGCTTCTTGAAATCCAACCAACATGCGAAGGCAATTCCAGATTATGACTATGCGTTGAAACTGAGTCCAGACAATGCAGACGTGCTTACCAATAGGGGGTTTTGCTTTTACAAAACAAACAATCGCAACGCGGCATGTGCTGATTGGAGGGAGGCACTTGAGCTGGGCAACGAACAGACGACAAAATACCTTCAGTCGTATTGCAAATAAATTTAAAGATTCTTATTGCGCTTAGTTTCAAAACATCCTACCTTTTCCGCGATTTAGGCAGGCGTACCTTTTAATCCTGACTATTTAGGTTTATACATGGGAATGAACATAGTGATCGCAGGTGCCGGCGATATGGGATATCACCTAGCTGAGCAACTGAGTTACGAAAACAAAGACATCACCCTCATCGATCTGGACAAGGATGCGCTCGATTACGCAGCTTCCCATTTGGATGTATTGACCCTTGTGGGGGATGCTACCTCGATCGAGGTACTCAACAACGCCAACGTCACGGATGCGAGCATGTTTATGGCAGTGACGACGTCAGAGAAAACAAATATTGTCGCGGCCACCTTGGCCAAGCAGCTTGGCGCCAAGCGTGTGATTGCTCGAGTCAGGAACCATGAATACCTCGATCCAGAACATGAAGTGTACTTCAAGAATGTTGGCATCGACAATATCATTTCCCCGACCAAGCTGTGCAGCGAAGAGATTTTCAAGATGATCAAGAACTCCAATTTCACGGATGTTTTTGAATTTGAAGGAGGAAAGCTGAATATTGTCGGCATCACCTTGGACCAATACAGTCCATTGGTGAACAAGAAAATCCAGGATATCAGCGATGAGGAGCTTTTTGAGGATATCCGTATCGTTGCGATTGTAAGGGATCAGATGACCATCATACCTCGGGGAAGCACAATCATCAGAAACAACGACCATGTTTTTTTCATTTCCAACAAGCGCGCGGTCGAATCAATCATCGAACTACTTGGCCAGAAGAAAATCACCATCAAAAACGTCATGATCATAGGCGGTGACGATATGGCCTACACGACTGCCCTTAAGCTCGAGGACGAATACCGGGTTACTTTGGTGCACAAAGACAAAGAACGATGTAAGTGGCTTTCCGAGAGACTGAATAATGCCCTGGTAATCAATGGGGATTACAAAAATATCGAACTTTTGATCGAAGAAGGTTTGGAGGAAATGCAGGCTTTCATTTCACTGACCGAGTCTTCCGAAACCAATATCATCACTTCACTGAGTGCCAAAAACCATGGGGTTTACAAAACGATCGCGCATGTAGACACGCGTGAATATATCCACATCTCGCATAGCATTGGCGTGGATTCCCTCATCAACAAGAAACTTGTCGCTGCCAACCAAATCACCCGGTTTTTAAGAAAGGGAAAAGTGGAATCAGTTTCCGGCATTTATGGTGTGGATGCTGAGATCGTCCAATATTCTGTTGCGAAAACCAATCGGGTGACCAAAAAACCACTAAAAGAACTGCATTTTCCCGATACCGCCATTGTCGCCGGTGTTATTAGAGGCGAGGATGTTTTTATTCCAGATGGCGACTTTGTTTTGAACGTCGACGATAAGGCGATCATTTTGGCCTTGCCAGCGGCGAAGGCTGCGTTAGAGAAATTTTTCCACTGAAATGATCCACTACAAAGCTATCGGCAAAATCATGGGAGGCTTGTTGATGCTCTTGGCATCACTCATGCTTCCCGGAATTGCTTTCTCCCTCTATTTCAAAAGTGGAGACCATGGCCCTTTGCTGCTTTCAGCTGCGACGTCATTTGTGATAGGTGCGACGCTTTTTTTCTCTCTATCCAAGCAGGACCAAAATGTCCGCAAACGCGAAGGATATCTCATCGTGGCTGTAAGTTGGCTCCTAATGACACTCTTTGGGATGCTTCCCTTTCTACTGAGCGGAGCAACAAGTACGATTCCCGATGCGATTTTCGAGACAGTTTCCGGGCTTACGACTACGGGTGCGACGATTTTGACAGATATCGAGGTGGTTCCAAAGGGCATACTCTTTTGGAGAAGCATGATCCAATGGATCGGTGGTTTGGGAATAATCGTGTTGACAGTGGCCATTTTCCCCCTTTTGGGAATTGGTGGAATCGAACTATTTGTCGCAGAGTCGCCCGGTCCAACCTCTGATAAACTGCATCCGAGGATTCAGGAAACCGCAAAAAGACTTTGGTATGTCTACACAGGACTCACCGTGCTGGCCGGCATAATGTTTCGCATTGCGGGCATGGATTTTTTCGATGCGGTCAACCATGCTTTGACAACCATGGCAACGGGCGGATTTTCGACCAAAAACGCAAGCTTGGCCTATTACCAGTCACCTTTCATCGAGTATGTAGCGATCTTCTTTATGTTTTTGGCTGGAACAAACTTCACGGTCTTGTATTTTGGACTGACCGGAAAGTTTCACAGGGCATGGAGATCAGATGAATTTCGGGCGTATCTGTTTTCATTGATCGGGATTGTATTCTTTCTCTCATTGCCGGTTTATTATTATTCAGGGCAACAGGACTTGGAAAAAGCGATCCGGGACACGATGTTTCAGGTAATATCTCTTGTTACAACAACGGGCTTTGTTACGGCGGACTATACAGCCTACCATAGTGGTTTGACTCTAATCTTCTTCATGCTTTTGTTTTTGGGTGCTTCGGCAGGATCTACCAGCGGCGGTATCAAGTATATCCGCCACCTAACTTTTGTGAAAAATTCATGGCTCGAATTCAAACGTATTGTTCATCCAAGAGCGGTGGTTCCCCTCAAAATAAACGGTGAACGCGTCACAGGAAAGATCATCACCCATATCATGAACTTCCTGTTGATTTATTTGATGATTTTCGTCTTGGGTTCGATTGTAGTTTCCCTGATGGGCTATGATGTTCTCACTTCCTTTGGTGCCGTTGCGACTACACTTGGGAATGTGGGTCCCGCGATTGGAGAAGTAGGTCCTGTTGACAACTTCGCGTTTTTTGACCCATTCACCAAGATATTCCTTTCCTGCATCATGCTTTTGGGAAGGTTGGAATTGTTTACGATCCTGATCCTGTTTACGCCTTATTTCTGGCGTGCAAATTAGGGTTTTGGAAGCGTAAAGCTGAAGGTAGATCCGTAGCCGATTTGGCTTTCGACCCAAATGTCTCCTTTGTTTTTCTGGATCAATTCCTTCGAGAGCAATAGTCCAAGACCAGAACCTTTTTCGCGATGGGTGCCGCGTGTCGAGAAAAATTGATTGCCAAACAATTTCTCCAAGTTCGCTTCCGGAATTCCAGTGCCTTGGTCAGCGATCGAGATCGTATAAAACCTACCGGAATCCTCTGCTGAAATTGAAATCATGTCACCGTTGTCCGTAAACTTCAAGGCATTGGTCAATAAGTTTCGAAACACGATGTCCAGCATGTTTCGATCTGCCTCCACTTCCAGGTTTTTCGGGATGAAATTTTGCAGGTTTTGGCCTTTGTAGAATTGGGACGTTTTGAAAAAGTTGATGTTGGATTCTACAAGTGTGTAGAGGTTGCAAGAAGATATTTCGGCGCGGATTCCGTTCATTTGGCTCCTTGACCATACCAACACATTTTCGAGCAGAATGGAATTATTGCCGATGCTTTGGCTTAAAATCGGCAGATAGGCCTCAAATTCTTCTTTGGTAAGGTTTTGTTCGTTCAGGAGGTTGACCATGGCCCAAAGTGAATCCATCGGCGCTTTGAGGTCATGGGCGAGAATGGAGAAAATCTTATCCTTTTCCTGATTGAGCTTATCCAATTCGGCAGTTTGTGCTTCTATTTCCTCCTGCTTCGTTTTCAACATTTTCGAGCTGGCTTTCTCCTTTTTGAACGATCGGTAGTACACTGAAAATGCAAGGAAAAAGGAAAACGCCATTAGCAATAGCGCGTAAAGGACATAGCTTTTGAATCGCTGGTTTGCTTCCATCAGCTCCTTTTCGCGGTTTAGGGAGGCAATCTCTTCCCGCTGTTTTCTTACCATGATGCCCGAAAGGTACAACTTTGTCTTTTCTTCGGTAAAGGTTTGGCGGGCCTCATCCAACTTATCCAGGTATTGCTTCGCCGCATCGGTATCGCCCTTGAAATTGGCTATCTGATATAGGAGCCCATAAGCTGTAATCATCGCTTCGGAAGCTGGGATTTCTTCGTTAATTTCAATTGCCTTTGCCGCTACTTCCTCAGCTTTCCGTAGATTCTTCTTTTTAAAATAAACGTTGCCTAGTTCACCCAACACATAGATTGCACCCCTTTTGTCGTTTTCCAGACTATATTCCATAAACTGGCTCAAATCGCGCTCTGCCAATTCCAGGTCACCCATCTGCTGGTAAATCCGGCCACGGTTCATCTTCGAAATGAAGATTTGCCTGACATCGGCCAGTTTTTCACGGATTTCAATCGCTTGGTTGATTAGCGCCAATGCTTCCTGATAATTCTTGATTTTTGTCTGTACCACGCTCATTCCAGTGTAGGTATAGCCAAGTCCATCTAAATTATTGATTTTCAGGAAAATATCTTTTGCTTCCTCGTAGTATGTCATAGCATCCTCATAGGACTCCTGATAGTAATGTATCTGTGCTATATTGTTGAGAGCAAAGGCTTCCTCCTTATGATTGCCTGAACTTTTGGCTACTTTAAGCGCCTCTTCATACATCTTGAGGGACTCCTCTTGCAGCTCAATATTTCGGTAGGCGATTCCCAATCGGTTTAGGTTTTGTGCTTGCAACTCGGGATTTTCCAGCAGCTTGGCGAGTTCAATTGCTTCCTCATAGTATTTCCTCGAAGAGTCCGAAAGGTGCACCTCCCAAGCCAAATCCGAAACGATTGTCAGTTTCTGCCTAAGGTCTTTCGTTTGCAGGTATTGCTGGTATAGCTCTTGCGCTTTATTGCTCTGCCCAAAAGCTGTCTGATAAATGCCCAAAAAGCAGGACAGAATAATCCACGCCGCTATGCTTGCAGTTTTTTTGGGGTGATTTAGGGGCATCGCCGTTTTTTGATTGTCGAATGAAAATCCAAAATAAGGCGATTTACTTGTCCCACCAAAAGTTGACCAGTCAAAATTCGACTTTTTTGACTTGACTCAGAACCTTTTTTTAAGGTTTGCCCCTTTGACAGAAAATGATTTCAGACCGATGAACACAGGTCAGTCCAACATTTGCGCCCTCATCTTTGCAATTCTTTCTTCCAATGACTCCGAAGACAGTGTGGCGCGCAGGCGATCGACCATGATGGGGAAGGAAAAAGGAGTAAACTGACCGGGTTTCTTGAGAACGATTTGCTGCCGATTGATTTTCCGGATCGCTCCAAAGATGCTGTCTCGTTCCATTTGCATTTCCAAGACTTCCCGATGCGCCTGTTCCAAAAGCAAATTTTCAGGGTCATAATCTTCAAAAACGCCAAATAGAATCCCGGAATTCGATTGGAGGTGCTTGAAGCGTACGGGTTTTCCAGGGAATCCTTGAAACACGAGACCTGAAATGGTAGCGACATCCCGGAATTTCCGCTTCGCCATTTCGCTCTCATTGACGCACCTCAAAATATCTTCCTCTAAGTTGTGTTCTGAAAACAAGTCTTCTTCCAAAATGTCCTCTATTGGAATCGGTGAATCGGACAGCAGCTCAAATCCATAATCATTCATCGCTATGCTGAAGGTAATCGGATAATTTACCGAAATCCTGTAGGCCAATAGGCTACCCAAAATCTCATGGACCATCCGGCCTTCGAAAGGGAAAAAGAAGAGGTGGTGGCCTTCTTTGGAAATATTCTTTTCGATCAGCAAAGTATTATCATCGGGAATAGTGGAAAGCCGCTGCTGTAGGTCCAGTAGAGGGGCAACATACCTGACTTCCTCTGATGCAAAAATCCCTTGAGAGGCATCGCGCAGGATTTCCCTGATCTTCCCGGAAAGCTTCGAAGTAAGCGAGATTCTTCCGCCCATGTAAGAGGGCGTATTGGAGCTTTTTCGCGTGGAGAGCTTCACGATTGCGCTCATGTCCTTTATTTGGACAAATTCCAGGTTGCGACCGGAAAAAAAAAACCGATCGCCCGGCCTGAGTTTGGAGAAAAAATACTCCTCAATCATGCCGAGGAAGGTGCCGTTCTTCAGCCGCACCTTAAGCATCGGATCACTGACGATGGTACCCATGGAAAGCCGATGGCGCATGGCAGTTCTCTTGTCTTTGATCCTGAAAACCCCATCATCACCCATTTCGACCTTGGAAAACTCCTCGTAGCCTCCAAGCGTCTCGCCGCCTTTGGTTACAAAATTCAATGCCCACTCGTATGCTGTCCAGGTCAGATGCTGAAAGGAGTAGGTGTGTTTGAGAATTTGGAAAAGTTCATCCTTCCGAAAACCATCACCAACCGCAAGCGTGACCAGAAACTGCACCAAGACATCGTAGGTCAACTCGGGACAGTGGATACTTTCCATTTCGCCGGTTTCGACGGCGCTTCTCAATGCCGCAGCTTCGATCATTTCCAGCGAATTGGTCGGCACAAAATAGATTTCGCTGGGCAGTCCCGGTTGGTGGCGTGAACGCCCTGCACGCTGTACAAATCTTGCCACACCCTTCGGACTTCCTATTTGTATCACCGCTTCTACGGGCCTGAAGTCGACTCCCAAATCAAGGCTTGAGGTGCAGACGACGAGTTTCAGCTTTCCCGCATGGAGCGATTCCTCAACCCATGTGCGTACCGCTTGGTCGAGCGAGCCATGGTGCAAAGCAGCCAATCCTGCCCAATCTGGCCGGATTTCCATGATCTTGTGGTACCAGATTTCAGTTTGGGCGCGGGTGTTGGTAAAAAGCAAGACCGAATGGTAGCGATCAATGATCGGCAGGACTTTGTCGATCAATTTGATGCCCAAATGCCCAGACCAAGGGTACTTTTCAAGTTCATCGGGAAATACGGTGTGGATTTCGATTTTCTTTTCAATATCCGCCTTGACGATGTGTATGTTTTCCTTTCCCAAAAGAATCCTGCACGCATCTTCTAAGTTACCAATCGTAGCAGATATGCCCCACAGCTTGATGGGTTGTGGGCAAATGCTACGCATATAGCTCAAAGCCAGTTGTACCTGGACCCCTCTCTTGTTACCGACAAGCTCGTGCCATTCGTCTACAATGATGGCACGCATGTCACGAAAAAGTATTTGGTTTTCCTTTTGGGCCAACAGAACATGCAGCGTTTCGGGCGTCGTCACGAGGCATTCTGGCGGATTCTTTTTTTGATAGGTTCGTTCTTTGTTGTCGGTGTCGCCGTTGCGTACGGAGACCTTCCAAGGCAGACCGATTTGGTCGCAGACTTCTTGCATTGCTTTTTGGATATCCTGGGCCAATGCCCGAAGTGGTGTGACCCAAATCATCAATGTGCCGTTTTTTTTCGGTTTGCGCCAATTGTCGGGATGTTCTTTGATGTACTCAAGGATGAGCGGAAACCACAGCGCAAAAGTCTTCCCGCTACCCGTGGGGGCATTGAGCAGTCCGGACTTTCCTTCCAAAAAATCCCTCCATGCCCGAAGCTGAAAATCAAAGGGAACCCAGCCTTTATCGTCAAAGTACTGGATACCCACTTGGAGGTCTTTATTTTCCATATGCGTTCAACAAGTCTTTCAGATCCTGCAGGGTATTGGCTTCCTGAATTGGTTTGTCTTTTCTCCACCTTTGGATGCGGGGAAAGCGAAGCGCGATGCCTGACTTATGTCGACTGCTCTCCTGGATTCCCTCAAATGCGATCTCAAAAACCAATCCCGGCTTTACGGTACGGACAGGACCAAACTTTTCCAAAGTATTGTTTTTGACGTACCGATCGACCTCACGCATTTCCGCGTCGGTTAGACCTGAGTAAGCTTTTGCAAACGGAACTAGGCGGTCACCGTCCCAAACTGCCAGCGTATAATCGGAATACAAGTCTGCACGCCGACCATGGCCTTTTTGGGCGTAAACCATCACACCGTCAATAGATAGCGGCTCGATTTTCCATTTCCACCAGGCACCACGTTTTCTTCCGACTTCATAGGCAGACGAAAGGCTCTTGAGCATCATTCCTTCTGCCATAAATGTTCGTGCTTGGCTCCTGATTTCCGTCAACTCTTCCCAGGAATCGGCCATTATCCTTTCTGAAATGACCAATTTCGGATCCACATGTAAGTCTTTCAGCCACTCCAATTTCTCCCTACGATTTACTAATTCGGATTGTCTCAAATCCTTGGTTTCCCATTCCAGTACATCGTAAGCGATGAAAGCCACAGGCGCTTCTTGAAGGATTTTTTTTCCGAGTGTTTTTCGTCCGATGCGCTTTTGAAGGACGGCAAAGGGTAGGGGACTTCCATCCTGAAAGGCAATGATTTCACCGTCCAAGACAGTTCCGAGGGGAAGGGTTTTTGCCATTTGGACCAGTTCGGGAAACTTTTCCGTTACCAATTCTTCCCCACGCGACCAGATATGTACCTCGCCCCTGCGGTGGATAATCTGCCCACGAATGCCATCCCATTTCCATTCAACAAGCCATTCGCTTGGACTGCCCAAGGCTTCTGCTTCTGAATCAAGAGGGTGGGCGAGACAAAAGGGATATGGCTTTGATCCGTCTGAATTACCGAAATCATCCAGAAGCAATTGCCTAAAATCCGTCTTCGCTGGATTCCAATCTCCCATCAAGCGGTGCGCGACTTCGGTTTTTTCCTTTTCAAACACTTCCGCTACGGCTTGGGTGACGAGCATTTGACTGACTCCTACCCGAAAGCCGCCTGTAATGATCTTGTTGAAAATGAACCGCTCATCCTTGTCCATTTGGTCCCAAGCCCAAAATATCTTATCTCTTTTTGTTTCTTCGGGATCATGTTCCATGCCGATAAGGAACTCAGTCCAGAAGGCCAAGGACATTTCCTGTGAGAAACTCGGTGCGGGCAGTAGCAGGGCGATCGTTTCCGCCAGATCGCCTACCGATTGATAGCATTCCTCAAAAAGCCAATCCGAAATTCCCGATTTTTCGCTGCACCAGTTCCTCAATTGACGGGTGTTTACCTGCCTTTTGGGACGTCTGTGGGTGAAAAACGCCAAGGCCCAGATCCGGTCTTCATCGCTTGCCTGACGGAAAAAATCCTTCATAGCATTGACCTTGTCAGAGGTTTTGTTGCTTTGGTCAAGTCTCAGAAACAACTCAGAAAAGAGTCTCATGGGGATTGGTTTGTGGCGCGAATGTGATTTGCTGCACATTCGGGTTGAAAATATTTATATATATTTAACAATCTTCTAAACTTCCCGACAAATTCGGGCGTTTTTGATTACAAACATCAGTCATATGAAAAAGTTAGCGGTTTTCTTTCTCCTGACGATCTTTGCAGCTTCATGCCAAAAGGAGGAAGAATCGATCTACACCAATAATGAATTGAGCTACAATCTCTACAAAAGTTCGGACTTTGATTACACCGGAAAGGTAACCGTAAGGGAATTGACAAGCGGAGGCTTGGAACTTAGGATCGAAATGGTAGGGGAAAAAGGCGGCTCTGATTACTTTTTTCCTGCTCATTTGCATTTTGGAGCCTATGATAGTCCCGACAGCCCGACAGCATTTCTTCTAAATCCAATCAATATCAAGGATTTGACCAGTGTCACCAAGCTTGGCGCTTTGTCAGATGGGAGGGTCTTGGATTTTGAAAGTTTCAAAAAACTGAATGGGCATATCAAGGTACATTTGGCCGACTCTGGGCCCGAGTATCAAATCATCTTGACAGCTGGAAATATCGGCAGCAACAACAATGATCCACAGGCTTTTGACCCATCGAAGATTACACTTTGCTCGCCGTATTATTAAGAAATTGTATCGAATAAAGATCAGGAAGAGGCCAAAAAGCCTCTTTTTTTATGCCCCGGTAGAATTAGAATGGATAGCCGATGCCAATGTTGAATACGGTTTGCCCACGAAATCCGGGAAATGACCTGAAAAATTGATTGAGGACGTACCTCTGCCCGAGCGGTCTCCCTGGATCAAAAGCTTTTACCCCAACGTCAAGGCGAAGCACCAGAAAATCAAAATCCATTCTCAGACCGACGCCCGTGCCGACCGCAATTTCCTTGTAAAATCTATTGAACTCGAAATTCGCACCAGGCCTCGTCGGGTCGTCTTGGAAGGTCCAAGAATTGCCCAAGTCGATGAAATAGGCCGCATCAAAGTAGCCGTACAGCTTGGTCCGCAACTCAAACATTCCTTCAAATAGAATTTCTCCCGGCTGTTCGAAGCGGTAATCCTGTGTGGGTACATTTGAGCCGGGTCCCAACCGGCGTGGCTGCCAAGCTCTAATGCCTGTACTGCCACCAGCAAAAAAGTACTTCTCGTAAGGCAAAACCCCGTTGCTAACACCATAGGGCCGAGCCAACCCCAAATTAATGCGATATGCAAAGGTCTGTTTATTTGTTATTGGAATATACCTGCGAAAATCAGATTGAAACTTGAGAAATTGAAAGTATGCCAAGCTTCTGTTATCGACAAAATCATCTCTGACAAAATTGAGTGTAGTACCACCGCTCTCAAAGAATAGCCTCCAAAGGGAAGCTTTATTTTTCTGAAATGCACCGTATTGGTTGAAATTGAAAATAACCTGTCCCGAAATACTGCTCACGTAAGATGGAAGAAATGAATTGATGAGGTTGTTGCCTTGATCTCGCAGGTCATCGAGCAAAGCATAGAATTCTTCATCCAAATTGGATCGGATGAAGTTGGCATCGAGCAAGTTGACTGTGTATTGCCGCCGGAAAGTCCTTGTGTTCCAATTGTAGGAAATGGCACCCGTGACCGCTTCCCGGATATATTCCGGCCGGTTGATATAGCTGTAACCTATCAATGTACGGGTGCGCGGATTGTAACGACCCAAGGTTTCCAAGGAACCCGCTGCAAATGGAAACAGAAATTGCGGAAAGATCACTGAGGCAGAGGTGTTCAATTCCCTGCTTCGAAATACACCGCCCTCGCCGGTCGCGGACACCACTCCTTCCAAACCTGCTCGGAAATAGAATTCAAAAATTTCCGCCCCTCTGAAAAGGTTTCGGTTTCTCAATGAATGGCTGAAAAATGGTCCCGGAACCTGTTCGGTAATACTTGCGCCGAGTTGGTTTGTAATCTGGAATTTTTGGTTTGGTTGGGTGAAGATTTTTGGCCGAAGCGTATTGCCGATGGTATCAAAGGCGATGTTGACAAAACGAAACAGATCGAGGTTTGCCAGTTGCCGCTGCGTATCGATCACATTTGAGCGACTGTATAAGGCTCCCTTTTCCAAGAAGATCCGCGAGGAAATGATCTTTTCCGAATACCGATCATCATAGAGATCAAACTCGATATCACGGAAATAAGTCACCTCGCTATTGTCAATAAAATTCAAGGATGGCGGGTCTACGGAGAAGAAAATCGAATCGAGCGTATAAACCCGATGGAAATCGGAATAGATTGGTTTACGAATAATCTGTTCGACGACCACGCTGTGCTCTACTGTATCTTCATATACATTATATTCAATGTAGGACTTGGAAAAAGTGTAATAACCGTTGTCTTTCAACAGGTCTTCAACGCGCTGCCGCTCTCGGGTCAAGGCGTTTTGCTCATAGATTTTCCCGATTTTGATTTCGGAGGCGCTATTCGATTTTTCGAGCAGGGTATAAATTTTAGGGTCGTCTGAGTTGGTCAAGAACGAATCAACCACGTAAGGCTCACCTTCATAGATCAGGTATTCGATGTTTGCTTTTTTACGCTTTGTGGTTACGGAAAAATCGGTTTTTGCATCAAAAAAACCATTGTTGGCGAGCAGAAAGCGCATTTGTTGGGCCGATTCCAAGGTTTTTGCACTGTCCATCACGACGCGAGGATTGCCGGTGCGCATGAAAAAATTCCCATATTCCAGCCGCTTCTCCAGGGTTTCGAGATAGCTGTTGACCTTGTTGAGACGCTTTGTCTGTTTTTTGTTCAATCCGCCCTCCTCGTTGAGTTGGATCAGTTCGCGGCGCTCCTGTTCATACTCGGCACGTTTGATTTGTTGTTTGGTGCTATCAAAAGTCCACTCGCCAAAGTTGTAGATGGAGACGCCGATGGAAGTATTGATCAGGGGAATCCGCGTATTCGGGGTCTGTCGGATCATGTTGTAAAGGGCGCCTTTATCGCTCTTTTTGACTCCCTTGATCTTGACATTGTATACCAAATATTCACCGTCTTTCAGTCCTTTGGTCAAAGAACAGGATGAAATCAAGACCAGCAGCACGAGAAAGTTTATATATTTGGCTTTATTCACTATTTGGCTTTTCCCCGGATGTTAAGCAAAAATACGCTTAAGTTTATTAAATCCTTACAACAAAAAAAGTTCCGAATTGAGGAGCAATCGTTTTTTGTAGAAGGCGCCAAAAGTGTCCTCGAACTGCTGGGGTCGGATTTTGAAGTCACCCATTTGTTGTACACCGATCGGTTTTTAGACCATCACCCCAAGGCACTCTACGGTTTCAAGGGTGACGCCTATTCAGTGACCGAAAAAACCTTGGAAATGGCAGGGTCGCTTCAGACAAATGACGCAGCCTTGGCGGTGGCGAGAATGAAAGAGAATGTTCCGTTTTCGCTTCGGCAAAATGAATGGGTGTTGGCTTTGGACGATGTCCGGGATCCAGGAAATCTTGGGACCATTATCCGGATAGCCGATTGGTACGGGATCAAAAAGGTCGTGATGAGTCTCGAAACGGCAGACTTGTACAATCCGAAAGTTCTGCAGGCCAGTATGGGAAGCTTCACCAGAATCCGTTTTTTCTACACTGATTTGGAAGCGTTTCTTCCCCAATCGAAGTTGCCATTGTTTGGGGCTTTTTTGGACGGTGAGTCTGTTTACACCTCAAGATTTCCAAACGGGGGAATATTGGTCATGGGAAATGAATCCAAGGGCATTTCTTCCCGATTGGAAAAATGTATCCAACATAAGGTAACCATTCCGAGGTTTGGAAATGCGGAATCCCTCAACGTCGCGGTGGCTACTGCAGTCATTTGTGACAATATTCTCAGGCAAATCACCACAAACTCCAAAAAAGTCTGAGCGATGTCCAAGCTGCGCAGCACACTCCAAAAGGTCGGTTTGAATACGTTCTTTTTCCTCTTGATCGGGACGATTTTTTTGGCTAAAGCATTTCCCGAATGGGGCACCGAAAGTGCACCGATTCCGCTCAAAGAAATCACCGGCGCTGGGATTTCATTCATTTTCTTCTTTTACGGGGTCAAACTGAGTCCCCAGCAACTTAGATCCGGACTTGCCAATTGGAAGCTGCATCTGGTGGTACAGTCGACAACCTTTCTGGTCTTTCCGTTGGTGGTTTTGGCGCTCTACGGCATTTGGGGAGTGGAGGGGGATTACTTGTGGCTAGGGACTTTTTACTTGGCGGCATTGCCTTCGACCGTATCTTCATCAGTCGTAATGGTATCTATTGCGGGTGGAAATTTACCTGCTGCAATCTTCAACGCCAGCATTTCCAGTATGGTGGGTATCTTCATCACGCCGCTTTGGATGGAATTGATGATTGCCGATACCTCGGTAAGTTTTGATCTTAGCCATACATTTTGGAGGCTAAGCCTACAGGTCTTGTTTCCGGTGATTATCGGGTTGATGCTACACGGAAGGTTGATTGGATTTGTCAATCGGCATCAGAAAACCCTCAAGAATTTTGACCAAAGTATCATCTTATTGATCGTTTTCACGGCATTTGCGGAATCATTTTCGGAAAATATGTTTGAAGGAAAATCGACCGCAGACCTTCTTTCTCTCGGGGTTTTGATGTTGGCCTTTTTCCTGTTGATGATGTCATTGATGTATGGGATATCAAAGGCATTGGGCTTTTCGAGGGAAGACATGATTACCGTGATTTTCTGCGGTAGTAAAAAATCCCTGGTGCAAGGGGCCGTGATGGGTCGGGTGATGTTTCCCGATCCGAAGGTGTTTGGGATATTCCTGTTGCCGCTGATGGTATATCACACCTTGCAATTGATCGTTGGTTCTGCAATAGCGCAAAAAATGGGAGAGAAAAAGACATGAAAACACTCAAAATATATCAAGTTGACGCCTTTGCGGAGCGAAGGTTTGAAGGCAATCCCGCGGCGGTCGTGCCCCTGACGGAATGGCTTTCTGACACGGAAATGCTCCAAATTGCCATGGAGAACAACCTTTCCGAAACGGCATTTTATATCGTAGAGCAAGATCAAATATTCCTCCGATGGTTTACGCCTGCGGTGGAGGTGGACCTGTGTGGACATGCGACTTTAGCGACCGCCCATGTGTTGTTTCAGCATGAAGGATTTGTTGGTGAAGAGATTACCTTTTATTCGCCAAGGTCTGGATTGCTAAAAGTGAAAAAGGAGCAGGACCTTTTGACCTTGGATTTTCCGGCCGATAAATCGGAGAGCATTGAATTGGATAAGAAAATGCTGGATGCGTTTGATCCCAAACCAACCGAGGCATATCGGGGAAAAACCGACTGGATGTTTGTATTTGAAAATGAATCGCAGATCAGGGACTTGGAATTTGACTTGGCAAAAATCGCCGAATTCCCCGTCCGTGGGGTAATCGCAACGGCAAGGGGAAAGGAATTCGATTTCGTTTCCCGATTTTTTGCTCCACAATCCGGCGTTCCCGAAGATCCCGTTACAGGTTCTGCGCATACGACGCTGACGCCTATTTGGGCGGAACGCCTCGGCAAGCATCAATTGCAGGCCAGACAAATATCTGCCCGTGGCGGCAATGTTTCCTGCACTTGGAACGGTGATCGTGTGCTTTTGGGTGGAAAAGCAGTGACCTACCTAATTGGTGAAATCTTCATTTAGGCAAAGTTCAGGGGACTTTGTATACGAAAGCGTTGACGTTCATGCCTGCGCCTACGGATGCAAAGACCAAATGGTCGCCCGATTGGATCGAGTGTTCCTCCAATTCGCCCTTGATGATTTGGTCATATAGGATCGGCACCGTCGCCACCGAATTGTTACCCATTTTTGAAATGATCATCGGCATCAGTCCATTCGGAATCTCGTCGATTCCGTAGAGTTTCATGGTACGCTGCATGATTGCCTCGTCCATTTTGGCATTTGCTTGGTGGATGAGCACTTTGTGGATTTGGCTGATGTCAAGGCCGGATTTGTCAATCGCCTGTTTTACTACGCCTGGCACCGTATTGAGGGCGTATTCGTAGAGCTTTCTCCCGTTCATTTTCAAAAACAAGGTATCATCCTTGAATTGGGGATTGTAAGAGACGTCCATCCGCAGCAAGTGCGCTTGGGTGAGGGTATCTGTTCGTGTTTTGTGGCACAAAATCCCAATTGGATCTTTGCTTTTGACCCCTTCCAAAATAACCGCACCGGCACCATCAGAATAGATCATACTGTCTATATCGTGGGGATCGATAATCCTGGAAAGTGTCTCCGCACCGATTACCAAGGCCCTTTTGGCATCGCCTGACTTGATAAAATAATCCGCATGGATCATACCTTGCACCCAACCTGGACAACCGAAAGGAAGATCATATGCCACGCAGTCCGGGTTTTCTATCTTCAGCATGTGCTTGACCCGGGAAGCTATTGTCGGCAGGAAATCGGACTTGCGGTTGTCGTCGAGAATCTCGCCGAAATTCTGGGCGACTATGATGTAGTCGAGTGTTTCGGGGTCGATTTTGGCGTCGATCAAAGCGGCTTCAGCCGCAAAGAATGCCATATCCGACGTATTCAATTCCGGCGATAGATATCGCCGTTCTTCGATTTCTGTGATTTCCTGAAACTTGCTGATGATTTGTGGATTCGGTTTTGGCTGTTTGTTTCCTTGGTTATCCAAAAACTCATGGTTCAAAAAGTCCTCATTTTTGACTACCACGGAGGGCAGGTATGAACCCGAACCCTTGATCACAGAGTAAATCGTCATTTTTTGGCTGATTGTTGGTGGAACTGAATCCCAAGTAAGGAATTATATTTTAGAAATCAGCGGCAAAAATCCATAAAAAAAACCCTGGGATTCGCCAGGGTTGATGTTCCTACAAGTTGGGTTGTGGGGTTGTGCGCAGATAAGGTTTGATCCGCTTGTGGCCTTTCGGGAATTTGGCGGGTATGTCCTCATCCTTGATGGCAGGTGCGATAACCACGTCCTCGCCTTGCCGCCAGTTTGCGGGCGTCGCGACAGAATAGTTTGCAGTCAATTGGAGCGAATCAATTACCCTGAGCAACTCGTCGAAATTTCTGCCTGTGCTGGCTGGATAGGTGATGATCAACTTGATTTTCTTGTCAGGTCCAATGACAAAAACCGAGCGGACAGTGAAGTTCTCGTTTGCATTTGGATGGATCATGTCATATAGGAATGAAATTTTCCTGTCTTTGTCAGCAATCAAAGGGAAATTGACCGTCGTGTTTTGGGTTTCGTTGATGTCATTGATCCAGCTTTCGTGGTCTGGTAATCCATCGACGCTCAAGGCGATGACCTTTGTATTTCTTTTTTCAAATTCCTGCTTCAGTTTCGCCACGGTACCCAACTCCGTGGTGCACACCGGTGTATAATCCGCTGGATGTGAGAAAAGAACTCCCCATCCATTGCCCAGATATTCGTAGAAGTCGATCGTGCCTTCCGTGGTCTCCGCAACAAAATTGGGAGCCACATCTCCTAGTCGTAATGCCATAATTTTGAAAATTTATTAGTCTATAGAATTTGTAGGAAATATACAGTTTTTGATCCGGTTTTGTTTTTCCGTTCCTGTATTTTCTCCTGAAAAAAGATTTTCAGTTGTTCGACCGTTGCACCGTCGGACTGTCTGGTACCATCGCCTGTGGCGATGGGATAGGCTGCTGTCTAGCTATCTTTTGCTATCCTGCGTTTCCGAACGCAGGATTCACTCGAAATCCGAACCTATTCGATCATACCGCCTCTCCGAGGCTCGTGAATCTAAATTGCGATTCTTTGCGACAATCAGAGCGCCCCCATGGGACTGAAGTTTTCGGTCCATACTGAACTGAATTCCGGGGGATTCCCACTTCGTCGGAATGACGCTGCGGCGAATAAACCCAAGCTTCCAAACTTTCAACCTTCAAACTTTTTAACCTTGTAACCTTGCAACCTCTGTACCCACAAACCCAATTTTCCAATATTTCAATTTTCCAATATACCAATTCCCAATCTCCCAACCTTCCATCTTTGCCGATCTGCATAAAATCCGACAAACATAATCGTACTGTTTTTCTATTTTGCAGACTGGTATTTAGGGAGACCAGGGTCATATGGAAATTAAGCAATCAAGGGCCTTACTTGTGTTTCAGAAAAACACATCGCGTGGCAAAGTGAAAACAAGACTTGCGGCATCGATAGGAGAGGAAAAGGCCTTGGACATCTATCGTGAGCTTTTGATGACCACATATTTGGAGGTGGGTAAACTTTACGGGATTGACGTGATTCCATTTTTTTCTGACTATCCCGAACCCTTGCCGATCCCGTTACACAATTCACCTTCTCGCCAAATTCAGTCCGGTCAGGACCTTGGCCAAAGGATGTCAAATGCATTTGCCTGGGCTTTTGCAAAAGGCTACGATCGGGTGGGAATCATAGGGACAGATTGTCCCGAGTTGAAGCATGATATCATCCGGGACGGTATCGAGCAGCTCGAAAATTTTGATTTCTGCATCGGTCCGGCATTTGACGGAGGGTACTACTTTTTGGCGATGCGGGAACATCATCCATGGATTTTTGAGAATATCCGCTGGAGTAGTCCGTATGTGCTTGAGGAAACCTTGGCGTTGGTAAAAGGTCGGGAACGGAGTTTCAGTCTTTTGGAAATATTGCGGGATGTAGATACAGAAGATGATTATTTGGCATTTTTAGCCAAAAAAAGAATTTGATCTATTGCTTTTAATTCCTTCAATTTGGGACAGTTAACCTTTCCAAATATGAAACGCAAATTCTTTATACTATCCATTTTTGTCGGTTTGCACTTTGCTGCTTTTGCGCAAGAAATCCGACAGTACGAGGTGTTGGTTGCAGGTATCAAAATTGGGGATATGGTTGCAAAGAAATCCACGGAAAAGGACATGGTTCAATATGAAATCAAGAGCCAGGTGAGTTTTTGGTTTTTCGGAAAGATCAACCTTTCCTATCACACCCTCTCCAAGTATAAAGATGGGATGCTAGTAAGTAGTGATGTAAAATCAACAACAAACAAAGGGAATTTTGAATCTTCGGTAAAATGGAAGGGCAAGTATTATGATGTAGATGCAAACAGCTATAAGTATGAAAACAAGGAGAAGATTGATAGGCCATTTTACTGTAGCGCAGCGGTTTTGTTTTTTGACGAACCAGTCAAACACCTTGAAATGATCGCCGAAACCTACGGAACACCTACCAAAATCAACAGGAAAAAGGGTTATTATGAAGTGGTCGTCAACGGCGATACCAATCAATATCATTTTGTGGATGGCAAAATGGTCAAGGCAGTGATGGAATTTCCCATCAAAAACTATGTATTGAAGCTTAAGGAATAAAAAAGGCCGAAACAATCGGCCCGTTTATTTATCATCAATACCTATGAAGAAAAATTTACTTGCGTAAAGGTAGGAATCTCGCTGTAGTTGGAAGTTAAGCAAGCATGAAGTTTAAGTCATCATGGCGTTATCTTATTTTTTGGAGTCCATCATTACTTCCTGGTTTTTCAATATGTCCATCGCAAAAAGGCTCATTGCTTTCATGCCGGTTTTGATGGTAGGTTCAGGAACCGGTGCAAAATAGGGCGAGTGTAATCCAGGAATTTCGAGTCCCTCAGCTTTTGCTTTTTCGAGAAATGCCGGATCATTGGCGCCGAGATAAAACATGGTGATTGGGATTTTTCTTTCCTGCATCCCATACCTGCTAAAATCCTCGCCGATCATTTGGGCTTCCACAGGAACCACCTTTGATTCATCGAAATTGGCCTTGAAAACTTTCATCATTTGTTGGGTCAGGAGGTCATCATTGATCAATGCGGGCGTGTGTGGTTCGCGGATCCAATAGCTCGGCATTTTTGATTCAGGAAGACCGGCAGCTTTGGCGAGGTTTTCACTAATGCGCTTGACGCTGCCGATCATTTCTTCCCTGACCGCAGGGGAATAGGACCTCAAGGTAAGCTGCATGACCACTTGATCGGGAATGATATTATGTACTGTACCGCCGTGAATGGATCCCACGGTCACCACCGCAGGGTCCGTCGGTGCAATTCGTCTACTGACGATTGTCTGATAGGCTTGGATCATTTGGGCACTGAGGACAATAGGATCGATGCCCTTGTGTGGTGCTGCGCCGTGGGCACCTTCTCCATAAACTGTTACATTCATCATATCCACGCCTGCCATGAGCGCTCCTGATTTATACCCGAGCGTGCCAGCCGGCAAAAAGGGATCATCATGCAGCGCAATAGCATAGTCGGGGTGGGGGAACCGGGAGTACAAGCCATCGTTCAGCATGTTCCAAGCTCCCATGCCATTTTCCTCGGATGGTTGTCCCACCATCAAGAGTGTGCCGCGCCAAGCTTGTTTATTGGCAGCCATGAGTTGTGCGGTTCCGACAAATACCGACATATGGATATCGTGCCCACAGGAATGTGCTACAAAGGTTTCCTTGCCGTCATTTCCGATCGTTTTTTTGGTGGATGCGTAGGGAAGTCCGGTTTTTTCTTCCATGGGCAATGCGTCCATATCGGTTCGGATCAACAATACCGGACCCGAACCATTTTTCAACACGCCGATCACGCCGTATCCGCCAATTCCCGTACTCACTTCATAGCCTGCTTTTTTCAATTCATCTGCTATGCGTGCGGAAGTTTCCTTTTCCTGGAGCGAAATCTCGGGGTTTTGGTGGAGGTGCTTGTAAAGCTTGTCGAGAGATGGGTAGAGTTTGTCGATGTCTTGGTCCAAATTCTGCGCTTCTGCAAATCCGCCAAGGGATACAAGCCCGGAAAAAGCCAAGGCAATGAATGATTTGTACATAGAATTAGGAAGGTATTTCTTTCAAATAAAACAAATAATTCCCGGTTGTGGTCGGATGTTTTTATTTTCGCAAGGATTTCTTCTTTCAGCAAATGCCAGTTATACCTTCATCCTCGTATCGAAAACCTCCCTTTTTCCTTTGGAATGGACACTTGGAGACGATTGTTCCGAGCATTTTCAGAAAAATCGAAGGAGTGGCTTACCAAAGAGAAAGGATTTGGACTCCGGACAAAGATTTTTTGGATTTGGATTGGTCAAAAATTGGAAGCAAAAAGCTGCTGATTATTTCCCATGGTTTGGAAGGCAGTTCAGAAAGGCATTATGCCAAAGGACTCGCCAAGCTTTTCAACCAATATGGATTTGACGTATTGGCTTGGAACAACCGCTCCTGCAGTGGAGAAATGAATCTTGCACCTTTTCTATACCACCATGGATCGACTTATGACCTTGATACCGTCATCCGGCACGTGGAATCCACACAAAGCTACGAGGCATATTTCCTTTGTGGAATCAGCATGGGCGGGGCCCAGGCTTTGAAATACCTCGGTGAAAAAGGACTGGACTTGAATCCAAAAATCAAAAAGGCAGCTGTCTATTCTACTCCGTGCAATCTTCCCGATTCGGCAGCGACCCTGCGTGAAAGGAAGAACGCATTTTACAAAAAGCGCTTTCTCACAAAGTTGAAGGCCAAAATGAAGCTGAAGGGACAGCAATTTCCTGGATTGGTTGATTTGGACCGACTCGATACAGTCATGGATTTTAACACCTTTGACACCGAATACACCGCAAAGGTGCATGGCTTCGATGATGCGGAGGACTTTTACAGAAGTGTCAGTGCTGATAATTGGATGAAGGATATCCAAATTCCCACCTTGATCATCAATGCGCTTAATGATCCATTGCTGATGGGAAAATGCTACCCGGTTGCCCTTGCTAAAAACCACCCCAAGCTATTTTTGGAAATGCCTAAGCGGGGTGGTCATACGGGATTTTTGGTGCCTGGACAGGAATTTACTTGGGCGGAATATAGGTTTTTGGATTTCTTGGGAAACACCTTGAAGTAATCGGTGAGATTTTCGTCATTTTTTTAAACTGAGAATTGTAATCCACCAACGGCACCGATTTCTCCATTAGATTTTGATACTTTGAAGCGCCTTTATTTGGATCGGTGCTCCCTTGTATGTAAACCTAGTACCCCAGACAAATCGCCTCCAGCCTAATTTGGAGAACATGTTCAAAATCCCTTAAACTATGCCAATTTCCAAGATTTTTAATTCATTTAAATCAAAGGGGATCAGCTTGCTCTTTGCGCTGATCCTAGTCGGCGTCCCAGCCTTTGCCCAACATAAAGGCCCGCGATTGATAGTGCGGGGCGATGACATGGGCTCAAGCCGGTCCGCCAATCTTGCCAGTATCGAGACATTTGTGGATGGAGTGGAGACCTCCATCGAGTTGATGGTCGTGACGCCGTGGTTTCCCGAAGCGGCCAAGCTGCTGAGGCAAAATACTGGAATCGATGTCGGGCTACACCTGGTCATCACGAGCGAATGGGACGGGATCAAATGGAGGCCTTTCACGCATGCGCCAAGCTTGACCGACAAGGACGGCTACTTCCTGCCCATGATGGGGGCGAACAAAAACTATCCTGGTCTCGCCATCACAGAGAACCCTTGGAAACTGGAGGAAATCGAACGGGAGTTTCGGGCGCAGATTGAGTTTGCGCTGAAGCATGTACCGCAAATCAGCCACCTTTCAGGACATATGGGTGCAACGGGCTTTCATCCTGATGTCGCGAATATGGTGGAAAAGCTGGCCGCCGAATATGACCTGCCAGTCATGAGTCGGGCCATGATGCAGCAGATTGGCATCTCGGGAACCACCTACGATGGCCCCAAAGCCACTTCGGAAGAGAAAGAGGCAGCATTTATCCGGATGCTCGGCAAACTCGAACCTGGGAAATCCTACATGTTTGTCGATCATCCGGCCTATGACAATCTGGAAATGCAGGGCGTGGGCCATATCGGCTACGAGGATGTGGCGGTGGACAGGCAAGGTGTCACAGATACATGGACAAGTCCCAAGGTCAAGCAGGCCGTCAAGGACAACAATGTCGAGCTGATCAATTTCATCACCCTTGCCAAGGCACTTCCTCGGAGTACGCCCGAGGCTGAAAAGGTGAATCCCAAAGGAATAGAAAATTACCTGGCCGCAGTGAAATCAAGCGGACAAGACCTGCATAGCCTGATGATCCTGCGCAACGGAAAAGTGGTGGCGGAGCGTTGGTTTGGGGACAACGCCGCCAACAAGCCACATGTCATGCATTCCGTCAGTAAAACATTTACGGCAACAGCCGTCGGTTTTGCAGCGAGTGAAGGCCTACTGAAGGTGTCCGATAAGGTCATTTCTTTTTTTCCAGACAAATTACCAGCGGTCGTCAGCGACAATCTGAAAGCCATGGAAATCAGGCATTTGCTGACCATGACCGCCGGGCACGACACGGATCCCACGCGGGCCATTCGCGCTGAAAAGGACCTGGATTGGGTGGAGGCATTTTTGGCACTGCCGGTAGACCATCAGCCGGGAACGGAATATGTCTACAACAGTCTCGCGACTTTTATGCTTTCTGCGATCCTCCAAAAAGTCACGGGCGATCGTGTGCTTGATTACCTGCAGCCGCGTTTGTTCAGGCCTTTGGGAATTGTGGGTGCGGTTTGGGACGAAAATCCGCAGGGTATCAGCGTAGGCGGTTGGGGACTCCACATCAAGACGGAGGACATGGCCAAGTTGGGCCAATTCTATCTCCAAAAAGGACAATGGAACGGAAAGCAATTGTTGCCGACGTCTTGGTTTGACGAAGCAACCGCCGCCCAGGTACCCTCTCTTCCCGCAGGTACCAAGCGCGAAAACCTGAAAGTGAAACCAAAGGACAGCGACTGGCTGCAGGGCTACGGCTATCAGCTTTGGCGAAGCAGGTATAATTCCTACCGGGCGGACGGCGCCAATGGTCAGTTTATCCTGATCCTGCCGGAAAAAAATGCTGTCATCTTGGCCACGGCCAATATCCAAGACATGCAGGGCGAAATCAACCTGATGTGGAAGCACTTGTTGCCGGCCCTGAAGTAAGGTGGATTCGCAGGAGAAAACGAAAAAAGGCAGCCCAGCAGGCTGCCTTTTTGAGTAACTATTACCCAATCAATCTCCGGGCTATCCCGGAATTGAAATCTTTATGTATGGAAATACAACGTTTCTTTTCTGATAGACGAATTTGGAACCCCCAACGTCCAGAAATGATTTAACACCGAATCTTAAAAAAAGTTAATGGAAGTTTTTAAGTTGAATTTAAGATTGGAAATGAAAGACCCAAAAAGGAGGAAGCGATTGGGTGAATTCAGTCCTTTTTGTGAGGATCGTGACGCAAATGATCCGAAAAAAGACGGGCACAAATCTGTGCCCGCCATGGAATCGATTTGGGAATCATGTTGGATCAAAACCGCTTCAGTGCCAATGCCGCAACGGTGCCGCCTATTGCCAATGAACTCGTGGCGGCAGGGGAGGGGGCATTGAGTACATGGATGCCGAGCTCGTTTTCACGGATGCAGAAATCATCCAAAAGTCCACCGGTCCGGTCACAGGCCTGCGCCCTCACGCCCGCACCGCCATCCACCAAGTCACTTTCTTGGATATCGGGGATGAGTTCCTGTAGCGCCTTGGTGAAGGCTGCCTTTGAAAAGGAGCGGTACATTTCTCCCACGCCTGTTTTCCAATATTTGGAGGCGACTTTCTGGAAACCCGGCCATGCGAGTGTTTCCCGCAGTTCGCCGATGTTGACATCCAAACGCTTATAGCCTTCCCGACGGAAAGCCAGCACGGCATTCGGTCCGGCTTCCACGCCCCCTTTCATCATGCGGGTAAAGTGCACGCCTAGGAAAGGAAAATTCGGATCCGGGACGGGATAGATGAGGTTCCGGACCAAGTATTCACGTTCTTTTTTGATTTTGTAGTATTCGCCCCGGAAGGGAATGATTTTCACGTCCAAAGGCTCGTCTTGGTGCATTTGGGCCACTTTATCGGAGTACAGTCCCGCACAGTTGACGAGCAGCTTGCAGGCATATTCCTGCCCATCCGTTTGGATATAGTTGATGTGGTTCAATTTTTTGATACCCTGCACCTTAGTGCCTAGGAAAATGCTTCCACCCAAAGACTCGAACTTGCGTCCATAAGCCTTTGCCACTACTTTGTAATCGACGATTCCTGTCTGGGGCACGTGAATCGCCGCCACGCCCGCGCAATAGGGTTCGTACTCCTTCAGTTCATCCAAGGAAATATGGCGTGTGCCGGTGAGTCCATTTTGCAGGGCGCGTTCATGAAGGCCATTCAATATCGAAACCTGTTCGGGCCGGGTTGCCACGACCACTTTGCCTGTGATTTCAAAAGGGATGTTCTCCTCTGCGCAGAATTTGACCAATTGGTGGTAACCTTCGATGCAATTTTTGGCCTTCAAAGAGCCCGGCTTGTAGTAAAGCCCGGAATGGATAACGCCTGAATTATTGCCCGTTTGGTGTTTGGCCAGTTCCTTTTCCTTTTCGAGGATCGCGATTTTGAGGGATGGATGTTGGGATTTTATCTTGAGTCCGGTCGCGAGGCCGACTATTCCGCCACCGACGATGATGATATCGTAAACCATATGCTATCTTTGGGACAAATATAAGGTTCAATTGATTTCCAGTTCAACACTTCCAAAACCTTATAGCAATATCTACAACCAACCTATTTCAGCGCCTTTGGTTTGATTTGTCTCGACTGAATGACCAGGCACACCACATATGATTAAAAGTTATTTTCTCAGCCTGGTTTTTTGCTGGCTTTCTTTTTTCGCCTTTGGCCAAGTCACGATCAAGGGAAAGGTTACGAATGTCGACAATGGCGACCCGATTCCTTTTGCCAATGTAGTCGTCAAGGGCACAACCTTGGGTACAACCACGGATTTTGAGGGCAATTACACACTCGCGCTTCGTTCCTTTGCCGACAGCCTGCAGGTATCTTACTTGGGGTACATTTCCCAAACCAAGGCGATCGAAAAATCCCCCGCGGTCACGATCAATTTTCAGTTGGTGCCTTCGACTTTCAATCTTTCCGAAGTGGTCTTTTCAGCGGGAGAAAATCCGGCTTTTGAAATCCTCAGAAAGACAGTCAAAGCGAAAAACAACTTCGACAAGCGAAATCTAAATGCCTACGAGTCTGATAATTATACCAAAATCGAACTTGCCCTGAACGAGGTCGAAGGTGACTTCAAGGAAATCAATCAGGTGAAAAAAATCCTCGGAGTCCTGGACAGTATCAAGCAGCTCACCAACGACGAAGGCAAGAAAATCCTCCCAATTTTTTTCTCGGAATCCTATTCCAAATTCTACTATCGAACCGATCCGATTTTGAAGAAGGAAGTCATTCTCAATTCCAAATTGACGGGCGTCGGCATTACCGATGGCACTACCGTGGCCCAAATCACGGGGTCGGTTTTTCAGGAATATAACTTTTACCGCAATTGGCTGACCATACTCGAAAAGGAATTTGTCTCTCCAATCGCGGATGGTTGGCGGACTTTCTATGATTATGACTTGCTGGATTCGGTCCTCGTCGGCGGTGATAGCTGCTACATGCTCAAGGTATATCCGCTCCGGGAGCAGGATTTGGCTTTTTCGGGATTGATTTGGATCAACAAGGAGAATTATTCCCTCAAGCAGGTCGATTTGGCGATAGCCGAGTCGGCCAATCTCAACTTTGTGGAGACGATCAAAATCCAGCAGGAACTCGTCCCCACGGAAAATGGATTTCAGTTGCCCGCAAAAACCCGCGTGCTGATCAAGATCGGCAAGTTGACGGATAACTCAGTCGGACTCTTGGCGAAGTTCTACAATTCGAGTTCGGACTTCGTGATCAATCAACCCCATCCACCGAATTTTTACCTGAAAGCCGTGGAGCTCAGCCAAGACTTTGACCAAGGCGAGGAGGTGTTTTGGCAGGAAGTGCGACCCGAACCGCTGACGAGTGAGGAACTTGTTTCGCGGCAGATGGTCGATACCTTGGCGAGGCTGCCCGTGGTGCGTTTCTATTCGGAAGGGATCAAATTCCTATCCACGGGTTTTTTGCCGGTCGGAAATTTGGACCTGGGACCATGGACCGGCCTAGCCAATTACAACGATATCGAGGGATTTAGACTTGGTGCAGGCCTTCGCACCAACCTCAAATTCAGCAAGTCGGTGGTGTTGACGGGCTATTTGGCGTATGGATTTGGTGATCAGCAGTTCAAGTATTTCGCCTCGGCGACCAAGATTTTGGACAAAAATCGCTGGACCACGATCCAAGTCAATACCCAAAAGGAAATCGACCAAGTGGGCCTGGAGATCGAAAACCTGCAGCTCAACAGTATCTTTTTGGCCGCAACGCGGTTTGGTACACTCAACAATGCCTATTACAGCACCCATTATCGCTTTATCGCGCAGCGCGAGGTCTTCCGTGGATTCAACTTGACTGGCGGCATGAGTTGGAAGCATTTTGACCCCACTTTTCCTTTTTCCTGGCAAGACCAAAATACCGGGAAACTGAAATCCGATTTTGACTTGGCCAACATCAACCTCGGCTTCCGCTACGGCCGGGACGAGATTTTTGTGATCAATGACAACCAACGCATTTCCCTTGGTCCGGTGAAGTGGCCCATTTTCGACTTTCGGTTCAGCCAAGGGCTCGATCGCTTGGGTGGCGAAATCCAATACCAGCGCTATCAGATGAGCGTGTACCACAAGCTGAACCTGGGTCTTTTGGGCGTATCGCGGTACGAGTTACGGACAGGGATGGTCAGAGGCGTGGTGCCGTTTCCTTTGCTTGAAAACCACATTGGCAACGAGACCTTTTTCTACACCACGGCGGCATTCAACCAGATGAACATTGCCGAGTTTGCCAGCGATCGTTTTTTGAGTCTGAAGTATGGGCACTCCTTTGAGGGCTTTGGCTTCAACCAAATTCCCCTGATCAAAAAGCTCAAATGGCGGGCAGTGGGCAATGCCAACCTGCTTTGGGGCTCGGTCAGCGACAAAAACCTCTTCGTGGTGCCTGAATTTGACGAAAACGGCAACCAAATCCCTGCCTTCGGATTTTTGGATCCATCCAAGCCTTATGTGGAGCTCGGGTATGGAATTGAGAATATCTTCAAGTTTTTCAGGGTCGACTTTTTCCACCGCATCACTTACCTTGACAACCCCGGAGCGCGGCCTTTTGGCGTGAAAGTGAGCGCACAGGTGATTCTGTGATTCTTCATGGTGTTTGAAGAAGTCCAACTCTTTTGAGCAAGAGGAGAAAAAGCCAGTCGCATTTCGCATATTTGCAAGTCGAAAAAAGCATCTGTTTGTAAAGATGCCATGTACCATTTATCCAAAAACTTAAATGTCCAACCAACAAGTAAAAATTACCCTTCCCGACGGTTCGGTGAGGGAATACGAAAAGGGAGTTTCGGGGCTACAGATTGCCGTTAGTATCAGCGAGGGTTTAGCCAGAAATGTCCTAGCAGCCAAAGTCAATGGCGAAGTGTGGGATGCCAGTCGTCCGATTTTGCAGGATTCCAGCGTACAGTTGCTGACCTGGAACGACAAGGAAGGCAAAAGCACCTTTTGGCATTCTTCCGCCCACCTGATGGCAGAGGCCTTAGAAAGCCTCTATCCAGGAATCAAATTTGGCATCGGTCCGCCGATTGAAAACGGCTTCTACTACGATGTAGACTTTGGCGACAAGCCCTTGGAAGGTGCCGAATTGGAGCAAATCGAAAACAAAATGCTCGAGCTTGCCCGCCAAAAAAACGATTACATCCGAAAAGATGTAGCCAAAAAAGACGCTATCGCCTATTTCAAGGAAAAAGGGGACGAGTACAAGCTCGACCTTTTGGAAGGCCTTGCCGATGGTTCGATCACTTTCTACGAGCAAGGCAACTTTGTGGACCTTTGCCGCGGCCCGCATATCCCCAACACGGGATTTATCAAAGCCGCCAAACTGCTCAATATCGCCGGTGCTTATTGGCGGGGCGATGAGAAAAACAAGATGCTGACCCGTATCTACGGGATCACTTTCCCCAAAGCCAAGGAACTTGAAGAGTACCTGCACATGCTTGAAGAAGCCAAGCGCAGGGACCACAGAAAACTCGGCCGGGAATTGGAACTGTTCACATTTTCGGAAAAAGTGGGCATGGGATTGCCACTTTGGTTGCCAAAAGGAACCCTACTGCGCGAGCGTCTGGTCGCTTTCATGAAGCGTGCCCAAGACAAGTCAGGTTATCAGCAAGTGACTACGCCACATATTGGCCATAAAGTGCTCTACGAAACTTCGGGCCACTATGAGAAATATGGCAAAGATTCCTTTCAGCCGATCCACACTCCTAATGACGGAGAGGAATTCCTGCTGAAGCCGATGAACTGCCCGCATCACTGCGAAATCTACAAACACAAACCAAGGTCCTACAAGGACTTGCCCATCCGCTATGCGGAGTTCGGTACGGTCTATCGCTACGAGCAAAGCGGCGAGTTGCATGGTTTGACGCGGGTGAGGGGATTTACGCAGGATGATGCGCATATCTTCTGCCGTCCCGACCAGGTGAAGGAGGAATTTATCAAGGTCATTGACCTCGTTTTGTATGTGTTCAAAGCCTTGGGCTTCGAGGATTACACCGCGCAGATTTCGCTGAGGGATCCAGATAACAAAGAAAAATACATCGGAACCGACGAAGCTTGGAACAAAGCAGAGGCTTCCATCATCGAAGCAGCTGCAGAAAGAGGGCTTGAGACTGTCACCGAACTCGGCGAAGCGGCATTCTACGGGCCTAAGTTGGACTTCATGGTAAAGGACGCGCTGGGTAGAAAATGGCAGCTTGGTACCATCCAGGTTGACTATCAGCTTCCGGAAAGGTTCCAGTTGGAGTACATCGGTTCGGATAATCAGAAGCATCGTCCGGTCATGATCCACAGGGCGCCGTTCGGCTCCTTGGAGCGTTTCGTGGCGGTCTTGATTGAGCACTGCGCAGGCAATTTCCCGCTTTGGCTATCTCCGGAGCAGATCACGATTCTGCCGATTTCGGAGAAATTCATTGAGTATGCCGAGCAAGTTAAATCCATCTTGGAGGATTCGGACATCACAGGCGCTATCGACAACCGTGATGAAAAGATCGGCAGAAAGATCCGCGACGCAGAAGTCAAGAAGATTCCATTTATGCTGATCGTCGGAGAAAAGGAGCAGCAGGAAGGTATGATTTCCGTGCGAAAACACGGAGAAGGTGACTTGGGTGCGATGCGTCCGGAGGAGTTTGTTAGCTACTTCAAAGGCATCATCCGTGAGGCGATTGCGCATTGATTTTGCAGAATTGAGCTGAACTGTTAGAAAGACTCATTCAAAAAAAGTTAAAACCGAATTTATTTTAAATCCCTTGGAAACGATCGCATCGAATTCCAAGGGATTTTTTATTTCTTAAGTATTGATTCCGCTGGCTTAGGTGTCTGCCCTTAAGTAGAAATTGCAAACAATCTATTTTATAGTAATTATTGCAGGTATGAATTTTTTTTATTTACTTTTCTTTCGCCAAATGTTATTTGGTAAAATAGTTTACACCTTAACCTTAATCATCATGCTTAAACGATTCACACATTTCATCGGTAGCCGCACTGGAATGGCAGCGCTCGCGCTTGTGGCATTTACATTCTCCTGTCAGGAAAATGCGGAAACACCTCAGCTCGGTCTTGAGGATCAAGTCCTCAAATACCAAAACGGAGACATTATTCCAGGCAAGTTCATTGTTGTCATGAAGCCCGAGGGCCTCAATTTCAGAAGAACAGACAAATACGAAGATGTGCAAGCCAATATGCGGATGGCTGCCACCAATCTATTTGCGAAATACAGGATTTCTGAACAAAACGTGGGTGCGGTTTATGGAACCGTCTTGGATGGCTTTGCTGCGAGTTTGAACGCAGACCAATATGAGTTGGTGAAAAATGATCCTGCTGTCCTTTACATTGAGCCTGATCGAGTGGTTTCCATCGCACAAGGCAAGCCTGGCGGTGGCGGAGGTTCCACGGTCCAAGAAACTCCTTGGGGCATCACCCGCGTCGGGGGTTCTGTGAATTATACCGGGACCAACGTGGCCTGGGTAATCGACACAGGAATTGATTTGACCCACCCGGATCTCAATGTCAGCACAGCCAACGGCTTTACCGCCTTCACTTCCGGTAAGGACGCCAACCTCAATGATGGCAACGGTCACGGTTCACACGTAGCAGGTACTATTGCCGCAAGAAACAATACGATCGGCGTAATTGGTGTGGCCGCAAACGCCCCGGTCGTCCCTATCAAAGTGTTGGATAGCAGAGGTTCAGGCTCAAATTCCGGCGTGATCGCAGGGGTTGATTGGGTTGGTTCCAAAGGAAAGACAGGCGATGTTGCCAATATGAGCTTGGGAGGAGGTGTTTCTTCAGCCTTAGATGCAGCGGTATTGAACGCTTCCAATAAGGGAATCAAGTTCGTGATCGCGGCTGGAAACAGTGCAGCCAATGCCAACAACTATTCCCCAGCCAGGGTCAATGGCGCCAATATCTGGACAATCTCCGCCTCGGATATCAATGACAATTTTGCTTCTTTCTCCAACTTTGGCAATCCACCTATAGACTACTGCGCACCTGGGGTGAGCATCAAATCAACTTGGAAAGGCGGCGCTTACAACACCATTTCAGGTACTTCGATGGCGGCACCGCATGCAGCGGGAGTTCTACTCTTGGGAGCGGCGAGAACGAATGGATTTGTGAAAAATGACAAAGACAGCAGCCCGGATCCGATCATTTCTAGATAACTCATTTTCGGAATCAAAGTAAAAAGGACCGCTTTCCGTCAGGGAAGCGGTTTTTTATTGATACTTTTTTTCAATTCGGTCAAAATACCTTCGAGCCCATTGATTCTGATTTCGTACATCGTGCTCAGCCACATCCCGAGCTTACCTTCTGGAAAACCTTGCCGATGCATCCAAACCAAATAATGCTCCGGGATGTCGCACAAGAGTCTTCCTTTGTACTTCCCAAAGGGCATCGTCTTGGTCACGAGGTCAATCAGAATTTGTCTATCCATTTTTGAGCTTTTCGGGAATTGAAATCTGGGACAATTTCAGGGATAAAAACCAATGGTCAAAACATATACACAAATGCAGGGTTTTCATTCCGATATAGCGCAATTCGAAGTAAATTAGGGGAAAATTCAACATCCAAAATGAAATCTATCACTTTTAGCAACGGCGACCAAATGCCGATGATTGGTTTGGGAACTTGGAAATCCAAGCCAGGCGAGGTCTATCAAGCAGTCTTATGGGCAATCGAATCCGGCTACCGCCATATCGATTGTGCCGCGATATACAACAATGAAAAGGAGGTTGGGCAGGCATTACAGAAGGCATTTTCAGACAATTTGGTGAAAAGGGAAGAAATGTTCATTACCTCCAAGCTTTGGAACAGCAACCACCGCCTCGATGACGTGGTTCCCGCCATCAAATCCACGCTGAAGGATCTCCGACTTGATTATTTGGATTTGTACCTCATCCATTGGCCGATCAGCTTCAAGCACGGAGTGGGTTTTGCGCAGACCCGGGAAGAGTTTTTTACCTATCAGGACATTCCGCTTTCGCAGACTTGGGCTGGAATGGAGATTTGCAAAGAAAAGGGCTTGGCAAGGCATATTGGGGTTTCCAATTTTAACATCTCCAAGCTGGAAGAAATCATCAAGTCCGGAAAGCATGCGCCTGAAATGAACCAGGTGGAATTGCATCCGTTTTTGCCTCAAGACAAATTGGTTGATTTCTGTAAGTCAAACGGCATCCACCTGACGGCCTATTCACCGCTGGGATCTGGAGATCGGGCGGCATCTATCAAGAAGGCCGATGAACCGAACCTGCTTGGTCATCCGCTCATTCAGGAATTGGCAAAAAAACACAATGCCACAGCAGGACAAATACTGATTGCCTATTCATTGGCGCGCGGTATCGTGGTCATTCCCAAATCCGTGAATCAAGAGCGTATCGCCCAAAACCTCCAAGCCTATGGGATTGAATTGGACGGGACAGATATGGAAAACCTGGCAAATATTGGCACGAAGTATCGGTTTGTCGACGGCTCGTTTTTCACCGGCGCAATCAGTCCATACAAGCTTTCTGATCTTTGGGAAAAAGAGTAGGTCTGCACCTAGCTGTTTTTAAGCAACCTGATTACCAGCATTTCCCATTCTTCATCCAAGGAAATGTCCGGGCGGCTTTCCGCAGCCCTGCGGTACCAGTAGTCAGCGTTCCAAATGTCTCCTTCTTTTCGGTGCAGGTAGGCGTGAATACGCGCGTAAATCTTACCATCCGGACCGTCTACCAAGTCGTGTGCCTTTTGCCAGTTGCCCTTTGCGTCGTACCAGAGTGCCTGCAAAGGAGCCCCGATATGGCTCGGGGGCGATGGATTCGCGATTGATGCTACAAAATACTCAAGGCTCATTTTCGGGGCGTCCGGGGTCCAAGGTTGAAACTGTCACTTCGCTGACCCTACTCAGGGCATTGAGCCGGATGATGGCCATCAGCGGCTCGGCATTCTTCGCCACGCCCTCACAATCGGTGCTTGGCTCAAAGTAATAAATGTAAAACGACTGGCTTCTGTTGGCCAGTTCCACCCGGTCCGGTCTGCCGAAGGTCTTGATCAAAGCTTGGTTGTCCTTTCCCAGAATATCGTCTTTTACGGCCTTAAAGTCATCGACCTCCTGCGCCCTCAGGCCCAGACAACCGTTGCGGTCTTTTTTCCAGTTGTCGAGATCCACATTTTTGAGCTCGATTTTGGAGGAGCAAGCCTGTATGCCAACAATGAAAATCAACAAAACAATACTAAACAGTCTTGGTCGCATGGATCCCGGGTTTTTTGATATTGGATTGAAAATGCCTGATCGTATCAAAGTTGAATACGAGCCAGATGTAGCTTACCGAAGATATCAGAACCGACAGCAAAATGGGAAACGGACCTGAAAGCATTCCATTTGAAATCCACCAAATCCCTACACCAAAGACGGCAATCCTGACGATCTCCTGAAATTGGAACCACCTGTTCTGTTCAAATATCCCGGAAAAACTGACCGTGGTCCAAATGATCAACACAGACACACCCAGCTTTGCCCAAGCATCGAAACTGGAGACATTGAAGAGAAAAAAAGCCGTCAAACCGAGCAACAAGACGTATTGAAAAAACACGTAATAGTTGAGCGGAGCGGGAACGGTCGTATCAAATTTCTTGAAGTCCTTTGGCACTTCCTTTACGTTCCGGTAGCCGCCAAGGTACTCAGGAAGCCACCCGGGTTTATTGAAGAGGTATTTGACCTTATCCGAAAACTTCGGAATCATCTTCAGTTCCTCCTTCATGGTCGCGTAGTGCGCCAAGTTGACCCAGACTGGATTCCAGCTATTGACTGGTGTGGTGATGCCGTAGGTCGGGCGCTCTTCCTCTTCCTGAAACGTGCCAAACCATTTGTCGAAAATGATAAAGGTGCCACCATGGTTTTTGTCTATGTACTTTGGGTTGCGGCCATGATGGACGCGGTGGTGGGAGGGCGTATTCATGAATTTCTCAAGAAATCCCATCCGATCGATTGCCTCTGTATGGATCCAGAATTGGTACAGGAGATTGATACCGGATACCAAAACAAGTGAAATAGGATCAAACCCGATGACCGCCAAAGGCAGGTAAAACATAAAGGTCCAAATCGTTTGGGTGGAGCTTTGCCGCAGCGCTACGGAGAGGTTGTATTCCTCCGAGGAATGATGGACCACATGTCCTCCCCAAAAGAGGTTGATCTCATGGCTCAACCTGTGCGCCCAATAGTAGCAGAAATCGTACAGGAAAAACAGCAGCAGAAATGTCCAGATATTGTTGGGAATTGAAAACAGCGCCAATTTTTCAAACAGAAAAGTATAGATGCCGATAGAGAGGACCTTCAGGAAAACCCCCGTGACCTGGGAGACCACGCCACAGTTGATATTGGTGATGGCGTCATTGAGTCGATAGGAGGGATTCTTTTGGAACCTCAGCACAAGCAGTTCGATTCCCATCAGGATAAAATACATGGGAATCGCGATGACGACTGGACTCAGATTCATTTTAGTATCAGTTAATTGGGCTGCAAATGTGGGAAATCTACCAATAAAAACCCAAAAAGGGAAAAACAGTTTCGGTTTTTGTCTAGTCTTTAATCTCTATATTAGCGTCCAAAATTCAAGGTTATCATGTATTATCGGTTTGGCAAAGTATTCCATTTTATCAGTATTCTTTTGTTTGTATTCGTCTTTTTGTACACCTATTCCGCCCTGCCGGATTTGGTGGGATTTGAGCAGAGTGAGTCGGGTGAGTTTACAAAAAGCGGCAGTAAGAGCACTTTTTTCTACATAGGGATCATCGCATTTGGCGTTTTGAACCTGATCTTGGCCTTGCCAGCCAAGATGATCGAAAAGCAAAGTACGCCAAACCTAAAGCGGCTTTTTCCAAAGGGCGATTCGATTACCGACTACATGGTCACCTGGATGTACAGTTTTATGGGTGTGATCAATGTCTCGCTCTCCATCATGAGCCTATTTGTCCATGCGATCAACAACCAGAATGAAATCGGGACAGGTAGCTTCGCATTTTTCTTTTACCTCGTTCCTGTACTTTTCGTGGTTTGGATAATAGGCCTGTTTTGGATATTGTTGCAGAAGTTCAAGAGCATTCAGCAATAGCTGAGGGAAGGAATGTTTCTTTCATGAAAAAAGACTAGAAAAAGGGAAAACCAGCATGGCAGAAAACATCAAATACACCGAAGACAGTATCAAGTCGCTTGATTGGAGGGAACATATCCGATTGAGGCCGGGGATGTACATCGGTAAGCTAGGGGATGGAAGCGCGCAGGATGACGGCATTTACGTACTTGTTAAGGAAGTCGTCGACAACAGTATCGACGAACACATGATGGGCTACGGTAAAACCATCGATATCAAAATCTCCGAACACCGCGTCGAAGTGCGTGACTACGGGAGGGGCATACCCTTGGGAAAAGTCATCGATTGTGTCTCCAAAATCAATACCGGTGGCAAGTACGATTCCGGGGCCTTCCAAAAATCCGTCGGTCTCAACGGCGTTGGTACCAAAGCGGTCAACGCACTCTCGGATTATTTCAAGGTCCAATCCTTTCGTGACGGTGAAACCAAAGTGGCGGAGTTTGAGAAAGGAATCCTCAAAGAAGATAAAGCTGTAGAAAAATCCAGCGAACGAAACGGTACCAAAGTGATCTTCACACCGGATGCCACGATTTTCAAGCATTACCATTTTATCCCCGAATACCTCGAAAACCAGATTTGGAACTACGCATTCCTGAATGCGGGCCTGACGATCAACTATAATGGGAAGAAATTCTTTTCGGAAAAGGGGCTCTATGACCTGCTGATGCGCAAGGTGGACGAGGAGAGCATCCGCTATCCCGTCATCCACCTGAAGGGAAATGACATTGAGATCGCCTTGACCCACTCCAACCAATACGGAGAGGAATACTACTCCTTCGTCAATGGACAATTTACGACCCAAGGCGGAACCCATCTGGCGGCGTTTAGGGAGGCCGTGGTAAAGACGATTCGGGAGTTTTACAAAAAGGAATTCGATGCCTCGGACATCAGGCAAAGTATCGTAGCGGCAATCGCCGTACGCGTGCAGGAACCGGTGTTTGAGTCCCAGACAAAAACAAAGCTTGGTTCCCAAAATATCGGCCCGGATGGCCCTACGCTGAGGACCTTTGTCAATGATTTCGTGAAGACGGAACTGGACAACTACCTCCACAAGAACCCCTCAGTCGCAGACGCGCTCCTGAAGAGAATCCTGCAATCCGAAAGGGAAAGGAAAGAAATTTCGGGTATCAAGAAATTGGCCAACGAACGTGCGAAAAAGGCCAACTTGCACAACAAGAAATTGAGGGATTGCCGGGTACATTATGATGATCCGAAAGCAGAAGAGGAATCCAAGAACCGCTCGATGCTCTTCATCACCGAAGGTGACTCCGCCTCCGGTTCCATTACCAAATCCCGGGATGTGCAGACGCAGGCGGTATTCTCACTTCGCGGAAAGCCGCTCAACTGCTATGGCATGACCAAAAAAGTGGTCTACGAAAACGAGGAATTCAACCTGCTGCAGCATGCGCTCAATATCGAGGACGGCATTGAGGGATTGCGCTACCGGAAAATCGTGATCGCCACCGATGCCGATGTGGACGGGATGCATATCCGCCTGCTGATCATGACATACTTCCTGCAGTTTTTCCCCGACCTGGTCCGAAATGGACACCTGTTTATTCTCGATACGCCTTTGTTCCGGGTCAGAAACAAAAAGGAAACGATCTACTGCTACACCGACGAGGAGCGGCAGCGTGCGATCCACAAGCTTGGAAAAACTGCGGAAATCACCCGTTTCAAGGGCTTGGGGGAGATATCGCCGGATGAATTCGGAAAATTTATCGGAGATGACATCCGCTTGGAACCGATCATCCTGAATAAGGAAACCAAAATATCGGACCTGCTCAATTTCTACATGGGCAAGAATACGCCCGACCGGCAAAACTTCATCATCGAAAACCTCAAGATCGAGAAGGACATTGTCTTTGACGATCCGGCTAAGAAGGAGGAAGAGGAGAGTGAGGCGGCTTGAGATTGGTACTCCATGGTCGCGTTCACTACATGTCTGAGCATCTTAGGCGTGAGATTTTCTTGCGGAATTGATAATGCGAAAAGGGAAAATGAAATTCCTTCAATTTAAAAATGATCAGAAAGCTCAAAAATGACTGATAACCCTTTAGATAAACCCGAAAAAGACGAAAGCCTTCACGAATCGATCCCGGTCACGGGAATGTATAAGGACTGGTTTTTGGATTATGCTTCTTATGTGATTTTGGAACGGGCCGTTCCGGCAATTGAAGACGGTCTGAAGCCGGTACAGCGCCGCATCCTTCACGCCATGAAGGAAATGGACGATGGCCGCTTCAACAAAGTCGCCAATATCATTGGCCAGTCCATGCAATACCATCCGCACGGGGATGCTTCGATAGGGGAGGCCATTGTCAACATGGGACAAAAGGATCTCCTGATCGAAACCCAGGGCAATTGGGGCGATATCCGCACAGGCGATGGCTCCGCGGCGCCGAGGTACATCGAGGCAAGGCTTTCGAAATTTGCCTTGGAGGTGGTTTTCAATCCACAAACTACGGAATGGCAACTTTCCTATGACGGTAGGAAAAGGGAACCGGTGACTTTGCCGGTCAAGTTTCCCCTGCTATTGGCCCAAGGCGTAGAGGGGATTGCTGTGGGCCTTTCGACCAAAATCCTACCCCACAATTTCGTCGAGTTGATTTTGGGTTCGATCCAAATCCTCAAAGGAGAGAAGACTAACATACTTCCGGACTTCCCGACAGGTGGCTTGGCGGATTTTTCGGAATACAATGAGGGCTTCCGAGGCGGTAGGATCAAGGTCAGGGCAAGGATAGAAGAAGAGGACAACAAGACACTGTTGATCAAAGACATACCATTCGGTACGACAACCAATACCCTGATCGAATCCATCATCAAGGCCAACGACAAGGGAAAGATCAAAATCAAAAAGGTGGTCGACAATACTGCCAAGGATGTCGAGATACAAATCCAATTGGCACCAGGCCAGTCTCCCGACATGACCATCGACGCGCTCTACGCGTTCACTGACTGCGAGGTGAGCATATCTCCAAACGCCTGTGTGATTATAGATGAAAAGCCTGTTTTCCTCACGGTCAACGACATCCTTGAGCGAAATACCTTCCAAACGAAGGAATTGCTCAGGCGAGAGCTCGAAATCAGGAAAGCGGAATTGATGGAAAAGCTGCTTTTTTCTTCCCTGGAAAAGATATTCATCGAAAACAGGATCTACAGGGATATCGAAGAGTGCGAAACCTGGGAGGCGGTCATCCAGACAATTGACAAAGGACTCGACCCTTTCAAGCCTGAGTTTTACAGGGAAATCACGACTGAGGATATCGTCCGTTTGACGGAAATCAAGATCAAGCGTATCTCCAAATTTGATGCTTTCAAAGCCGATGAATTGATGCGCAGGCTACAGGAAGAGCTCAAGGAAGTCAATTACAACCTAAAGCACCTAACTGAGTACGCCATCAAGTACTATCAAAACTTGTTGGACAAGTATGGCAAAGGAAGGGAGCGAAAGACTGAAATACGGACTTTTGACACCATTCAGGCTACTGTAGTAGCTGCGAACAATGCCAAACTGTATGTCAACCGTGCGGATGGGTTTGTGGGATATGGCTTGAAAAAGGATGAGTTTGTTTGCGACTGCTCGGATTTGGATGACGTGATCGTGTTCCGGCGGGATGGAAATTGTGTGGTCACCAAAATCCAGGAAAAGGGTTTTGTGGGCAAAGACATTATCCACGTCGCTGTCTTTAGAAAAGGAGACGAGCGGATGGTCTACAACCTCGTGTACCTGGATGGAGGTTCAGGAAAGGCCATGGTGAAGCGTTTCCAGGTTCTGGGCGTGACAAGGGATCGGGAATACGACCTGACCAAAGGAACCAAGGGATCCAAAGTACTCTATCTTTCAGCCAATCCCAATGGTGAAGCCGAGGTGGTCTCCGTCCACTTGACCCAAGGGGCCAAAGCGAGGGTCAAGGTATTCGATTTTGACTTTAGCACAATTGAGATCAAAGGAAGGTCAGCGGGCGGAAACATCCTGACCAAATATCCGATTCGGAAGATTCAATGGAAAATGGCAGGAACCTCAACTTTGGGGGGCTTGGACATCTACTACGACGCTTCGATTGGCAGGTTGAATACCGATGCACGTGGCCGAAAAATCGGGAATTTCCTTGGAGAAGATCGCATCTTGGTGTTTTACAAAAACGGTGAATATGAGCTGACGACCTTTGAGCTCACCAACCGCTACGAAGCAAAGGATGTATTGTTTATCGAAAAATTTAAACCTGAGGCTGTGATTTCAGCCATCTATTGGGATGGTGCATCAAAGAACTACTTCGTGAAGCGTTTCCTGATCGAAACGACCACCATCAACAAGAAATTCAGTATTGTTACCGATCACAAGCAGTCCTATCTCAAAATAGTATCTACCGAAAGCCAACCGCAGGTCAAGGCGAAACTTCAGAAAGGGAAAGATATCGAAGAGCAGGAATTTGATCTCGATATGCTCATCGATGTCAAGGGCTGGAAGGCGATAGGTAACAAACTCAGCACGCATACGGTCTTGGAGGTGCAACTGATAGAATCCACAAAACCCGAAACCTCGGAACCCACCGAAACCACAGAAGAGACCGATGACGAGGACTTGGAAATCGGAGATACGATCGAGTTCAAGATCAAGAAAAAGGACGAAGACGAACAGTTAGGCTTGTTCTAAACAAAAAAGCATCCTCGATTGGATGCTTTTTTGTTGTTGGCCTATTTTCGAATGATCGGCAGACTTACACTGCTCGGATACTTGCTCGAATGGTGAATGGTATTCGTAGCCACGACTCCGGTCGTTTCATCGTAGGTGTTGCCGCCGGTGTTCATGTTTCTGTCAAACCTTGGGAAATTGGAACTCGAGATCTCGATGCGGATTCGATGTCCTTTTTCAAAGTAATTGGAGGTTGACATGGGTGTCATATTCACTTCATAGACTTTTCCCTTTTCCATCCACACTTCTTTCTCGTAACCTTCCCGGTATCGCACCCTTTGGATGGTTTCGTCTAGATTATATGCTTTTCCGTCGGGATAGACGTCAATTAGCTTGATGGTAAGGTCGGTATCCTTGACATCAGAGGATAGGAAAAGTTTGGCCTCGATGAAGCCGCTCACTTCGATTCCTTCTGTCAGTGGCTCTGAAGTGTATACGAGGATGTCGTTCCGCAGCTCCATTTCCTGCTGGTCAAAAGCACCGCCCTGTACTGCATTTCCCGTACAACAAACATTCCCCCCGTAGGACGGAACCGGATTCATTGGGTCGTAGGTGAATGTATCTGGGTTGTCCCTGCCTGCTTTCTTGGCTCCCAAAACGCCATCTCCCAGTCTAGAATTGGCTTTACCGGCGCTATTGAGGTAATAGGTCGTCATGACGGCCTCCTTGGGCGGCCAAGTATCGGAAGTCTGCCATTTGTTGGAGCCCATAGTGAAATAGGTCACGCGGGGCATTTTTCCCGGCGATTGGTTTTGGTCTCCTTTGAGCCAAAAGTCAAACCAGCCATAGGTCATTTCGTTGTAGGGCAACCGCGCATCTCCCATGCTTCTTTCGCCTACAATCGTATTCTCCGTCGCACGGGTAAACGCACAGTGCAACGTCGGCGCAATCACCAAATACTGATTATCACGGACCTCTGGGTCTTTGGCATTTTCCCTCACATGGTTGAACAAAGCAATGTTTGGACCTGCAGACACATCGTACCAAGAGACAAACCAGTAGCTCGGCACGCCAATATCCATGTGGTCATGATAAAGTCCACCTTCATACCACTTTGTGTCATTTGGTTTTCGGGTGATCATTTCTTCATAAATCCCCATCGGGCCTCCGACGTTTTTGATGATGTCCTGAATCGGTAAATGGCTTAACGCTTTTGACCAATCCACCGCAGGATACCTTGGGGCCATATCATAAAAACGCTGCAACCGCAACAAATCCTCCTGCTGAATTCCCTCAGGTAGTTTCGGAGCCATTGGGTCATGCTGTGTACTATACAGCCATGCAGTAAACAACATCTGACCGGCACCACCTCGATACCAGTTTCCCTGCTCGACATAGGGGCCCACTTTTCCTACACCCGCTCCAAAAGCCTGGGGAATCATCGCTGCATGCGCGGGGTGGTTCATGGCGGCGACCGCCATCTGCCATTCGGCTGTGGAAGAACATCCTATTGTCCCGATTTTTCCATTGCTCCAAGCCTGTGCTGCCATCCAGGTGAATGCATCATACCCATCGGTCAGGGGAGTTCCCAAGATATCCCATTCTCCCTCAGAGAAAAATCTTCCTCGTTCGTTTTGCACCACATAGGCGTATCCGCGCTGAACCGCTTCATAGGCTGTTTCCAAAGTTCTTGTGACTAGTTGCCCGTCCCTGTAGCTGTTGAAGTTGTATGGAGTTCTTGAAAAAATGACTGGGACTTTTTGATCGGTTTTTGGACGGTAGATATCTGTGGCCAAACGAACGCCATCACGCATCGGCATCATAACCTTCTGATCAATGATTGCGATTTCTTCGAGTTTTTGAAGAATGGTCTTTTCCTGCCCATTTGCGAAGCCCGTGACGAAAAGCAGCAATAGGAAGTATAGAAGTGTCTTTTTCATGGTTTTGGATTGATATGATCAACAATTTATGGCTTATTCCGGGAAAAATGCAGCCTGTATCTTAGAAAAGGTAGAGATCCTTTACCAGTTTTCAGAATCTTCTTTTCCGCATTCAGGTTCGTTAAAGGTTGGTGCATACAATTCATGCAACACCTCGGGGGAGGCGAGTATTCGGCAACTGCTGAGGAGATGATGGGTCTTGAGGAGGTAACGATGGGTTGCATCGGGGATGTGGATGGGCACACGCATCAGACGCCTGTCATCCTTTCCGAATGATGGCTTAAGGCCGCCACCAAACAAATAAGGCCAAAGTGTCTTTGAACAACTGATAGCAACCCTATCAACGTGGTGTCTTTCCATCAATTCGTTGACTCTGATGTTGATATTTTCAAAAAACTCCAAAGTTTGATGCAATCTCACCCTCGAGCCGGCTCGGGATTTCCCTTTGGTTTTAAGATACTTGATTTGGCTTTTTCCTTGCTTTTTGCGAACCATATATGCCCGGAAGACTTTGTGGCTGCTGATTTCGCCGTTTTCAAAAAAGCCCACACTCCCTATTCCAGCCTTGATGAGGATGATCAGGATATTAAAAATGGATGCCTCGACCACTGATCCTGACACTTCGTCAAAATCCATAAAGTAGGGCAATCGTAGCCGGAACTTCAAATCCCCGTTTTTTTCATATCCCTCAAGGGTTTGTGTTGATTTTGTCCAATTGAACCTTACACCCAGAATTCTTTGCCGATTGAGGAAGTTTTTGGCCAAATTCATGTCTATTTTTTCCCAATGCATAAGTTTTTTGAAGGAGAGATCAAAAATGGCTTAATTTTTGTAATTTACATACGGAAAAACACCATTGATGATATGCCTGTTTTGCGAAGAGGTAATATTCAAATAGCCAATTTCGAAGGAATTTTACTCAGCGACAAACAGACTACCGTCTTAAATCGTTGATGTATAGATAATTAAAATGTCACATTCCTTCCGAATGGTCATAATTTTTGGTGTTTTCATACGTTATGTCTAAAAATAAACTGGAATAATCCATGGAATTGAATAAAATCATATTGCTCCACGAAGACTTTCTTGCCGATTTTGGTTTTTCTCTGGAACAAAAACAACTGCGTTATTCGAAGAGCTTTGGAGAAGGAAAGCAGATTATCTTTTTCCACCATACGCATCATCAAGACGCCTTATATGTCGAGTATCAATTAGGGATTCGGTTTGATCAAGTTGAAGCGATCATTCACAAATTTCTCCCGACTTTGGGAGACTACAAAGATCGCAGCATCACCTTGGTCGAGACGCTCGACCGGATAAATCCTGAAATGCCGAGAAGGTATTTTCTCAAGAACGACTTGGAAATCAGGCCTGTCATTTCCAAAGTTGAGGAATTTCTAGTGAAGGAAGGATTTAGGTGGATGGATAAGTATACTTATGGTCGTCAGTTGGAAAAATTCTTCAATGATGATCCCGATCGTAACATTGCGACGCAGAATTTCACGTATCGTTCTTCTCGAGGTATTGCGTTAGCGAGACTTTACAACCCACATCGTTATAAGGCTGTGAAGGATATATATCTCGCCAAGATGGAGGAAATGCAAGTTACACCTTTTACAGTGGCCTGTTTCCTCAATTTGATTGATTTCCTTGATAATATGGATTGATCAACTTGATTTCAGTTTTAATCCTTCATACGATTTCAACATTCTTTGGGTGGTCATCTTGGTCATCCATTTTTTTATTTGTGCGGGAAGCAGCTTGGAAAAAGTGAATATAATCCTTACGACTTTGCCGGGAATAATCTCTGTTTTTCCCTTTAGTGTTTGAATTATTGCGTAGTCTGCAACCTGTTCCGGATACAGGAGCGATATGGTTTGGAAGAAGTTACACGAATTGTGCATCCTGAAAATCTTGATGTTGGAATTGACTCCACTTGGGCAGAGTACAGAAACCTTTGTGTTTGTATTGCCAAGTTCTAAAGCCAGGCTTTTGGTAAAATAGTGGACATATGATTTGGTAGCACCGTAGATTTGTTTGTAGGGTCCGGCAAAATGCACGATCATGCTACTTACATTAAGAATGAAGGACAACTGTTGCTTAAGTAAAATAGGTAAGATACCATGGGTAATGATGGTCAATGCCTTGATATTCAATTGAATCATCCGATCAAATGTTGCGTAATCTTCTTGTGGAAAATGCGCGTAGCCGCCCATACCGGCATTGTTGATAAGGAAACTGATGGGGTAGCTTTTTGTCAAGACGTGGTTAACCAGTTTTTCGCAGTTGGATTCCACGGTAAGGTCAATTTCGAAGTATTCAACGCGTACTTCGAAGTTGTCTTTAAGGAATTTGCAGAGTTCGGGAAGCCCCGTATCCGGCAGTGACACCAAAAGCAGGTCCATTTGCCTTTGGGCGCATTCGATGGCAAAGGCTTTGCCCAATCCATCTGAGGATCCAGTAATCAATGCAAAGTGTCTCATGGCTTCAATGGTCTTTGAGTGAAATTATTGTCGTTTTGAGGGCCTCTTCAAAAGGGGTGATTTTGTAGCCGATTTCCCCAACTGCCTTTCCGCAATCGCAAGCGGCATTCTGCCCCAATCGGACCACGAAATCCGGTGTTATCGAAGGCTCTCGTTCAAAAGATCTTGCAAGTAAAAATTCAATCCAAGAGAGGGTATTGATGGCTGTTTTTGGAGCACGTAGAACCAATCCAATTTGATTCACATTTTTCCTCATCAAATCAAACAGGCTCTCGTAACTCACGTTTTCTCCGCCTAAGAAGTATTTTTCGCCAGGTTTCCCAACCCTCATGGCTTGAATATGTCCGTCCACGATGTCGTCGATAAAGCCATAATTGCAGACTTTTTTCGGATCATATGGCATGAATACAATACGCTTTTTCATATATCCCGAGATGAGGCGGTTGATTCCCGCACTTGGGGAGGCGATTCCCGGCCCGAAAACCCGCGTAGGTCGGACAATCACGGATGGTAATCCCTCACGAAAAGCCTTCAGGACTTCCTCTTCGGCAAGATATTTTGAGATTTCATAGTTGTTGTTGAAGCTCGCCCACCTTGGCGTGTCTTCGGTATTGGGCATGTTGAGTGAAGGGCCGCTCACGCCTGCTGTGCTCGTGTGTACGAATTTTTTGATGTTCCTTGTCTTGGCCGCTTGCAGAACCACTTTTGTACCTTCCAAATTGATCCGGTAAAAATCGTTTGGATCCTTTGTCCAAAGCCTTGCCAAACCTGCGACATGATAGACTTTCTCGCAGCCCGCCATGGCAGTAAGGACCGCATCAGAGTCTAGTAAGTCCCCCTTGAAAATCCTAGCATTCGGAAATTGAAATTCCCCAAGTACCTCGGGATTAGGTACATATAAATGCACGTGTTCGCCGGCTGAAATCAGTTTTTTCGCAAGCCTGTTACCCAAATAGCCGGTAGCCCCTGTGACAAAGACGCTCATGGTTTCCTCTTTTTTGTATTGAATTTATCGAGGAAAAGTGTTGGCTGGAAATTGAAAAAAATGCCATAGATGGCTCAAAATGAGTGAAAACCGGACTTAAGCAAGCCTTTTCGATGTTTACTGGTAGAAAATGAAAGTGCTCGAGAAAAGGTGGTGCCTTCGACTGATTTTCCGCAAAACTCAAAAATGCATTTTGCGGAAACTGCGATACAAATAAATAGATAGGTTTAAGTTTTTTATCGTATCCGGCGAATAGGATTCTCTATGCCGTCGATTTAGGGTCTTCGCTTCACTCCGCGTACTGCTTCCGCCTCCAAAGGACTATCCGGCCAAGAGTGCTTTGGGTACCTGTTTTTTAATTCTTTTCGAACTTCGAAGTAAGTTTGATTCCAGAAGTTCCTCAAATCGGAAGTAACTTGGACAGGTTTGAATCCAGGAGAGAGCAAATGTATCAATAGCGGGATTTTCCCCCGATTAATCCTTGGTGTGTCCAACCAACCGAAAACCTCTTGTAGTCTCACAGCCAAGACCGGTGGCTCGCCGTGTGAAAAATACTGGATTTCAATCCAAGAGCCGCTTGGTACTTGGATTTTTTCTGGCGCCAAGTCTTGAAGGGCTTGTTGTTGGCTGTATTCCAGCGAATTGTACAGAATTGATTTGAGGTTTAGCTTATCGAGCTGTTCTTGGTTTCGAATGCCGTTCAAGTAGGGTAGGAGCCAATTTTCGGCATGTTGCAATAGTGTGGGAGTCGAAATGTCAGGCCAATTCTCTTCGGGATTCCATATCCTCAGCGACGCAAGCCGGTTTTGCAATTGCTGGACAGCGTCATCGAGGGGAAGCATCTGTTGTCCATTTTCCTTGATTGCTGTGAGTAAAGCTTCAGATTTTTCCGCTTCAGAAATGTTTTTGATTGTTTGCGATTGCAATATGATCGAGCCTATACCCAATTGGTTCTCGGCCACCAAAATTCCCTCCTTATGGTTCCATTGGATTACTCTCTTTTCCTTGACCATTCCGCGCAAGTCTTTTGGATTGAGGGGGGAAGCAAGGAAAATTTTCCCCATCTTATCCCTGGCATCTACATGGCAGACTGCAATCCAAGGCTCGTGGGCCAAGTCGTCCCTGTGCCCTATTTGCGCCAATTTTCCATTCGCCAATTGAAATTGGGCGTTGTTTCCCGGACGGGCGCTGGCAATTCTCTCAGAAAAGGCATTTGCTATTAACAGCCCTGTGATAAAGGGATCGAACGTACCATTTTCTTCCTCAATGTTCAAAATCCTTCTGTATTGATTGGCGATTTTCTCAATCTTGTCCAGTGCTTTGATCGATAGCTTTTCCCTTCTTGCCCTGCGTAGAGCTTCTATGCGAAGGTTGATGTCAACACCACTCTGCTCTTCCAGAGGATCCTTTTCTTCCAAAATGGCTGCGATATCTGTTGCTAGAGCCATTTCTCCATGGTCTTTTGAAATCAAGAGCATGTGGGCGATTCTCGGATGTGCGGGAATCTGGCTGATGGAGACGCCATGGTCGGTCAATTTTCCGCCCTCCAGCGCCTGAATGTTCTCAAGCAATTCCTTGGCTTGAGCTACATGCCCCGCAGGAGGTGGAGTAAGCCAAGTCATCGATTTAATGCCGCTGATTCCCCAGCGTGCCAATTCCAAAACCAATGATGCCAAATCCGCTTCCTGTATCTCAGGGACCCTAAAGTCGGCTAACTTCAATTGGGTGGCTTTTGACCACAATCTCAGACATTTTCCCGGGCCAAGCCGTCCAGCCCTTCCGGTCCGTTGGTCCGCGGCATCCTTAGTGACCCGGATCGTCTCCAGTTTGGAAAGACCGGTCTTAGGGTTGAATTTTGAAGTCCGTGAAAAACCTGAGTCGACAACAATTGATATACCATCTATCGTCAAACTCGTCTCCGCTATCGAAGTCGCTAGTACCACTTTGCGTTTCCCCTGTTTGTTTGGGAAAATCGCCTGTTGTTGCGCCATAGGGCTCAGTTGCCCAAAGAGTGGATGAATAGAGAAATCTGGTAGGTTTTTACGAAGGATGGATTCGGTTTTTTTGATTTCCCCTTGGCCGGGCAAGAATGCCAATATGTCGCCGTTGGTATTATGCGCCAAGGTCCGGACTGTTTTGGCCATCATTTCAGGCAAGGTATCGAAGTCGATATCCCCTGCATATTCGACATCTACCGGAAAGGTCCTCCCTTGGCTTTGAATCACCGGAGCATCCAATAATTTCGAAAGCTCGGGCATGTCCAAGGTGGCCGACATTACGAGAATGCGCAGGTCGGGCCGCAGAACCTGTTGTATTTCCCTGCAAAGCGCCATCGCCAGATCCGCATGGATATTTCTTTCATGGAATTCGTCGAAAATAACCATACCCACATTGTCTAGCACGGAATCATCATGGAGCATTTTCGCCAAAATTCCTTCCGTCAAGACCTCAATTCGGGTTTTAGTCGAAACCATCGATTCAAACCGAATGCGGTAACCGACCGTTTCTCCGGTTTTTTCGCCCAAGAGCTCAGCCATTCGCCAGGAAATCGACTTGGCAGCCAAGCGTCGTGGCTCGAGCATGAGGATTTTCTTCCTCTCCAAAAAACTGCAATCCAACAAGGCCAAAGGCAATAAGGTACTCTTTCCCGCACCAGGTGGAGCACCAACAATCAGGGTGTTGGAATCTTCAAGGGATTGCTTAACAGCGGGAATGACGTCCCGGATGGGCAAATCGATCTTTTCGAAGGAATATGACAATGGTTTGGAATTTTTTGCAAAATTAAAAAAACACCGCTGCCTAGGATATAAGCCAAGACAGCGGTGCAAATTACGTTTGATTATTCGGTAGCGTATTATTCAATTTTGGCGAATACTTTTGCGTACTCCCAGCGCACTTCAAACCCGTCGGGTTTCACTTCGTAGACAAGCCTCTCTTCCAAAGTACTTGTTTGTTGGGAAGGAACATTCACCCGAAGCGCATCCTTTGAAGCATCGTAGGAATAGGCGCCCCATTGTTTTTCCACTTTGTTGAAAATCAACGTGGACTCATATTCACCTGGGATAATGAAGAACGTGTATTTACCCTTTGGAAGCGTTTGCCCTTGCACTTTAATGTCTTTTGAGATTTCAAAGGTGGTGGCATCATTTGCGCCTGCTCTCCATACTTGTCCAAGCGGTACCAAGTCACCCCAAATCACACGACCCTTCACAGCAGGGCTGGAATAATTGATTGTAATTTTGGCGCCATTGATTGTGCCTTCGGCCGTTCTGGGAGGGCTTGGCTTTTCATCCTGGGCAAAAGATACGAAAGATGCAAAAGCAAATACTACAACAAGAAGTGCAGCCTTCGAAATGGTGTTGATTTTTGTTTTCATGGGTTTAATAATTGATAGTTAGGTATTTACAATAATTTACATATAGTCGCACTTTAGATTTTTACCCAAGCTTGCTTCCTGTGGCTCTCGATAATGCGCTCGCAAATAATCAATTCTCTTAATCCATCTTCGAAGGTCGGGAACGTTGGTTTTTCGGGTTGCTTACCTTCTTTGATGGCGGCATAGACTTCCTTGAACATTTGCTTGGAAGTGTCGGGAAATCCTTCGTTGTGGCCTCCGGGGAAGCTGATCAGCGCAGCGGCTTCTCTTGAGAACAGGGAAGGATCCTTCATCAAGTGATGGTTGGCTGTCTCGCGCTTGCCGATCCACATTTCGTTGGGCCTTTCGGAACACCATTCGAAATTGGCTTTGGAGCCTGCGATCTCGATATTCAATCTATTTTTCCTGCCAGCATTAACTTGACTGACGGTCACGGATCCTTTATTACCATTGTCAAATCGCAACATGACTGTGGCATGGTCCTCGGTATTGATTGGAACTTCTTGGTAATCTTCTGCTTGCAGCATTTTACCAGAGTAGGTTTCGATCGCCTTCAACGGCTTCAACCTCGTCTTGTGAACGGTAGAGAAATCTGCCATTACCTCAGTGATCTTCAGCCCAGTGACATATTCTGTCAAGTCCAAAAGGTGGGATCCAATGTCAGCAATCGCACGTGAATCTCCTGATTTGTCAGGTTCTAGCCTCCAGTTGTAATCTGTTTGTAGAAACAGCCAATCCTGAAGATATGAGCCCATGATGCTGTAGATATCGCCGAGCTCGCCATTTTCCCGCATGTTCTTCATTTGGCGGACCATCGGGTAATAGCGCAGGTTGAAATGCACGGCATTCACCAAGCCTTTTTCTTTTGCCAGCGTTACCAACTCCTCGGCTTCCTCGATTTTGGTTGCCAAGGGTTTTTCGCAGATCACGTGTTTCCCCGCAAGAAGGGCTGCTTTGGATTGAGAATGGTGCAGGAAGTTTGGCGTACAAATATGTACTGCATCGATGTCCTTTTGCTGCAGCATTTCGTCAAATGTGTATGCGTTAGGAATACCCAACATTGCGGCTTTTTCCTTGGCCAAATCGATGTTGACTTCACATAGACCTGTCACTTCGATGTTGGGTAGTCTTCGCAAGGCTTCCAGGTGCGCTGGGCCGATAAATCCGGTACCCACGATCGCGACTTTGATTTTTTTCATAGGTTGATTTTGGTTTGATTCGATTTTTAAAGATAGAGGCAAGTTAGGAATTTAAAAACTCCCCGATCAAACTATCGGCGAAAAACAGGTAGCCCCTAAAATGGAAAAAGGCTACTGCAACAAGTGCAGTAGACCCTTTCACCAATTATGATAAGTTGAAAAAATATAGCCAAAAAGACGTCAAAAATACTGTCTCTGAAGGAATTGAAGATTGTTGTTTGAATTACGCAAAGATGATGGAAATCACCGCTGCTGCTGCACAAAGAATGCCTCCGATACGGAGAATTTTGGCAAAAGCAGCCCGCATGAAGTGGGATTTCTGGGCTTCCGAGCTTTCGAAGGTCACCACCCCGTCTTGGTTTCGGTGGTAGAACTCATAAATGTCGGTTTCGAAATGATTCTTGTGGGCCAAAACCAACAAGGTCAGCGAAAGTAAAACAGTTGCCAAAAGGAAATGATTTCTGTTGAAACTGGTCGAGAACACAGACGACGAACTGCTTGAAAACGGAAGAGGCAAAATCTCAGCCTTTTGGGTCAAACCTGTTTCTGCCATATATGCAGCAAGTTCGGCTTTATGACCGTTTTCATCGAAAGAATATTTCGCCGTTTGGGGACCAATCGGATTGGCTTTCACGAATGCACTGCATCCGACAAAAAGCAACAAACAAAATGTTGCTTTGAAAACTCTGGACAAATTTTTCATTTCAAATGGATTAGGCAAGCGTACTTAAATGGGTTTGGGTGATTTAAGTATTTGAAAGTAAGGTAAAAATATCCATTTCGCAAAATTTTATTTATAAAAAAATCTACATTACAGAATTTGTTGGATGAAGTATTTTTTTCAGGATGTGAAAAAGCACAGCAAGAAAATAGATGAGTTGAAATGTCCTTTGGTTGCAAATACACGTAGCCCGCACATTGCCTTTTTTGGATCGAATATTTTTGTTGGAAATGAATGACTCAATTTTTCAATTGAAAATAAATCCGGTAACGTTTCGGGGTGTCATTTTTTCCCTTGCAAAATCCGAATTGGAAACATTCTATTTTTTCAAAAAAAAATTTTATATTTAAGCTTATTTTTAAAATAAATGAACGATTCTTTTCAGATTATTCCCTTCAAAGCCAAAGATGGCTTTCCGCTGAACCTCTGGAGATATGAAAATTCCTTCCGAACAAAAGGGCCTGTGCTCTTGGTGCACGGCGCAGGGGTGAGGGCAAACATCTTCAACGCCCCGACTGACAAAAACATCATCCAGGCGCTTGCCGAAGACGGATACGATGTCTGGTTGGAAAATTGGCGGGCAAGTATCGACCTAGAGCCTAACGAATGGGACTTGGACATCGTGGCTAAAAATGACCACCCAGCTGCTGTGGAAAAAATCCTCGCAGAAACTGGGAAGAAGGAGCTGAAAGCTATCATTCACTGTCAAGGCAGCACCAGTTTTATGATTTCCGTGGCCAAGGGTCTTGTTCCCCAAGTAACCACGATCGTCAGCAATGCAGTGTCGTTGCACCCTGTCGTGCCAAAATGGTCGGTTTTCAAGCTGCGCTTTCTTGTGCCCGTTGTCAATGCCTTATTTGACTATTTGAACCCGCAGTGGGGATTGGAGGCACCGAGTTTCAAAACCAAGTTTCTCCGCAAGGTGGTCAAATGGACACATCCAGAAGATGATACCATGGTCGGGAAATTTGTGAGCTTCACCTATGGTTCCGGCTTCCCGGCGCTGTGGCTGCTCGAAAACCTCAATGAGGAAACCAAACAATGGATCCAACATGAATTTGCGGAGGTGCCGCTCTCATTTTTCAAGCATATCCGCGACTGCGTCAATATCGGTGTCTTGCGACCCAACGATCGTAAAGCCCGCGAAACCTACTTGGACGGGAATTTCAAACCCAAAGCGCGAATCGCACTATTCGGAGGAAGGCAAAACCTTTGCTTTCTACCAGATAGCCAGCAAAATACTTTTGAGTATTTGGAGCGGGTGGACCCTGGAGTCCACAAATTGTACATACTGGAGAATTACAGCCATCTCGATGTCTTTTTTGGCAAAAATTCCCACAGGGATGTATTTCCATTGATGCTAGCCGAACTGAACAAATCCTAGAAAACCACATCTATGCCTCCCAGCAGAGTCAAACGTTACCAAGGTCGGTATGCCTTGGTAGACGGTATTCCGTATCAAATGCCAATCAATGCCAAAAACTCCCCCGCACTCATGGCTGGATTCACCTGCGATTGGGAAAAGGCAAATGCACTCCTCCCCGGCAATGAGGTCCATGCGCTGAAGCTGCCAAATGGAAAAGCGGCGCTATTGATTACCATCATCAATTACCTAGATACGAGCATTGGCAAGTACATCGAATACAGCATCGCCATTGGGTGCACGCATGGACCAAAACCAGCGCCACCGATCCTCAACGCCATGATGCTTAAGACCTATGGGACGGGTCAGTACATTCTCGATCTACCGGTAAGCAGCGAGATTTCGGTCAAGGGCGGAAAAGGAATATGGGGAATGCCGAAACATAAGGCAAGCCTCGATTTCAAGGTAGGAGACGATTGGGTCACAAGTCAATATGAAAAGGACGGCCAATTCGCGTTCAGGGTGGAAATGCGGCTTCCCAAGGGCAGTCCGAGCTTTCGGATGAAGATCGGCGCCACCAACTATTGTCGGTTCAGGAACATGCTCATGGCATCCTATATCTATTTTGATACCAAGGCCGAGGTAAATCTTTTTGGAAAGGCAAAAGCCAACCTATATATAGGTGACCATCCCAACGTGTCGGCGCTGAGAAATATCGGTATCAATCCGGATCCTTTTTTCACGGTATTTATGCCCAAGGCCAACGGAATCCTGGATGATCACTTTGAATGTTGGTTTATGACCTATGACAAACCGCCGACAGCCATGCCCGAAGGACTCGAAAGCGTCGTTGATTTGGGCTTAAGTGAAGATTGGTATCCAGATCCGCAAATAACTGATTTTCAGAAATATAAAATTTGATTTCTTCAACCAAACCCCACTGAATATGAGCTCCTTCAAACAAACAGTTGTCGATATAAGCAATGCGTATATCTTCTTTTGCGCCTCGATTTACTTGGGTATGTTTTGGTCCCTGCATTTCTTTTGGTTCCCGAATTATCCGTCCACGCTGAATTTGAGCAACTACTATGATGCGATCATTCCGCAGACTACGCTGGCGACTAAGTTCTTCTTTATCACGATCCCGATTATGGTGGTTGCTTTGGTGATCATGTTGAATTCAGAATGGAAAACCAAATTCATGTGGGTTCCCTTGGCTTGGATTCCGGGCTTGTTTGCGCCCGTGATTATCCAGCAGGCGTTTATCGAGAAAATCAATGATGAATTTTCTGCAGGCGTGAGCGACGAAGCCAGGCTTCAAGTGCTATTGGATGATTGGATGTACCTCAACGACCTTCGCTGGATCATTCTGACGATCATGTGGGGAATCACCATGTACTTCTTTATCGCCAAAGCGAAAAAGTGAGTCTAGTATCTTGAACTCAGCTGACCAAAAAACCACTCCCATGCAATTCATCAAAAAATACCTTTCTCTCATTGTGTTGCTGATTTCCATCGTGACTATTTTGTCTGGATTGACCCAAGTAGTCGCCCCGGGGTTTGTGCTAGGGGTGATCGGTGCGGAGGTCAATGCGACTTCTGCTCATTTCTTCGGGATCGTGGGCATGTTCATGGCACTGTTTGGTGCGCTAATGATCCACAACATGTATGCGGTTCAGACGAGTCCCGTGACGGTTTTTTGGTGTGGAATGCAGAAGTTGGGAGCCTTTGTTGCCGTGAGCCTTGGGGTTTTCAACGGGGTCTTTTCGGTATTGGCAATGGGAGTGGCCATTTTTGATCTGTTTTCTGCTGGGATTTTCTTTTTCTTCATTAAGACGATCAAGGATACATGATTCGCCTAGCCCATTTTTTCTTCTATACATATGTTGGGCTGGTGATTTTGGCTGGGTTTTGGGGTGCGTTTGTGAATCCCGCTTGGGACATGAAGGTTATGTTTTCAGTCGATCTGGGACAGCTTTCCCCGGACTCTGCCATCAATCTGATGAGTCAATACCGATTCTTGCGGGCTTTGGAACTCGGTTTTGGAATCGTTTCCATCTTATTCGTTGGCAGGATTTTTTCGGAGGAAAGCTATTGGAGGCTTTTTCTTCTGGTCATGGGCCTTGGTGTTTTGGCAAGGGTGTTTTCCTGGTTCTTCGACGGCAATCCCAATCTCTTGACAAAGTTCTTCCTGTTTTATGAGGCTATCGGTTGGCTGATTATATGGAAGGCGGGCTTGAACAAAATTCAAAAAACGGCATCCGATGGAAACTGAAATCCCAAGCCCGAAAAAATCCCTCGTCCTTGCGGGTGGTGGCATGCGTGTCGCCTACCAAGCTGGCGTTGTCTTGGCCTTGGAGGAAGCTGGATTGAGGTTTGACCATGTTGACGGCACTTCGGGTGGCATCTTCAATACCGCAATGCTGGCAAGCGGTCTCCGTGCAAAGCAGATGGCTTCCAACTGGAGGACACTCAAGTTGTCCGGTTTTGTCTCTTTCACCCGCTTCCGAAATTATCTCAATCCTTTCAAAATCAATGGATTTGCCGATGCAGATGGTATCAAGAACAAAGTGTTTCCGCATCTCGGTATCAACATTTCTAAGATAAACGCCCACACTGATTTCCAGACAAGTTTCAATGTGTGCAATTTCTTGGAAAAGTCGGTCGAGGCGATCCCGGGAGAGATTGTAAAGCAGGACCATCTTTTGGCTGGAGTTTCCCTGCCGATCTTCATGCCTGCCTTGCAGATTGACGACACCTGGTACACGGATGCCGTATGGATCAAGGATGCCAATCTGTTAGAGGCGGTGCGACAGGGCTCAACTGACATTTGGCTCGTATGGGCAATCGGCAATACACCCACTTTTCTCCAAGGTTCCTTTTCACAATACGTACACATGATCGAAATGAGCGCCAATGGCGGTCTTTTGGAGGAATACAAGCAAATCGAACTGATAAAAAAACTTCGGAAGCTGGAAGGGGACGACACGCCAATACGGCTGTTTGTGATCAAGGCAAGCATTCCGCTTCCGCTGGATCCTGATTTCTTTTTCAATAAAATCAATGCACGTGAACTCATCAATATCGGCTATTCCAACGCCAAAGACTACCTGAAAGCGGTACCTGAGGGTGGTGAAGTTTTGGATGAATCGTTGACAAAAAACCGAGAGCCGAATTATATCCTGAACTTTAGAAGTTGTTTTTCAGGCAGCATCAAAATGGAAAATGAAACCGTTGGCGTAGGATTCTACCTCTATTTCAGGTTTTGCGAGTTTGGAGCAAGCCATATTTTGGAAATCTATTCAAGCCTGGAAGATCAAGCAAAAGGGGAGGAGCAGCCCTGTTTTTCACATTCTTTTTCGAAAACCAAGTCAGCATCCCAAACCAAATTGGTGATTTGTGGAAAAGTGTTGAGTAGAGATGAGTTCCTGGATTTTGAGGCGGAAACCACGATGACCAATCCCGTTGAGTTGCTTTTGGGATTGAATTTCAAGCGGTTAAATTTCAAATTAAAGAGGGAAAATGGTAAATTGTTTGGTGGTGGAATTCTTTCACAAAATATATTCGAGAGAATCAAGGCCGTATTTTATTCCCAAGTGAAGAGCATTTTTCCCCAAAGGATTGGCATAAACAAGAGAATCGATTTGATCAAAAACTTTATACCATATGAAATTTGACATTAAACCCATGGTGGACTGGTACGACCCCAAGCAATTGGCGGCAACCGGCGTCAAGACCGTGGTATCCACCGTTTTTGGCAATTTTGCTGACCGAAGGGAGATGCAGGCAGCCTTGGATCCGGGAAAGGCCTATTATGATTTTTCGGAAAGGGATGATTTTTGGCTGGACTTTATCTCTGACTTGGGAGATGGATTCAATCCCACCTATACCTTGGCACACCTGCTTGCAAAAGAGGAATTGTTGGTGGATGGTAATTTGACCAAGCGGGGCAATATTTTGGTAATGGGCGGGGATGAGGTCTATCCAACACCGGAGATGGACGAATATCGAAACAGACTTCAGGGGCCTTACCATGCCGCGTTTCCGAAAAAGGCAGATGACAAAGATGCCCCTCGACTTTTTGTCATTCCGGGCAATCACGACTGGTACGACGGATTGACAAATTTCCTGAAAATCTTCTGCCAAGGCAGGTCTCTCGGTAATTGGAGAACAGAGCAGACGAGAAGCTATTTCGCCATCAAGTTGCCACACCGATACTGGCTGCTGGGTATCGATATTCAACTCAATTCGGACATCGATGTGCCACAGCTGAAGTATTTCCAGAATGTCGCAGCGCACCCCGATATGCAGCCTGGAGACAAAGTGATCTTGGCAACTGCTGAACCAGCCTGGGTATATGAGTCATTTGATGAAAAAAACAGCTCCAACAAGCGCTTGAAATTCTTCGTCGACCGCATCATCCGCGGTGCCAAGGACGATCCAGATGATCCCACAGGATTTTACAATGGGAAAAATAAGGACATCCAAATCACCACCATCATCACGGGGGATTTGCACCATTATTCGAGGTACTTGGAAACATTGCCGGATGGCAAGGAACGCCAACTGATCACGGCTGGGGGTGGAGGGGCATTCATGCATACGACCCATAGCCTAAAGCCTGAGATCAAAAAGTCGGAAGGCTTTGATGCGAGGTTCAAGGCCTCGTTTCCAAGTAAATCCGATTCCCTCAACCAAAACACAAAGAACCTGCTATTCTTTTGGTACGGACCATGGATGGTCCTGATTTTGGGCTTGGTGCATGCCCTGACCTTTTACTTCCTCAAAGTGAGCCCAGCGGGTACCAATCGATCATTAAGTCCTTCGGGTTTTGTGTTCGCAGACCTATGGGACGTAGTTGGGATGTCGATCACCACCCCAATGGTCCTGATTTTTCATTTGCTGTTGGCCGTGGGCATTTGGCAGTTTGCCGATGTCAAATCGGGAAACCATAAAAAGCTCAACAGTCTGGTCGGTCTGCTGCATGGTTTGGGCCATGTGCTGATATTCAATTTGCTCGTGGTCAAGCTGCCCGATTGGAACAAAAGCCTTTTTGGCATAGAGGAGCTATCCGGTTATCTGTTTTTCGCAGAAATGCTGATTTTGGGCGGTTTGCTCAGTGGGATCCTTTTTGGGATTTATTTATGGTTCTGTTCCCGAATTCTAGGAAATCACATCACAGAAGCCTCTTCTTCATTCAAGGGGGAAGATTTCAAGAATTTTATCCGTTTTCATATTTCGGACAACGGAGTCACTATCTATCCGGTCGGCATCCGGAAAGTCGTCAAAAACTGGAAAAATGCCGGGACTGACGAGGACCCAAAATTTGAGGGCGACGAGCCAAAAGTAGAACTGATCGAAAAACCCATATTTATACCCAACACATGAAAAGACTATCAAAACCACTTTCAGACCTGAAAAAGCGCTACGATTTTGTGGTGGTGGGTTCAGGTTATGGGGGCAGTATCGCTGCATCCAGAATGGCCCGTTTGGGCAAGTCCGTGTGCCTTTTGGAGCGGGGAAAAGAATTTCTCCCAGGACAATTTCCCAGTACGCTGAAAGATGCAGCGGCTGAAATGAGCTTTCACAAGGGGAAAAAGGAATCCAAAAACAATGGTTTATATGAATTCACGCTTGGTGACGGGATCAACGTGTTCAAAGGCTGCGGTCTGGGGGGAACCTCGCTTATAAATGCCAATGTGTCCATCAAGCCAGAACCAAGGGTGATGGAAATGCCCGAATGGCCGAACGCCATCCGGCAAGATTTGGCTTCTTTTGATGAAGGGCTTGATCGAGCCTGGAAAATGCTCCGTCCAAATCCCTACCCTGAAAACAAAAACGGGTATCCTGTTCTGAAAAAGACCAATGCCATGCGCAAATCAGCAAAGCATATGGCCGAGGAGTTCAGGCTGTTGGACATCAATGTCACTTTTGAAGATAAGCTGGACAACGAGATCGGGATTGCCCAGCCCAAATGCACCAACTGCGGAGATTGCGTCACAGGCTGCAACGTCGGGGCCAAAAACACCACGGCCATGAACTACCTTCCTGACGCCTTCAATCATGGTGCTGAGATCTTCACCGAAGTGGATGTCAGGTATGTGGAGAAGACTGCCCAGGGTTGGAAAGTCAATTTTCAGCCCGCCAATACGGGCAGGGAGGTATTCAAAGCGGCGGACATGTTCGTATTTGCCGACAATGTGATTCTGAGCGCGGGATCTTTGGGTTCGACCGAAATTCTTTTCCGTTCAGCAAAAAATGGCCTTTCCCTCTCCGATAGGCTAGGGAAGCGATTTACGGGTAACGGAGATGTGCTTGGTTTTGGATACAACAATAACGAGCCGATCAATGGCATTGGCCTCGGGAAAAAGGCGACCAGCGAAGTAGCCGATGTAGGTCCCTGCATCACTTCCGTGATCGACATGCGCAAGCGCGCCAACCTGGAAGATGGAATGACGTTGGAAGAGGGCACCGCCCCGGGTCCGATCCGGGGGATTTTGCCAGGCATGTTGGCGGCCGCATCCAGGTTGGTTGGCAAAGACACAGATCGGGGCTGGGGAGATCGTTTTCGTGAGCGAATCCGGGAAATCACCAGTTTTTTCAGGGGCCCATTTTATGGCGCGGTGAATCATACCCAAATCTACCTCGTGATGACCCACGATGATGGAAATGGCGAAATGACCTTCGACAATGATACGCTCCAAGTCAAGTGGAAAGGTGTCGGTAAACAGGAGATTTTTAACAAAGTTTCTGGAAAACTCTACAGTGCGACAGAGGCGCTCGGCGGTACAAAAATTCCGAATCCGACTTGGAACAAGGCGATGGATTACGACTTGGTTACCGTGCATCCACTGGGCGGCTGTGGGATGGCGGACAGTGCAGAGGCTGGAGTGGTCGACCACAAAGGGCAGGTTTTTTCAGGAAAAACAGGCACCAATTTGCACGATGGACTTTATGTGCTGGACGGCGCAATTCTACCAAGACCAGTAGGTACCAATCCTTTGTTGACGATTTCCGCACTATCGGAACGTGCCTGCAAACTGATTGCCGAGCAGCATCATGCGGTACTCGATTATGGATTCCCTGCCCGTAAGGAGAAAGATCAGGCTCCTGAGACCAAACCCGGCGTGCAGTTTACGGAAACGATGAAGGGATCTTTTTTCCTGAACGAACAGGAGGATTTCGGGAAGGGATTTGATTTGGGGAAAAAGGAAAACTCACCTTTTGAGTTTACGCTCACCATCAGGTCCGAAGATGTGGCAAGCTTGGTCAATGTGCCAACGCACCAAGCAGGTATGTTTGGGAGTATGACTGCCCCGGCGCTTTCCGCCGCACCGATGACGGCATTGGAAGGCACTTTCAATCTTTTCATTGCCGATCAGAATTCGCCCGACAAAAAGAAAATGGTCTACAATGCGACGCTTGTCAGCCAGGAAGGGAAGACCTACTATTTCCAAGGCTTTAAGGATGTCGACAACAACAAAGGCATCGATGTCTGGAAAGATACCACCACGCTTTTTATCACTATCCAGAAAGAAAATGCCAAAGGCCCGGTTATTGGAAAAGGAAAACTGATCATCGAGCCGGCTGATTTTGCCAAGCAAATCACCACGATGAAGGCGCTCAACTGCGATAGAAAAGTGGAGGAAATACAAGCGCTTACCTCCTTCGGCAAGTTCTTCGCCGGTAACGTGTTTGAAACCTATTTCAAAAACCGGGGAAAAGATTAAGGATTAAATTCCCTAGAGTTTTTTCTTCAACCGGCTATACCAATCCGGCGGATTCGTCCTCTCCTCGAGTTTGCCATTGATATAGCCGGTGAATTTTCTGAAGAGATTGCGGTTTTGATATTGCTGGTTTTGCTCCCCGATTTGGGTCAGATAACGGTAGAGTTCGCTGCTTTGGACCGAAATTGTAACCGTTTCAAGAGAATCCTTTTTACCATCATCAAAGATGATCGTGTATCCAGCGTTGGACCTATTTTGTTGTGGTTGAATCTTCAAGCCACCAGATTGTTTGTAAGAAGCGGCCAATGTGGGATAGATCAATCGCTCATACCTTGCCGGAAAACCATATGCATAGGCTCCCGTATCGGGAACAATGTAAAAATAATCAAGGCTGTCTTTTTTGAATTCCGACTTCTGAACCCTACGCAGGTCTTTGCTGGCGACCGCCGAATCAAGCAACTTCCTATCAAACTGGAAAGGATAAAAGACCGCCATAAGCAATTCTCCGGCATTACTCCCTGAATCCAATACGTAATTCACCAACACAGAATCCACACTGAATTGATGGATATTGATGACAGTAAGGGTGTCAAAAATCCCGGGATCACTACTGACTTGGCTCAGGCTATATTTTGATTGATGGATATCGCCACTTGCCAGGTTTCGCTTGGATAGACTTCTGATCGCGCTGTTGAATTGCTGGCTGTAGGACGCAAAATCCTCAAACCACAGGTGCATTTCCCATTCCTTTTCCTTCCAAATCCCGCTTTGGTCATGGTTAACAGTCAATGGCGCCTCCCTTCTCCAGACGTCTTGCAACAAGGTAAGCTCACTTGGATCAATGGTGCCGTCCCCGGCGATATTCAGGATCTGATAGGAGAAATAATTGAACGGTTCTCCCAAATCGTATACAGTCAGTTTTTTTAGCCTGTTGATGCCAAATTTCAGTTGGGAGGCGAGTAGCGTAATTGAATTTTTTGTCCGCGAATCTTGGATAGGCAAGTTTCTGAGACTATCGAGCTGCCTGATTTTCTGTTGGTAAATGGAATCAAATAGCGAAAGCTCGCCCAGGCTGACAATGCTGTCTTTTTCGATCTCGTGTACCTGTTGGACAAATGGGTCATGGTGAAATACGACCTTTTTGATTTCCTGCCCAATCAAGAGCGTGAATAGGTTTTTGAGGGTTTCTTCTCCCTGTTTTTCTGCGTTTTGAAGGATGTTTGCACGGTTGGCGAAGTCCTTCAGTTTTCTGACGCAGTACTCTTTGACCTTTTTGGCGTCTTCAAAGTCGATCCTGCCGTTGACATCCAGAATCTCAAAACCGGGTACTCCCTTTTCCGGAATAAACCAAGGATTGATATCTGCATTCAAAACCGTCGGGGCAAGGCCCATGATGTGGATTTCCTGCTGATCTGGGTAATAGACCAAAGCCGAAGGATCCAAATCGGTGAAGTCGAACCCAGCTTTCACCCAACCTCGGCCCACCATTGCGATCTTCCGCCGCAGTTCTTTTTTTGTAAATTCTTTCTTCTTGGTGTCATAGTAAAAGGCCATGAAGTTGCCCGGCAATGCTGATCCTTTGGCCAGATTCGCCTCATATATCGCCATCAGCGCTTGGTCCTGGGTTTTCGGATCGAAATCAAAGTTTCTCTTATCCAGCTTTTCCGTGGCGCTGCGGTACCAATATTCCAAGACCTCCAAAAACATCGGTTCTGCTTCCAAGTCTTCCAAATAACCGAGATAATCCATTTTTTCCCGGATGTTGTTCCGATCCACATCTTGCCGTACGATCCTGCGCCGTTGCCGCCGATCCATGTCAGTGTAGTTGAGTACAAATTGCTCGCGCTCGGCTGTAGATTTTTCCTCAAACTTCCTCAGATTGTCCATGGCGGCGACCAAGTCTGAGAATACCGCTTTTGCCCTTTCTTGGACGTTTTCATCTTCAATAAATTCCATTCTAGCCTCTTCGAGCGAAGAAATGACTTCACCGTAGTATTCCGCCGTCACCAATTGGCCGATACTTCGGATCTCGGTTACCATATTGGCGGTATCGAGAAGTTTTGCCTTTCCTCCAAAAATCCCAAATGGGTTCCAAATAAATAAAGCCACAATGAGCACCAAGACGATGATCACGTCCAATATGAACTTCCAGTTTTTGAGAAATGAAAATATCATGGCGTAGTGGCTAGCGAATCCGGTGCGGCGAGGAGGTTGACTTTGGAAAGAATGAGCGCATCACTTTCGAAGGTGATGTAGATTTCGTCGTATCCTAAAGTCGAAAGCAAAACCCGAAACAATTGTCTGGTATTGTTTTGGGAAGTCTTGACAATGCCCATGTATTGTAGGTTGTCGCGAATGTCCAGTTCGGCATCACGGAAGAACTGTTCCTGATCACGGACGTTGATCCGGTTGAGGAAAACCTTAGGGTCGGATATCGTTGAGTCAGCGACAAAGCTTGAAGGTGGATAGGAGAAATTGATCACCTCAATAGGAGGGAGGCGGAGAAAAATTTTGCGGCCATCTATCCTGACGTCATTTTCTTTGATCTTATTCAGGTCAATCCCTGTTTTGATTTTGGCTTGGGAGTAGGCCATGAAGGTGGCTTCGCTGACTTTAATGAGCGCTAGTTTTTTGGTTTTTGTGCCAAATACGATCTTATCTACCACGAATTCCGTCGTTGCCAAATCCGCCGCGTTCTGAATTTTTCCCACTACAAGGGTCCGATCGTCTTTCTTGCAGGATGCAAACAGGAGGATTATTCCCAAGAAAAAGACGCTTAACCTCCGGCTGTCTATGAGTGTGTTCATGAATATATCTTCTTGAATTTCGCGTAGGATTCGGCCAACTTGATATCGTACTTGTTGGCCTTGTAACCTTGACCGTTGTATCCAAATGCAAAGGCTGCCCAATTGTAGGCTGATTCGTCTTCGCCTTGAATGTATTCGTAGAGCTTTTTGCCCTTGTGGGATTTGGTCATGATGAAGGCCAAGAAATCGAGAAAATGGTAGAGCTCGTTTTCATGCTGCTTTTTTTCAAAATCTTTGTAATCAGCATAGTTCCTCGATTTGATATTGTGGTCAAGGTTTTCACCCAATATCTGAAACAGCCCCCAAGAGGCAGAATAAACAGCGGCTTTCTCGTTAATGGCTTTGGCCTTGTTGAGCCTATCGTATTCGCCAAAACCGCCTTTGTAGTAGTCCCTTGTCCAGAATTTATAGAGTATGTCTGGATTGGATTTTGAGAGCACTTCGATTTTTTCCTTTGCTTCTGCCTTGAGTTGGTCTTCAGTCTTGCCTTCTTTTGGCAATTTGCTGTATATGTCGTTGTACACGTGTTTCCAAAACAAATGCCCTTCGAAAAGAATCTTTGCCCTGCCATCGCTCAAGTGCCCCCGTCCTGAGGATTCTACAGATATCACGGCCTTTACCACAGGCATCTTGAGAAGGATCTTTTTGGGACCGTTGGCGAGGTTTTCCAATTCTTCCTGAATCTGATCGTCGTTGAGGATTTTCCTGTTGATATTGTCCTGAATCTGAACAAATGGGAAAAGGTTGGTGGTGGGCACTTCTTCACCTCTTGAAAGCATCAGCGCATTTTTCAACTCGGTTGCAGGGGAACCAGAAGGTACTGCGGTTGGCTTTGATGATTCCAAGCCAAAAGCCTTGTCCTCCTCTTCAAACTCGGCGTCTTCTTCCATCAACTCGTCCATAACCTCAGGCTGTGAACTTGGACGGGGACCGGTTCCAGGCTGTTCGCTGGCCCTCATTTCCTCGCCAGGAGCACTGGGGGGCGTAGCGCTGCCTGTACCTGCATTCGGATTTCTCCAGCGTTCCCGGAAGTATTTCAGAGACCTATCGCCAAAGTAAAAAGCGATCATCATCAGAAAGGCAGTTTCAAAAAACTCGAATTGCTGTATGCGCAGCTGCAATAGATTTGGATCGACATCGGTATTGCCCATGCTGCTGATGAGCAAGGAAATGCCACCGAAAAGCAGGGTAAATGCGATCATGCCTCGTACGGTTCCGGGCGGTAGCCCAAAGGTTTGGCTGCGGTAGGGATTATGGGTAGGCTCCCTTACGCCGCTGTTCGGCAGATCGACTCCGAATTCCCTGGCTTCTTTTTTTGCCTTCGCGATTTCTTTCCATTCCCCGTCCGTAATCCCAAAATTAATATTGTAGTGGTACACAGACCAAACGAAATAAATCATGAACACCGCAATCCAAACGACCATGATGAGCAAGCCCATAATCGCAAAGAGATTGTTTTGATTGAGGTACATTACAAAGCTGTACACCATCGCCAATGCCACCAATACGATGGAGAAGACAATGGTGCCCTTGAAAAAGACATCGTGGTATTTGTTGACATAATAGGAACCCGCCTCGTCCTCACCTCTGTAATGCCGAACCAAAATGGCATACAATAGGCCTACCACAAGCAAAGCTGGAATGATATAGGCCAAAAACTGCAGCTCGTCGTTGGAGTCCAAAGCCATATAGATGCCGTACGTGGCAACAATTCCAAGGGCAAAAACAGCCGCAACCTTGATGATCAATCTGATCTTTTTTTGGGTTAGTTGATTCATGTCTTTATCAGTTTACTTCTATCAAACCAATTCTCATTCAATACTTGTATTGTCACCTGTTCATGTGATTCCAACAGGGCTGAGACAATCCTGTAAAATCGTTCGTAGGCCTTTTCCGAATACTTGAGCGCCTTTTTGACGTCGACATTGATGCCATCAGCAATCAGAATGCACCCGTCAGTATGCTCGTGGGTATTTCCGATGTGGATGTAGATTCCTTCAAATCCAGGGACGTTTCTCAGGTGGATGTGCTTAGTAAACCAGTTGTATTTGGCTTGGTAATCCCGTGTTATCCGCGAATCTGCGGGATTGACAGGACTGAAGCCCAGCTCATACAAGCCCTCTGGAATCCGCGTTTTTCCCTTGATTTTTTCATCCCGATGGGTATCTTCGAGGGCATAGGCAAAAAATTTGTTCCTGAGGAAAAACATTCCCAAGGTCGTCTCGCCGTCATCCATGTACCGCAACAAAGTAAGCGTAGCCTTGCCAAGCGGCTCACCCAATTTGTCACCCGCCTGTTGCAGCTGCTTCTCTAGCTCATGGATTTTTTGTTGGAGTTCTGATTTTTCGGTTTCGCTAACTGTAGTCGTGCCTTGGATGGGATGAACTTTTGCAGGCGCAGATGCCGGAATTGGCTCAACCGGCTTGCCGGGATCTCCCTTAAATGCTTTTCCGATGGATTTTATCCCTTTGTCCGCAAGCGCCAAAATATAGCCGATGAATCCAATGAGGTACAGCCAAATTTTGCCAAGTAAGTCTGGGTTTGTCACAAAAATCAATACGACTACCGCCAACAATGCAATGACAAGAAGTGCCGCAAAATTTTTCATAGAAATCCAAAAACCCGTTATTGAAGGAATAAATTACTAAAACCAGTACTCAAAAAACGCTCTAAGAATTCTAAAATTTAAAAAATCACTTTGTTAAAATCAAGAAAATAATGGAATATCAAAATTTATATTTATTGAAGCGGATTCTAGTAATGTTGAAATCCAGTTATATTCTAATCAGATAGTTTTAAAAATCAGGATGGAAAAAAATTCATACTTCGCCAAGATTGGCATTCTCTCGAAAACTTTCGGATAATAAACCCCTTCCATTTAAATCCGCAAATCACTTTTTGTAAAAAATGAATCAATTTTTAGATCAAAAGACTTAACCACGCCATTCTATTTTCCTAACTTGAAAGTCTAAACAACAATCTTTTCACAATGGCAAACTTTAAACTTCGAATCAACGGCACCGACCATCAGGTTGACGTTGAGGATGATACCCCGCTGCTTTGGGTGCTCAGAGACCATTTGGGCTTGGTAGGCACGAAGTATTCCTGCGGAATAGCCCAATGCGGTGCCTGTACGGTACATATCAATGGAGAAGCAATGTTTTCTTGCACACTCCCAGTGTCGAGCGTTGGAAGCGATGAAGTCACGACGATAGAAGGCTTGTCCGGGGAAGGATCCCATCCTATCCAAAAGGCATGGGAAGAAGTGGATGTAGCCCAATGCGGTTATTGTCAGGCAGGTCAAATCATGACTGCGGCAGCATTTCTCAGAAAAAACCCCAAACCTACGATGGAGGAAATCGAGAATGCGATGAACAGGAACATCTGTAGGTGTGGCACTTACCACAAAATTCGTGAAGCAGTGGCAATGGCAGCTAAATCGAAATAATCATGGCAACAATCACAGATACAAAAAGAAGGGATTTCCTGAAAATGGCTGCTACGGCCACGGGAGGCTTGTTCATTGGTTTCGGCTGGTCGAGCTGCGACTCGCCAAAGGTGAAGGTGCTTAGCACAGACGAGATTCTGGCACAAGCCAAGAACTTCAATGCCTATCTTTCCATTTCCCCAACCGGAGACGTAGTGATCTATTCCCCAAACCCCGAATTGGGACAAAACATCAAGACCTCTTTTCCCATGGTCGTTGCGGAGGAATTGGATGCGGATTGGTCCAAAGTCAGAGTACTCCAAGCCAACTTGGATACTGAAAAATATGACAGGCAGTTGACCGGCGGTTCTGGTGCGATGCCTCATTCTTGGGAAAGACTCAGAAAAGCAGGTGCGACCGCAAGACATCTTATGGTGGCAGCAGCGGCCAAAACTTGGCAAGTTTCAGCCGAAGAAATCACCGTTGAAAACGGGATTATTTCCCACAAAGGAAGTAGCAAAAAGGGACATTTTGGGGAGTTTGTGGCAGAAGCATCCACAATGACAGCTCCTGAGGATATCAAACTTAAAGAAAAGAAGGATTTCAAGATCATTGGAACTCCGGTCAAAAACGTGGATTCCAAGGACATGTACACTGGCAAGCCTCTGTTCGGATTGGACTTCTACCGCGAAGGAATGGTCAATGCCATGATCCAACGTCCACCGTTCGGAATGAAGATTAAGGCTGTGGACGAGTCTGCAGCAAGGGCGGTTCCAGGAGTATCCGACGTGGTGGTCATCGGCAACAGTGTTGCTGTGGTCGGTGAAAAGACCTGGCCGCTGATGAAAGCAAAGAAACTGCTTCGAGTCGAATACGAACCCGATGGCTCTGTAGAAAGTACAGCAGACCATGACCGGCTTTTCCAACAGCTTTTGGCAACGGGAAAAGCTGATGTCAAGAGGAAAGATGGAAATGTGGACGCAGCATTCAAGTCGGCGGCACAAGTTGTCACAGCGGAATATCAGTGTCCATTCCTTGCACATTCGCCGATGGAGCCGGAGAACTTCTTTGCACATGTACAAGGCGACAAAGTGGAACTGGTTGGGCCTACCCAAACCCCGGACCGGGCAAGACAGGACACAGCACAATTGTTGGGAATCCCACCAGAAAACGTAACGGTTCAGATCACGAGACTTGGAGGAGGATTTGGCCGAAGGCTTCGGACTGATTTTGCTTTGGAGGCCGCGCAGATTTCCCAAGCTACAGGAAAACCGGTGAAAGTGACCTGGAGCAGGGAAGATGAATTGACAGGAGGTGCCTATAGACCAGCGGTACGGTACAGGTTTGAAGCTGCATTGGATGCTGAGGGCAATATGATCGGCTACAAACTCAGGGGCGTTGGTATGAATGCCGGGAACTCCACTCGGGAGAACAACTTCCCATCGGGCGCGGTCGATAACGTGCTGATCGAATCAATCGACCACAAATCCAGCATCACAACCAACGCTTGGCGTGCGCCGATTACCAACTTTTTGGCTTATGCGGAGCAGTCTTTCTTAGACGAAGTGGCCTTAGCCGCCAAAAAGGATCCAGTGCAGTTTAGGTTGGAATTGCTGCAAAGGGCAAAAGCCAATCCAGTTGGCGAATTGGGCTATGATGTGGACCGTATGATCGGCGTCGTGAAAACAGCTGCTGAAAAGTCGAATTGGGGTAAAAATCCTGACGTGCAGCAAGGATTCAGTGTTTATTTCTCACACCGATCCTACGTTGCCCAAGTGGCGGATATCGTGATGGAAAACAATACACCAACTTTGAAGAAGATCACTGCAGTGACGGATTGCGGTATGGTTATCAATCCCACTGGTGCAAACCATCAAGTGCGCGGCGGCATCGTAGATGGCATGGGACATGCAATGTATGGCAACCTTACCTTCGAGAATGGCTTGCCGAAACAACGGAATTTCGATACCTATCGCTTGATTCGTCTAAAGGAAGTTCCAGAAATAGATGTTCACTATGTGGATAGCGGTTTTGATCCAACTGGATTGGGTGAACCGGCGCTTCCTCCGACAGGTGGAGCGATTGCCAATGCAATATTCAAAGCAACGGGTAGAAGGTTGAGAAGCCAGCCATTTATCGAGCAAAAGGAATTTTCTGATATCCGACTGGAAATACGAAGAGCTTAGATTCGAAATTTGTTGGATTGGAAAATTCGAAATTTCTTTTGAACCAAACCAATTGTTGAAATGCAAAAAAGCCTCCGAGTTGAATTTGGAGGCTTTTTGCTTTTCTTTTTTATTTTTTCTCTGCTCTCGAAAAACCCTGATTTTTCAACCTTCAAAATTTGTAATTTTCCGACTTTGAAATCTCTCAATTCAACTTTTCAGCTTCAGTCCGAAGCATCTCATTTTCATCCGCTTTTCCAGCAAGGATAAAATCCAGGGCTGCCTGTGTTTTTGCTTGACCTTTGTTCAACAGCACGCCCAAGGCCAACATTACCGCGATCCGTGTCCCTACTTTTTTGGCGGGCGTGTCAAAAAGCGCCTCAAGTTCCTCATAGCTAACTTCCTCTGCGAATACTTTGATCGAATTGATCGCAGATTCCAACTTATCGCCGGAAAGATTGGTGAGCTTTTTCCCAATTTGTTGAATCTCGTTCAAAGCCTTTTTTTGTCCTTGTTGTTGAGCTGCTGCTTGTGGTTTTGGTTGGGCCTGGGTTGGCGTTTGGACGTTTTGCTTTGCCCAAGTGTCCTTCAGTCCAACAGTCTTATTGAATACCAGATGCCCATTCTTTGAATCCGGGTCAAGTGTGAAGTAGCCTAATCGCTGGAATTGGTACTTGCTATCCATCGTGGCATTTGCCAGAAATGGCTCCAAGTAAGCTTTTTTGATCACATTCAGTGAGTTGGGATTGATAAACTCCATGAAACTTTTCTCCTCGTGTGCATCCGGCGCCTCATCCAAAAACAGGCGATCATATTCCCTGACTTCTGCGGTGATGGCATGGGCGATGGAAACCCAATGGAGCGTTCCTTTTACCTTTCGCTCACTGGCTTCGGTTCCGCTTCCAGATTTGGAATCCGGATCGTAGGTGACATGGATTTCCAGGATATTTCCCGCTGCATCTTTAACTACTGACTCACCTTTGATGATATAGGCACTTTTTAGACGGACTTCATTGCCAAGCGAAAGACGGAAAAAGTTCTTGCCGCCATCTTCCTTGAAGTCCTCCCGCTCGATGTACAATTCCCTAGAAAAAGGGACTTCGTGACTTCCTGAATTGGCCTCTTCCGGGTTGTTTTCCAAATGCAGGATTTCTGTTTGGCCTTCTGGATAATTGGTAATAACCAGTTTCACAGGATTGAGCACCGCCATCACACGGGTAGCGGTTTGGTTCAAATCCTCTCGGATACAAAACTCCAGCAAGGAAACATCGGTCACATTATCCCGTTTGGCGATACCCGCCAAATCACTGAATTTGCGGATGGAGGTCGGCGTGTAGCCTCTTCTTCTAAGACCCGAAATGGTTGGCATGCGTGGGTCATCCCAACCTGAGACAATATTCTTTTGGACAAGTTCAAGAAGCTTTCGCTTGCTCATCACCGTATAGCTCAGATTTCTCCTTGCAAATTCCCTTTGCTTTGGTCTCAGCAGCGAAGTATCATAGATTTGATCCAAATACCAATCATACAGCTCCCGATGTGCCCTAAATTCCAAGGTACATAGGGAATGCGAAACCTGCTCGACATAATCGGATTCACCGTGTGCCCAGTCGTACATGGGATAGATACACCATTTGTCACCTGTGCGGTGGTGATGGGCATTGATGATGCGGTACATGATGGGGTCACGCATATGCATGTTGGGCGAAGCCATATCGACCTTCGCCCTCAGTACATAGCTACCCGCTGGAAATTCCCCGTTTTTCATCCGGTTGAAAAGATCCAAGCTCTCGGCGATTGGGCGATTTCTGAAGGGGCTTGCTGTTCCCGGACTTGTCGGCGTGCCTTTTTGCGCAGCGATTTGTTCGGAAGTTTGATGGTCTACATACGCCTTGTCATCCTTAATCATCTCCACAGCCCAATCATACAACTGTTGGAAATAATCCGAGGCATAGCATTCGTTGGCCCATTTGAAACCAAGCCAAGCAATATCCCGCTTGATGGCGTCTACGTATTCTTGTTCCTCCTTGGAAGGGTTGGTGTCGTCAAAGCGTAGGTTGACAGGCGCATCGTACTTTTCCCCCAAACCGAAATTCAGGCAAATGGAAGCAGCATGACCGATATGCAAATAACCGTTGGGTTCTGGAGGGAATCGAAAACGGAGCTTTTCCTGCGGAAAACCGTTTGCCAAGTCTTCTTCGATGATATGTTCAATGAAATTAAGGGATTCTGTAGATTCTTTCATGGTCGAATTTGATGCGCCAAAAATACTTCAATTGCGAGGAATTACAACCAAAAACCATCCCCGACAAATCCTAAATATTCTTTTGTTTAACATCTCATATCTCATGTCTCAATTCTCAGATTTCATCCATCCCGCGCTCCGGCCAATAGGGACCAATCAACTTGAGCTTACTGTTGGCCTCGTCGATTTCGAATTGAACATGGACACTGTCGCGCTCTTGCTCATGGATGGCAAGACAGGCGTTGAAAAACACCAAATCAAAATCCAAGATCAACGACCCACTTGTGCGAGAAGAAAATTGGGGTCCCGATTTGAGTTTGACGTTTTCAGCGACAGCACCTTGCTTTTTATAATAATAGGAAAGAAAAATTCCAAGATCCATTTCCTTTTCGCACAATAGCTTGGAGATGGATTGCTCGGAAATGCTATCAAAGGGAAAATCAAATGTCCAGGTTTCTTGCATTTATTTAAAAAGGTTAGGCTTTGCTTACGCCAAAATTACCAAAACTAACCTTAAGCGCCCTTGTAATAATCGCAAAAAGGCGGATTGAACATCAAAACTGCTCGGCCCATACGATTTTCCGACAAACAATGGCTTGGAAATTGGCTCAGAAAGTCTTTTCACCATGGATGCGGTATGCCGTCGTAATTCACAAAACTTCCTGAATTTTCTAGCCTAGCTTTTCCGAGTACATTTTGGATGATCAATTTGACGGATTCTTCGGGAGTGAACTCCGCCTTTTGGCCTCCCATATCTGTTTTGACCCAGCCGGGATTCACATTGAGGCAGATAATACCATCGCGCGTTAGCTCAAATGCCATTGATTTGTTGAGCACATTCAGCAGGTTTTTGCTGCCGACGTAGCCATAGTGTCCACCGAAGCGGAGATTGGTAACCGATGCCAACCAGCTTGAAATATTCAAGACCACAGGTTGTTGGCCTTTTTTTAAAAGCCAACGGAAGTGTTTTACGACTAGCAGGGGTGCGATGCTGTTGATATGGATGACTTTGAGCATTTCCTCGGCATCCAATTGGTCCAGGTAAAAGGCCTTGGCCATTTTATCTTTATCAGCATAATCCTTTGGATTGACCCCGGCGTTGTTCACGATCAGGTCGATCCTACCAAACATTCCGGCGGACCAGGTCGCCAATTCAGCCAATTGGTCTTCGTTGGTGACTTCCAATTCCCTGGGATAAATTACTATATCCTGCTCGTTAAGTATTGCAGCAGCTGCACGGGCCTTTTCAAAATCCCTTGCCGTCAGGATGACCTTGTAGCCGCATTTTGCCAATTGCCTACACCATTCGAATCCAAGCCCTTTGTAGGCGCCGGTCACCAAGGCTATTTTCACCTTTTCAAAAGTTTAAATCCGATTTCCCGTCCTTGTCCTTGGAACATGGCCAAGTTGATCCAAAACCAGGCGAATTGTTCCATCAACTCGAATTTGTCATTGCCACCGATAGGATAGCATTCCCCAAATCCCGCGTCTTTGGCCAATTGGATGGCTGCGGCTTTCCCCTTTTCACTGTCTCCGGCAACAAACATGTCAATGGCCTGATTGTCATAAACAGGGTTGATCATATTGTTGAAACCAGTAGTATTGAAGCATTTGACGACATCTCTGGTCTGGGTATTCGCCAGAATTGCCGCTGCGGTAGTTTTGAATCCCTGTGGTCCACGTCCCATGACAATGTTCATGGCGTCAATGATGATTTTGCCGGTGGTGTCCCCTAAGGATTGGGCAACCTCGGCGGCGGCTGGAGCGGGCGTTGCGATCAAGATGATGTCAGCTTGTGTTACAGCCTCGCCCACCGTATGTGCAGTGGTATTTGGATTTTTCAGCAGTTCTTTTCCCTTGAAGTTCGTAAGATTCTGCACACCCAAAAAAATCTGATGCCCTGCCTTGGCCCATTTTGTTGCAAGTGCGCCGCCTACATTTCCGGTTCCGATGATTGCGATTTTCATATGATGGTCGGTTGATTGATGTTTAATTTAGTACAAATACCCTTCAAAAGGCTTGGCAGGTGCGGGAAGATCCTTTTCGCCAAGCATTTCTCTCAAGTCCCGTTCAATTGTTATGCAAAGTGCCGTCAATGGTACATCTGTGATTCGGTTTTCAAATGGATCCTCGTTAACCTCGCCGACCTTAGCCAAGATCGCAAATACGAAGGAAATGATCAGCGTAACGGGAATCACGAGATAGCCAATTTCCATGCGGCCAAAGTCGCCGATCAATGAAAACGGAAGCAAAAGCATAAAGGCGTAAAGGAATAGCCTTGTGAAAAAATCGTATTGGCGGAGTAGGGGCGTGTTTTTGATCCGCTCGCAACTTCCCTGGTAGTTAGCCAAAGCAAGTAGCTGCCCCTCCATTTGAAAGGAATCAAATCCTCCCAATGTGCCATTGGCCATGGCCTGATAGATTTTTCTTCCCATCATCAGCTGAAGAAAATTGGGCTTGTTTTGACTATTGGTCAAAGCATCAAAGTCATCTGAAGAAAGATAAGTTTGGAGTTCTTCCCAATTATCCTGTTTTCTCAAGTGAAGCCTAAGTGCGTGTACCCAAGCGATACAATACCACACCATTTCCTTTTTGAAGGATTCGCTTCGTTCCTTTTCGTAATTGGACTGATGGGAATGACTGTCCGTAAACGTGATAATCAACCTGGCCAAGATTCTGCTTGAGTTAACGATTCCGCCCCAAAGGGTCCTTGCTTCCCACCAGCGTCCATAGGAGCTATTGTTCCGAAAGGCAATAAAAATCGCTAAAGCACTTCCGAGGATAGCTGAAATGGAAAAGGGTAATGCAATAGCGCTTATTTTGAATTCAAAAATTATCCAGACCAGGATGGAAACCAGAAATGAAAATATAATCTCTTTACGGACATATCCGAAAACCTTGATCGGGTTGAAATTTCTTTTGAGGATCATAGCGTCAATTTTTCTTGATTTGATAGCTCAGGCCGAAGGTGAGAATTCGATCCACCTGCCGGACTTTTGAAGTGACTACCTGCTCGTAGGTGTAGGTATATTGCAACGCGGCGGCGAGACCCTTCCAAACAGGCAAGTCGATTCCCATCTCCAAGGAAGCGCGGTTGTTGGGTACATCTTCGATGCCTGGTTGCCAATAGGCGGTATAGTAAAGCCTTACTTTTTGCTCAAATAATCTATGCCAACCAGCCAAATAAACCGTTCCCCTCCAGATTGGGATGGAGCTGCGCCCATTGTAAAAGCCTTCATTGAATTGATCGTCTCTAAAGGAAGTATTTTCATAAATCAGACTTCCTGATAGCTTGAGATTGTTTTTGGAATGTTGGATTATCTGCCAAGTGTATCCCGCACCCCCGAAAATCCTATGCTTGATTTCCCTCCGAAAATTGGTCTGAATAAAAACCATGGCAAACGGATAGTATGTGCGAAAAGGTTTGAAATACAGGTAGTTTCTGCTGTTGATATCATTGTCAACTTTGAACCCACTGAATTCTTGGTAAAGGCTGTTGTTTTGGCTTTTGAATACCAAGGCTTTGTTGGTATTACTGACGACATCCAACCTGCCCCTCACAATCAGCAAATCCACGTTTCCTTTTTGCGAAGCCCCCGTTACACCTGTACGAAGTTGGAAACTTGCCGTATCGCTTTCATTCAATTGGGCCTTGGCAAGGAAGGTAAAGGAATAGAGGAAAAGGCAAATCAGTAGCCTTTTGTCTTTCAAAAAACGTAAATCCTTTGCCTCCATTCCTTACATGAAATTATTTGTTGAGTATTTCCACGACCATTTCAGCCGCAGCAGCGCCTGAGTTTTGTTGTTGGCCGGTAATCAGATTTCCGTCTTTGATGGCATAAGAAGCAAAGGGTGCTGCTACTTTAAAGGTTGTTCCCTTGATTTTTCTGGCCTCGTTTTCTATCCGGTAGGGCTGAATTTTCATTCCTACCGCCTGATCGGCAAATTCCTCCTCCGAATCTGCGAATCCTGTCCAGGTTTTTCCAGCTACCAACAATTCCCCGTTGGACTTTTTCGCCTCCAAGAGCAGGGTAGTGGAATGGCAAACAGCTGCACTTGGTTTGCCGGCTTCATAGAAAGCGACAAATAGTTTTTCCAATTCTTCGTTTCCTCTGAATGTATACATCGGACCTTGTCCACCAATAAGGAAAATAGCATCAAAGTCTGCTGGATTTACCGCTGTAAGCTTTTTGGTGTTTTCCAGCATGGCATTGAATTCAGGCTTCTGCATATAGCCTAGAGAAATCACGTCATGGGCTGAGTAACCGCTCGGATCGGTAGGATTGGAGTAGCTGTCCATTTCCAGTTTACCACCTTCCGTGGACACCAACTCCACTTCGTATCCTGCCTCTTGGAAAACCCGCAAAGGATGGGTCAACTCCGCGATCCAAAAGCCAATCGGCCAACCTGTTTGTTTGGAGATGGATGGGGAACTAGCCACCATAAGAATCTTGCCTTTGGATGGCGCACCGTGAAAGTGCACGTAGTTTTGTCTTTCTTGAATCTGGGTCATGATCGTAACTTTTTTGTGTTGAGGATGAACAAAGTTTGGTTTTTACACTACCTTTGACAATATACTTACCCAAGTTCACGATATGCACCTTTTGGTGAGAAATGGAAAAATGACTCATTATGCCTGATTTTATATTTAATAAGAAGCTGTACTACAATCCTGTCGAGTTTGCGATGGACAGGATAGGAGGGACCTGGAAAATGCCCATACTTTGGAGATTGAAAAATCGCGTGATGCGTTACGGAGAGCTGAAGAAGGACATTCCTCACATTACGCACAAGATGCTAACAAGCCAGCTAAGGGAATTGGAGGAAGAAGGTTTTATTGTCAGAAAAGTTTATCCTGTCGTGCCTCCGAAGGTGGAATATTCGATTACAGAACGTGGATTATCCGCCATTCCGATCATTGACACGATCCGCAACTATGGCCTACAGTTGATGAATGAATTTGGAATTGATCATAAATAACCGAAAGCCATGGACTACCCGATCTATCTGGACTACAATGCTACAACTCCCTGCCATCCTGAGGTATTGGAAGCGATGTTGCCTTGGTTTTCACAAAATTTTGGAAATGCAGCAAGCAACAGTCATGCGTACGGATGGGTGGCGGAAGATGCGGTAGAGCGTGCGCGGGAACAAGTAGCGCGGCTGATTGGGGCCAAGCCTAAGGAAATCATTTTCACCTCTGGGGCGACTGAATCCCTCAATTTGGCCATACGTGGGACCTTTGAACACTATTCAAATGAAAGGCAACACTACATCACCTGCAAAACAGAACACAAAGCGGTATTGGACAATTTCCAAAAACTCGAATCCCTTGGCGCAGAAGTTACCTACCTGGATGTTGATAGCGAGGGTACCATTGATTTGGATGAATTGAAAAGGCAAATTAAGCCTGATACTAAAATGATTTGCCTGATGTGGGCCAACAATGAGACGGGGCACCTCCATCCGGTTTCGGAAATCGCCAAGATCGCGGAGGAAGCCGGGATCATTTTTTGCACCGATGCAGTACAAGCTGCGGGTAAAATCCCCGTGTATACGCAGGGAATACACCTGATGGCTATTTCGGCGCACAAGATATATGGGCCAAAAGGGGTTGGCGCGCTCTATATCCGTCACAATCATACCCTGCCAAAACCCCTTCCAATCATCCTTGGAGGTGGGCATGAAAAAGGTTTTCGGAGCGGCACGCTCAATGTGCCAGGAATAGTAGGCTTCGGGAAAGCTGCCGAAATCAGATTGAGAGAAATGGCGAAAGAAGGGGAGAGGCTACGTGTACTGCGCGATAAATTGGAAATCGAGCTTCTAAAGATACCTGGAACACATTTAAATGGTAGTCGCGAAAACAGACTGCCCCACGTCTCCAACATAGCCTTTGAGGGTGTAGAAGGTGAGGAATTGCTCAAACAATTGAACAGAAAAATCGCAGTGAGTTCAGGTTCGGCGTGTACGAGTATTTCACCAAAGCCATCACACGTCCTTTCCGCCATGGGCCTTCCCGCTGACTTGGGTAGGTCGTCCGTACGTTTTTCCCTTGGAACAAACACTTCGGATGCGGAGGTCCAAAACGCCTTGGATTGGGTGAGACAGGTGGTAGGTGAGTTAAAGGGTATTTGAGACTTTAATTGATATTTTGCAACGATTTTTTTAAGATGTATCGTTCAAGTGTTTTGGTATCAGTATATTTAAGGTATGGAATCCAAAAAGCCAGATATTGTCAATGAACCCGAAGCCGAATATGGAATGTATTCGTACGCTGATTATTTGACTTGGCAGTTTGATGAAGTAGTCGAGCTCATCAGGGGAAAGATTTTCAAAAAAGCTGCGGCTGCACCGAAGCGAATTCATCAAAAGGTATCAGGAGAACTTTTGATTAGGCTTGGTATATTCTTGAAGGGTCAAAAATGTCAGGTATATGCAGCACCTTTTGACGTGCGTTTTCCAAGGAAATCAAAAGATGACCGCAAGATTCATGACGTGGTGCAGCCTGACATCTGTGTCATTTGCGATCCAGAAAAGCTCGACGAAAGAGGTTGTATCGGTGCGCCGGATTTGATCGTGGAAATCCTTTCTCCTGGCAACAGCGAAACCGAGCTCAGGCACAAATTCAGACTCTATGAATCCCACGGCGTGAAAGAATACTGGATCATCCATCCCGAAAACCAGAATCTACTGATCTACACACTGGTTGAGGGAAAGTATCAGACAACCCGCCTGCTTACTTCCGGAGATATCGTGGAATCTATGGCTATCAGCGGGTTCAAACTGGATTTAGAGGACTTTTTCAAGGATATCGACTGAAACCGAAACCCAGCTTCAAAATCCCGTCGGCTTTCAGGCTGTCATTCAGAGAGCAAAAAAATCCAACTCAATCCCTCAGACTCCACCTGGTTCGTTTTTGTTTTCATTCTGCAAACCCTGATAATCTACAGGGGTATCGATGTCGATGATACCTTTCGGGAAGTCTAGTTTTTCTACGACGTGAGGGTTGGCAGCAATCAGTTTTCTGGCTCCCTCTTGTCCTTGGAGCGAGAGCAATGAAGGAAACATTTCCCACGAAAAAACGGCGGGCACGCCCACGGTATCTCCATACGAGCAAGCGACAATTGTGCTTCCACTTTCTTGTTGCTTTTTGACCAATTCTTTCATCAGAAAATGGTCCACATAGGGTTGGTCGCAAAGGGTAATCAGCACGCTGTCGAACCGCCTATCATCGGCCAAAGCTTCAACGCCCGCCCGGATGCTTGAGGCCATGCCACTTTGCCATTGTTCATTGATGATGACCACGGTGCCATCCAGTTTGGTTCTTTCCGCAATCAATTCATGGTTGGCGCCAAGGACAACTACCACAGACGCGGCTTTTGTCGACAATGCTTCATCGATCATGTGTTGAAGTAGGGTTTTTCCCTTGTACTCCAACAACTGCTTTGGCTGACCCAATCTAGAGGAGCCGCCGGCAGCCAAGAGCATGATTGCAGTTTTATCCATGGATTGGGCCATCCTTTTCCCTGAGATGAATGGGTTTCTTTCGATTGAGGACAGTGCGGATTTCACTCAGGACAGAAAGCGCGATTTCCTCCGAGCCTTCCGCCCCGATATCTAGGCCGAGCGGGGCGTAAAGGTTTTCCTGTGACACGGCAATACCTTTTCCCGCCAATCGTTCGAATAGCTTCTGGAATTTCTTTTTTGGACCCAGGATGCCAATGTAGGGGAGATTTTCTGACTGGAGTTTTTCAAGAATAACCGCTTCATAGTCAAAATTATGGGTCATGAGCAGGGCGACTGTAAATGGATCAAAATCAAGGGCGTCAAGTACCGAATCGGCAGGTCCTACAACGATTTGGTTCACAGTTCCGAACCTTTGCTTGGTCGCATGGTTTTTTCTTCCATCCAACAGAACAACCTGCCAGCCCAACAAATCCGCCATTTTTGCCACCGGTATCGTATCGTTACCTGCACCAAAAAGCAGTATGCGTATAGCCGGCCTGATTGGTTCGATAAAGGTGAAAAATCCGTCAGTGTTACTTAGATTTTGTGTAGCAAGTTCCTGATTTCCATTTAAATAATTTACTTTTTCCAATACGAAATTGAGGAGATCTTTGGATACCATTTCAGGCTTACCGATGAACTCATTGTCGAGAAAAATGCCGAAGGTCCCAATTTGCTCCGACCGCTGGTTTTCCAGTGAAACGGTGGTCACGATCCAAGAAACGGATCTCGTTTGTATGGTCTTTTCCAAAAGTGCGACGGGATTATTGGGGTCATCGAAATCCACGGGCTCGATCAAAACCTGAATGATACCGTTGCAACCCAGTCCAATACCGAATTTTTGGTCATCCTCGTCCGTCGTATCGTAAGTGACCACCATGGATTTTTGTTGGAAAATCACTGTTTGCGCTTTCCTGAGTGCGTCACCTTCCAAACACCCCCCCGAAATAGCACCGACCAATTCGCCTGACTCCGTCACCAGCATCCTTGCCCCCGGTCTCCGATAGGCCGAACCGTCCACTTTCACCACAGTCGCCAAAGCCACCCTTTGGTTCACGGATTTGCTGTTTCTATATGCATCTACAATGCTGTCGAATTCCCTCATACCTTAGAAATTTGGGGTAATCTATCGTTTTTTGTCCAAAATTAGACCTGAATATCCAATTCAGGCAGTATTTCCGGGACCAGTTGCACAATAAAATAGACAGCGGAAACCCAAAATATTAATTCCGTTAAAAGTTGTTAAAATTCTTGTTTGGTATTGGTAGGAAATCCCCAAAATTTGATTGTATTTTTGTGCATATGGCAAAATCAAGAGACAACTTCGAAAAAGACGAGAAGGAAAAGCTTAGGCTGAAGAAAAAAAAGGAAAAGCTGGAGAAGAAAGAGGCAAGGAAAGCTAATCAGGAGAAAGCAAAGGATTTCGAAGATATGATTGCCTACGTGGATGAATTTGGAAATATTACGTCCACTCCACCGGATAGAAGTAAAAAGGTCGAAATTGACCCAGAGACAATATCAGTTGGAGTCAAAAAGGCACTTCCCCAAGAACCTGAAGACAAAACCAGAAGGGGTAAGGTTACATTTTTCAACTCCAGTAAGGGCTATGGTTTCATCAGGGACGAACAAAGCCAAGAGAGTATTTTTGTCCACATCAACAAATGCCTTGATCCCATCAAGGAAAATGATAAAGTGACATTTACTACGGAGAAGTCCCCTAAGGGTCCAAGTGCTGTAGGCGTCAAACTTGCTACCTAAGTCCAAACCTAATTTCCCTGTTTCTTTGACCATGCGCCACGGGATACTATAGAATTTTCGGGGCTCAATTCCATGTTGCTGGTTATCAGATAAATTGGACAAGCTGTCTCGAATGTAGGTCGACAGGTAGGGGACGAGGCGTTGTATTTCTAGGAATCCCTAGCATGGACACCAAAGATATCCTTTCGATGTCGTGAAAGGCTATAAAGGGAATTTTGTCGTAGGAATTTAAGAACCCACGTTTGGGCAAAATCAGTTATTTGGATCCATTTTTTGAAATCGAAAATTAATTCAGATATTTGCAGTCGATTTCATTAAAACAGCCATAAAATTTGAAAGGAAAACCACCTGTCACCAATCGACAAAGACAAGAAGAGCCCTATAAAATCAACGATCGTATCAGGGCAAGGGAGGTCAGAGTCGTGGGAGATTTCGTAGAAGGAGGCAATGCAGTTCTGCCGTTGGCCCAAGCGATCAAGCTTGCGGAGGATAACGAACTTGACCTTGTAGAGATTTCTCCCAATGCAGTCCCACCAGTTTGCAAAATCATCGATTACGCAAAGTTTAAGTACGAACAGAAGAAAAAGCAGAAGGAAATCAAAGCCAACGCTGCCAAGACTGTTCTAAAAGAAATCAGGTTCGGTCCCAATACTGACGACCATGATTTTAACTTCAAACTGAAGCACGCTATCAACTTCCTGAAAGAAGGAGCAAAAGTCAAGGCCTACGTTCATTTCGTCGGCCGATCGATTGTCTTCAAAGAAAGAGGAGAGATGCTATTGTTGAAGTTTGCACAGGAACTGGAGGATTATGCACAGGTGGAACAACTTCCGAAATTGGAGGGAAAAAGGATGTTTTTGTTCTTGGCCCCTCGACCTGCTAAGAAATAATTTCAACTAATACAAACAGCTATGCCAAAAGTAAAAACTAAATCCGGTGCAAAGAAAAGGTTCAAATTGACAGGAACCGGCAAAATCAGAAGAAAGCATGCCTACAAGCGTCACATCCTAACCAAGAAGTCCACTAAAAGAAAGAGAAATCTGACTCAAATGGGCATGGTTCATCCAGCAGATGAGGCGGGCGTAAGAGCAATGTTGAGAATTTGACGAATCAAATCTCAAAAAACAATTAAGTTTAGGTTTATTTATTCACCAGACGCTCAGGTTATCAAGACCACCATGGCACCTAGGGTCAAAAAATCAAAATTACTATGCCAAGATCAGTAAACGCAGTTGCTTCAAGAGCTAGAAGAAAGAAAGTATTGAAGGCAACAAAGGGCTACTTCGGAAGAGGTAAAAACGTTTGGACAGTAGCCAAGAACAAGTACGAAAAAGGTTTGCAGTATGCGTACAGGGACCGCAAAGTCAAGAAGAGAGAATTCAGGGCATTGTGGATCCAGCGTATCAATGCAGGCGCCAGGGAGTATGGTATTTCATATTCTCAATTCATGGGATTGTTGAAAAAGGCCGATATCGAATTGAACAGAAAAGTTCTTGCTGATTTGGCAATGAATCATCCCGAGGCATTCAAAGCTGTAGTTGAAAAAGTTAAATAAGAAGGCACGCCTTATTTAACATGAAGGAGCCCTGAGAAATCAGGGCTTTTTTATTTCCATTTTTTTGAATGGACAAGGGCAACTTCGGATTTTTTGCTAAATTACAAGAGCGGGATTTTCGACTGATCTAATCTCGTCGATACCAGTTCGGGAATTTCGATGGCCAGACTTGAAAGATAGGGTTCCCGGGCAAACAGTTATTAAGATTGTCCGTTAGCGGGATGAACCCCTGACCACCGGCGCTCTTTGTCGGAAGGATCGGTTTTGGAATCGGGAAAAGTTGATATTAAACTACCTGGCTACAAAATAAAAAAGCCCCAAAAGTGGGGCTCTGCGTAGCGAGGAGGGGAGTTGAACCCCTGACCTCAGGGTTATGAATCCTGCGCTCTAACCATCTGAGCTACCTCGCCAAATCGGAATGCAAATATGAGGGGTTAGACTCTCAAATGCAAACATAAGACTTCAAAAAAAGCCAATTTTACTACCCAAAAAAATTTAAAAAATGGTTAAAAATAAGTTTATCGCTGATTACCAAATCAATACTTCCAGGAAAATGTTGTTTCCCTACCTGAGTACCGCAAGTGGTTTGGCCGAGTGGTTTGCAGACGATGTGACAATCAATGAGGATAAAAACTTCATATTTAAATACGACGGTGAAGATCACTTGGCTAGGATTGCCTCAATCAGAACCAATGCTCATGTGAAGTTTGAGTTCTTTGACCCCCAAAACATTGACGAAAGGGACCATTCCTATATCGAGTTCAAAGTAGAGGAAAACGAACTTACCCAAACCTTATTCCTGAAGGTCATTGACTATAGTGATTCCTATGATGACGAGGAGTTGGAGTCAATTTGGGAAGGGTTGATTGCTACATTGAAGGAAATCATAGGCGGTTGATTTTTCTGGTGGTATAATTGCAAATTTTTGCAAGATTTACGCGTTGAAAAGCAGTGTGGGAGATTTCTGTCCATGAAAAAAATCGATAAACTTGTTCTTGGGTCTTTTATAGGACCCTTCTTTTTGACTTTTCTCGTAGTGGATTTTATCCTACTTACCGTCAATATGCTTAAGTATTTTGACGAGATTTTTGGCAAAGGATTGAGTTTTTGGGTGTACATGGAGCTGATTTCCTATTTTTTGATCAGTATTTCCCCCATGGCTTTGCCGCTCGCAGTGCTGTTGTCATCATTGATGGCTTTTGGCAATTTGGGCGAGCATTTTGAGCTTACCGCACTCAAAAGCAGCGGTATTTCACTCGTGAGAGCCCTGCAGCCTATCGGGATATTTGTGGTATTTCTCACCATACTGGCTTTTTTGTCAAATAACTACTTGGTCCCAAAAGTCAACCTCAAAACCTTTAGCTTGCTCTATGATATTAGGATGAAATCCCCCGCCTTTGACATTCGGGAAGGGGTTTTCTACAGTGGCATCCCAAATTACGCGATCAAGGTAAACCAAAAGATGGATGAAGTACGGTTGAGGGACATTATCATTTATGACCATTCAGACGGCCAAGGCAATACCAACATCATTCTGGCAGACTCCGGTAGGATGGAGCAGTTTATGGATGAGCGCTACATGTCGCTCACCTTATACAATGGAATCCGATACCAAGAGTCAAGGGCACAGCGAGGAATCAATGAAAAACCCGTGGATTTCAGCCGAACTAAATTCCAGGAAAATCAAATGATCTTCAGCTTGGAGTCTTTTCAATTGAGTAGAACACCCGAGGATCTTTGGTCTACCAATAGATCGATTATGGATATCTCTAAATTGAAGCTTGGCTTGGATTCAATGAATTCTGAAATCAATCAGATCGTCTATTACAATTATCTTTTCACGGAATCTTCTTACCCATTTTTTACTAAAAACAGAAAAATAACCCCACCTTCTGATATCGCTGAAAGGAAACAGCGAGATGACTCAATTCGAGCTGAAAAGGCAAAACTCATGCGAAAGACGGCCGCGGATTCGGTTAAATCTGACTCCTTGGCCTCGCTCTTGTCCGCGGATTCGATCGCTGGCAAATCGGATAGTTCACAAGCTTCCAGTAACAGGGATTCCCTGCCCAGCATAACCCAAACAAAGGCGTCTGTCACAGAGGGAGGAAAGGATACAAAAGCAGACTCAGCAACAGGCAGTGTGTCCAAGAAATTAAAGAAGGAAATTAAGCTTCAGTCTATCGGAATCGATTCGGCTTTGGCTTTCCAAGACCCATTCGCAGTACAGCCGATGCCTTCCACCGCCAAATCAGATTCTGTGACTGTCGAAGCCAAGAAAATATCCGAGGAGGGCAGAAAACTTTCGTCGGAAAGAAAGGCAGAACTGGACACTTTGATCGCCCGCGAAAATTATGTCTCCCGCGGTGCAACGGTGGGGCTCAACAATGCGCGCAGTATCAAGAATAACTTGAACAACAAGATGCTTCAGGTAGACAATTTGGAACGCGAGTTTAGGCGATTTGAGATTGCCTGGTATCAGAAATACACCACCGCATTCGCTTGTTTTGTGATGTTTTTGATCGGGGCACCGCTTGGTGCCATTATCAAAAAAGGAGGTCTTGGCATGCCCGTCTTGATGTCAATCATCTTTTTCATCATCTACTATATGTTGACGATTACGGGTGAAAAATGGGCCAAGGAGGCAATCACTGGTACTATCTTCGGTACTTGGTTTTCCAATATCGTGCTGTTGCCTTTTGGGCTATTCTTCTTGAGACAGGCGAGAAAGGATGCAAGGCTTTTCGAAGCAGACACGTATACCGAATTTTTCAAAAAAATCATGGGCTTTTTCAATCGCAAATCCCCCAAAACCCAATCATGATTTTCATAATCAAAATTTTCATCTTACCTTTGTGCCTGTTTAAATCAAATAACATTAACTAGGCATGTATTTAGCACCAGAGAAAAAAGCGGAGTTGTTCAAAAATCATGGCAGGTTAAAATCTGAAAAAGACACAGGATCACCAGAATCGCAGATCGCCCTGTTCACTTACAGAATCCAGCACCTGACCCAGCATTTGAAGACCAACAAAAAAGACCACTCATCCAGATTGGGCCTTCTGAAATTGGTAGGTAAGAGAAGAAGACTTCTCGACTATCTTGTCAAGAATGACATCGAAAGGTACAGATCAATTATCCAAGAGTTGGAGATTAGAAAATAATTCGATTGACGTAAGGTTCTCAATGTGAGGACCTTACTTTTTTACCTCCCCCTGATATTAAGCCTTACTTTTACATCTTATTCACATCATTATCATTTACAAAACTGTATGTTACCAAATGTAATTTCGAAATCTATCGTCCTTGAGGATGGTAGGGAGATCATTATTGAAACCGGCGCATTGGCAAAGCAAGCCGATGGTTCGGTTGTGGTACGAATGGACAACGCGATGTTGTTGGCCACCGTCGTATCGAAGACTGAAGTCATGGAGGGGGTTGATTTTCTGCCACTTTCCGTGGATTACCAAGAAAAATTTGCCGCTTCGGGCAAGATCCCGGGTGGGTTTTTGAAGAGAGAGGGAAGGCTTTCAGATTATGAAATCCTGATCAGCAGACTCGTAGATCGTGCCATTCGCCCGATTTTTCCGGATGATTACCATGCTGATACCCAGGTCAATATCACTTTGATGTCTTCCGACAGCAACGTATTACCTGATTGTTTGGCAGGGTTGGCTGCTTCGGCGGCTCTGGCGGTTTCAGATATCCCCTTCAACGGTCCAATTTCCGAGGTACGTGTCGCAAAGATCAATGGCAAGCTGAAGATCAATCCTTCGCCGGCGGAATTGGAAAAATCCGCATTGGAGTTTATTGTCGCTGGTTCATTGGATTACATCCTGATGGTCGAGGGCGAGGCAAACGAAATCTCGGAAGATGAGATGGTGGAGGCATTGCAGTTTGCACATGAAGAAATCAAGAAGCACTGCCTGATCCAAAAAGAATTGACAATCGCGGTCGGAAAGACCGAAAAGAGGGTGTACAGTCACGAGAAAAGCGATCCTGCTTTGTATGAAAAAATGCATGCCGAATTATACGGAAAATGCTACGAGGCCGTAAGTAGACAGATCGCCAACAAATCCGAAAGATCTGTGATCATCAAGAAGATAAAAGAGGAATTTGTGGCTGGTTTGGGTACTGAACATGGCTTTGAAGCTAGCCTGATTGGGCCATATTTCGCCAAAATCCACAAAGAAGCAGCCCGAAATCTTACTCTTCAGGAGAAGAAAAGGTTGGATGGTCGCAAAACAGATGAAATCAGACCAATTTGGTCCGTGGTTGATTATCTCCCTTCAGCGCATGGTTCATCCATATTCACACGAGGGGAAACCCAATCCATCACCACTTGTACATTGGGCACGAAACTCGATGAGCAAATGATAGATGGAGCGGTGATTTCTGGCTACAGTAAATTTTTCCTCCATTATAATTTCCCAGGATTCTCTACAGGTGAAGTAAAACCAAATAGAGGTCCGGGTAGAAGGGAAGTCGGACACGGCAACCTTGCGATGCGGGCACTTAAGAAGGTACTTCCTCCAGAAGAGGAAAATCCATACACAATTCGTGTTGTATCCGACATTCTTGAGTCCAATGGCTCTTCATCCATGGCTACCGTTTGCGCAGGTTCCTTGGCCTTGATGGATGCCGGCGTGCAAATCAAAGCGCCAGTGACAGGCATTGCAATGGGAATGATCTCTGATGCAAAAACCGGGAATTATGCGATTCTTTCGGACATTCTTGGAGATGAAGATCACCTCGGTGATATGGATTTCAAAGTAACGGGCACCGCAAAAGGCATCACAGCCTGCCAAATGGACCTCAAAGTCGAAGGTTTGGACTACGCAGTCCTTAAGGAAGCATTGTACCAAGCAAAAGATGGACGCCTTCATATCTTGGCCGAGATTTCCAAAACCTTGGCTGCGCCGAAGCCGGATTTGAAGCCGCATGCTCCAAGGTCCTACAATATGAATATTCCGAAAGAGCTCATTGGGGCGGTAATCGGTCCAGGTGGAAAAGTGATCCAGGAAATCCAAAAGGATACTGGCGCTACCATCGTCATCGAGGAAAAAGACAACATGGGCAAGATCAACATCTTCTCCAACAACCAAGAATCAATGGATGGAGCGATTCGACGCATCAAGGCGATCGTTGCGCAGCCTGAAATTGGGGAGACCTACACAGGCAAAGTCAAAAACATCATGCCCTTTGGCGCCTTTGTGGAATTCATGCCAGGAAAAGATGGATTATTGCACATTTCCGAAATTAAGTGGGAAAGACTTGAGAATATGGAGGGTGTATTGGAACCCGGGGAGGAGATCATGGTCAAACTGATCGATGTGGACAAGAAAACTGGGAAGTTCAAGCTTTCCAGGAAAGTGTTGCTCCCAAAACCTGAAAAATCCGAGAAAAAAGACTGAGTTCAATAAAGTATTTATTACTTTGAACTTTGCAATCAGGCAGTTCCGTTATTAAGTGAGTTTAAAAAACGAAAATTGTTAATCTCGAATGAGGCAGCTAAAAATTAGCAAACAGATCACCAACAGGGAAAGTCAGTCCTTGGATAAATACCTTCAAGAAATCGGTAAAGTCGACTTGTTGACTGCCGATGAAGAGGTAATTCTTGCCAAAAGAATCCGTGAAGGCGATCAATTGGCCCTAGAAAAACTTACGAAGGCAAACCTCAGGTTTGTCGTCTCTGTGGCCAAACAGTACCAAAACCAAGGTCTTTCTTTGGGTGATTTGATCAACGAAGGCAACCTCGGATTGATCAAAGCAGCACAAAGATTTGATGAAACCAGAGGTTTTAAATTCATCTCCTATGCTGTATGGTGGATCAGACAGTCTATTTTGCAGGCTTTGGCTGAGCAATCCAGGATTGTCAGGCTTCCGCTCAACAGGGTCGGTTCGCTGAACAAGATCAGCAAAACTTTCAGTGAACTCGAACAGAAGTTTGAAAGGGAGCCATCTCCAGAGGAATTGGCAGAGGTGCTCGAAGTAACTGCCGGCGAGGTGGTCGATACCATGAAGATCTCCGGACGCCATGTATCCATGGATGCACCTTTTGTTCAGGGCGAAGAAAACAGCTTGCTGGACGTATTGGAGAACGACGGTGACGAAAAGCCCGATGACGGTCTCATGACAGATTCCTTGAGGAAAGAAGTACAAAGGGCACTTTCTACACTTACCCAAAGGGAAGCCGATGTGATCACCCTTTACTTCGGACTGAACGGCGAGCATGCCATGACCCTAGAGGAAATCGGGGAGAAATTCAACCTGACAAGAGAGCGGGTTAGACAAATTAAAGAGAAGGCTATCAGAAGGTTACGTCATACTTCAAGAAGTAAAACTTTAAAACCTTACCTTGGTTAATCCAGTTAATTCCTGTGAATTAGAATCAAAGAAGGGGTGATCAAACCCCTTTTTTTATTCCCCAAGTTGGAAAAAATGTAACGTCCTGACTGATTACAGATTGCCCAGTACCTTTGCGCACATTAGGGAATTTTAACACCCGTTAACTTTGTTGTAAAAGGTATTTTAACAAAATTTGCCAACTTCAAAAATAAATCCAATGACTTCCGAGAGAGAGAAAGTGAAGGTTCTGATAATTGGGTCGGGACCTGCAGGATACACCGCAGCCATATATGCGTCCAGAGCGGGCTTAAATCCGGTGCTTTATACGGGACCCCAACCAGGCGGGCAATTGACCATCACCACGGAAGTGGAAAATTACCCGGGATATCCCAATGGCATTCAGGGACCTGAGATGATGGAGGATTTTCGAAAGCAAGCGGAACGATTCGGCACACAAGTCAGATATGGGCTGGTGACCGCAGTTGACTTTTCCTCGCACCCGCATCTAGTGACGGTGGATGACCAACACACAATAGAAGCAGAAACTGTAATCATTTCCACAGGCGCTTCTGCGAAATGGCTCGGATTGGAGAGTGAGACTCGATTGAACGGTAGGGGAGTTTCAGCCTGCGCAGTTTGCGACGGATTTTTCTTTCGTGGACAGGACGTTGCGATCGTCGGGGCAGGCGATACTGCTTGTGAAGAAGCATCCTACTTGGCAAACATTTGCAATAAGGTGTACATGATCGTCCGAAGGGATGAGATGAGAGCCTCTCAGATTATGCAAAAACGGGTGATGAGTAATCCAAAGATTGAGATTCTTTGGAATTCCGAAACCGAGGAAATCCTTGGAGATGAAGAAGTCACAGGCGCACGTTTGTATAACAACGTAACGCACGAAACCAAAGAGATCAAAGTATCAGGGTTTTTCGTGGCTATTGGACATCAGCCAAATACCGATATTTTCAAAGGAATTATTGACATGGACGAAAACGGATACATCAAAACCGTTCCCGGCAGCACGCGTACCAATGTCGAAGGGGTTTTTGTATGCGGAGATGCGCAAGACCATGTCTACAGACAAGCCGTGACGGCGGCAGGAACAGGTTGTATGGCCGCCCTTGATGCAGAAAGGTATATGGCCGCCAAAGAAATGGCATAATTCGTTGAAATGAGGCTAAAAGGGATTTTGATATTTATGGTGGTCTTTTTGGGCATGGGAACTGCCATTTCCCATGCCCAAAATTTTCCGAAGATCATCAAAAAGCCAAAAGCCCAAAAGGAGGCACCGCGTACAAATCCGCTTACGCGTGACTTGCGCCTGTATGACCCACAGAAATACTTGCAAGAGCTCACCAAAGAGACCGATTCGATCCTGTTCAGAAACCACATAGATATTCGAAAACGATTGAGTATCGTTTCGGAGGATACAATTTCCTTGATTTGGGCGCCCACTAATCAACTCGTAGAGGTATCCGAACAGGTTCTGATTGATAGTATCTGGGTTACCGCCTTTGAGTATTTTTCGTCTTGGGACAGTAAAAAGATCAATATTTACGACTTCAATCCCAAGGAATTCAAGGATACGGTAAGTATCAAACTTTTTGATCCTTTGTTTGGTACAGATTGGAAACTGCCCTTGGATGAGACCAGAATTACTTCGGAGTTTGGATTCAGGCGCTATCGCTGGCACCATGGTACCGACCTCAAGCTCAATGTAGGAGATCCCGTCTACAGTACTTTCGATGGAATCGTGCGAATCAGGTCATATGACAGGAACGGTTATGGTTATTACCTTGTCATAAGGCACAAAAATGGACTTGAGACCTTATACGGGCACTTGTCCAAATTCCTAGTCGAGATTGGACAGGAGGTGAAAGCGGGCGAACAGATAGCTATGGGGGGAAATACGGGTAGAAGTACCGGGCCACACCTTCATTATGAAATACGGTACCAGGGCCTTTCTATCAACCCGACGGAGATTTTTGATTTCAACATCGGGCAGATTAAATCCCAACTGTATTCGATTACTTCTTCCAGTTTTGACCATGTGATCAAAACCCAGGAGGCAATATACCACAGGGTAAGAAGCGGCGAGACCCTAAGCAGCATAGCACGACGCTATGGCGTCCGGGTCAGTACGATTACACGTCTCAACAATATTTCGACAAGTACGGTACTGCGTGTCGGGAGGCGGCTGAGGATTAAGTAACGCTTTTTCCGAACATAAAAACCTAAATCAATATGGCCTATCCAAAATTAGATATACTCGTGTTGGCTGCGCATCCTGATGACGCCGAACTAGCTTGCTCGGGAACAGTCGCCAAGCATATTGCAGCAGGCTATTCGGTTGGCATCGTGGATTTCACCCAAGGGGAAATGGGAACACGCGGCACGCCGGAGTTGCGCCTCGAGGAGGCGGATGCAGCCGCAGAGATCCTTGGTTTGTCTGTTCGGGAAAATCTAGGCCTAAAGGATATCTATTTTAAGGATGATGAAGCACACCAGTTGGAGGTAATCAAAGCTATCAGAAAATACAAACCTGAAATCGTCCTCGCAAATGCCGTGACTGACCGACACCCTGACCATGGAAAGGCAGGATCTTTGGCCTCTCACGCGTGCTTTATGAGCGGTTTGAGGAAGATTGTGACTGAAGTCGATGGGGTGGAACAAGAACCATGGAGGCCCAAATTTGTGTACCACTACATCCAAAACAATTACATCAAACCAGATTTTGTGGTGGATGTGAGTGAGTTTTGGGAAATAAAAGTGGCAAGTATCAAAGCATTCCGTTCTCAGTTTCACGATCCAAAAAGCACTGAACCGGCCAGCTTCATTTCTTCGCCCGAGTTTCTAGACTTCATCGATGCCCGCGGAAAGGAATTGGGCCACAGCATCATGGTAAAGTATGGTGAGGGATTCACAGTAGAGCGGATGATCGGTGTCTCGGATCTTTTTGATCTCGTGTAGACTCAAGGCGCAAGACGCTCGATTTTCCAGTTTGCCCCGACGCGAGAATAGAATATCCGGTCGTGGAGACGACTGGGCCTACCTTGCCAAAATTCCACTTCCTCCGGAACAATCCTAAACCCTCCCCAATGCGACGGGCGCTTGAGGGTCTCATGCTCGAATTTATCCCGGAATGTGCGCTCATTTTCCTCCAAATATTCACGACTTGGTATGGCCTTGCTTTGGGGGGAAGCCCAAGCACCGATCTGACTGGAGTATGGCCTAGACACAAAATAGGCATCGGAATCATCATCCGAGACTTTTTCCACCTTTCCAATGAAACGAACCTGGCGCTCCAACTCGGGCCAAAAAAACGTGGCAGCGGCAAATGGATGTTCACGGAGCTCATTTCCCTTGGCACTCTCGTAATTTGTAAAAAATACCAACCCCTGGTCCACATCCTTGAGAAGTACGATTCGACCATTTGGCCGTCCATCTGCACGGACAGTCGACAGCGTCATTGCGTTCCATTCGTTGAGTTTTGCATGGTGCGCTTCGTCAATCCATACCCTGAATTGTTCCAAGGGGTCTGTCAGGACTTCATGCTCGTCAAGTGTCTTTAAGGAGTAATCGATTCTAATGTCAGCTAGCTTCATCGGGGTAATTTTCCTTAAAATTATTACTCTTATTGCATTTTTAAAATTTAGATTTAACTTAAGCGCAGCATCAAGACGAGATTTTTTATGAAGAACAATGCGGCCAATCCACCGAAATCCGGTGACCTGCTGATATCTGAGCCCTTTTTGCAGGATGAAAATTTTGTCCGCTCGGTAATCCTAGTTTGTGAAAACAACGAGAATGGCTCCTTTGGATTGGTTTTAAACAAGCAGTCGATACTAAAGCTAAGCGATTTGTTGGACGGTGCTGATTTTTTGGATGCAGTCGTATACGTGGGTGGTCCTGTCGAACAAAATACACTCCATTTCATCTATCACGATTCCAACCCCCTTCCAGGAAGCATCTCTTTGGCGGAAGAGTTGTGGTGGGGTGGTGATTTTGAAGTCCTCCTGGAGAGGCTCAAGCAGGGTGAAATGTTATCGGATCAGGTGAAATTCTTCATCGGATACTCCGGATGGGCAGCTGGTCAATTGGACAACGAACTCGAAGAAGATACTTGGATCGTCTGTACCTCTGCGGATTACGCGGAGATTTTCGACGATTCTGCGGAAGAAATGTGGCGAGTCATTCTCAAGAACATGGGTGGAGAATACCAGCAAATGGCAAATTATCCGATTGACCCAAGATTAAATTGATCCAAATTTGTTACTTTTGTTTCAGTGACCCTGCCAAAAAGTATCAGTTTTACATTATGAGCACAGAAAAAGAAATGTCTGACGAAGACAAGGTGACCCAAACCAGTGAAGAGATTTTACAGGTGGAAGGTAAAGCAACAGAGATTGAGCCGACAGCGGAAATCGATCATCCCGAACAGGAACATGAAGTCGAAGAAGAGGTAGATTATTCTAATTTTTCAAAAGATCAATTGCTTCATGCCTTGAAGGAATTGGTTTCTTCGGGCAAAATACTTCAGATCGAAAGCCAAATCAACCAAATCAAGTCCCATTTTGACGAAGTCCTCCAAAAGGAAAAAGAGGAGGCCTTGGAAGTTTTTGTAAAGAATGGCGGTGCTGCGGATGATTTTGATTACCGCCTTGCGGATGTCGATCGCTCTCTTTTGGCAGGACTGAATGAATTTAGGGAGAAGAAATCGGATTTTCTCCGAGAGCAGGAAAAGCAGAAGGAAAGAAACTTCATCGCCAAAAACGCGATTCTTGATAGGCTGAGGGAATTGGTGGACGGAGAGGAGACGACCCACAGCATCAATACCATCAAGCAAATCCAGGACGAGTGGAAAAAGATCGGACCTGTGCCCGCCGCCCAAAACAAAAACCTTTGGGCTTCCTACAATGCCCTGATGGATCGTTTTTACGACAACCGGAGCATTTATTTTGAGCTGAAGGAACTAGACAGGAAAAAGAATCTCGAACATAAAACCGAAATCTGCGAAAAGGCAGAGGCCTTGGTTCAACTCCCAGACCTGAAGGAGGCAATCCGGCAGTTGAATGATCTCCATGAAGAGTTTAAGCATGTCGGTCCAGTACCTCGGGATGAACAGGAAACACTTTGGACCAGGTTCAAAACAGCCTCGGATGCGGTGTATGCCCGTAGAAAAGAGTTTTACGAGGGACAGAAAGAAGTCCTCAAGGAAAATCTGCTGAAGAAGGAAGCTTTGATCAAGAAGTTGGAGGAATTCCGGGACTACCAATCCTCCAAAATCAAGGAATGGAACAATAAAACCAAGGATATACTTGCAATCCAGAAAGAATGGGAGACAGTTGGTGCGGTTCCTCGTGAAAACGGCAAAGATATCAACAAGCATTTCTGGGGTCTATTCAAGCAGTTCTTCCACCACAAGAATCTGTTCTTCAAGGAATTGGATGAAATCAGGACCAAGAACAAAAACCTTGCAGAAGAGCTTATCCAAAAGGCCGAATCACTGATGAACGAAACGGATTGGAACAATACCGCCAATCAGATGATTGCGCTGCAACAGGAATGGAAAAAGATCGGTCCGACTCCTGAAAAGGTTCGTGACGAGTTGTTCACGCGATTTAAGACGGCCTGCGATACCTTCTTCGAAAACAGGAGGAACTCGACCAAACAGGTGAACAAGGAATTTGATAACAACCTCAAGGAAAAAGAGGGAGTGATTCAGCAGATTATCGAAGCTGCCAAAGGTACCGGACTATCCGCTGCTGCGTTGGAATCCTTCATCAATCAATACAATGCAATCGGATTTGTCCCGAGAAAAAACATGAAGGAAATCATGTCCCGTTTCAACGAGGCAGTCGATGCTTATGTCAAGCAACTAGGCATCAGCGGAGCGGAGAAGGAGGATTTCCTATTCAGGCTGAATCTCAACAAACTCCAAGCCGATCCAAACAGCAATCGGGTACTCAACAAGAAAGAGCATGGCATCAGAAAGCAGATTGCTGATCTTGAAAATAACATCACGCTTTGGAGAAACAACCTTGAATTCTTTGCTGCATCGCGGACCGCGGATAAGCTTAGGAATCAATTTGAGGAAAAAATTCAGAAGGCGGAAAGCGAAGTAGACAAATTGAAGAAGAAATTGTCTATCATTCGGGAATTTTAATTTGTTCACAAATAAGGAGATAGCGATTGTCTCCTTATTTTTTTCAAAAACTTTTTGCGCAAATATTCTATCCATCTATATTTGCACCACGTTTTCGGGAAAGACAAAGGTTTTCGAAATCAAAATAGGTTAAGCCTCCTTAGCTCAGCTGGTAGAGCAACTGACTTGTAATCAGTAGGTCGCTGGTTCGATCCCGGCAGGGGGCTCAAAAGGGCAGCAGAGATGTTGCCTTTTTTCATTTTCAGCCTATGGAGACCCATTTTGTCTACATACTCTACTCCCCATCAACAGGTAGCTACTACATTGGCCAAACGATGGACTTGGAAAACCGGTTGAAACAGCACAACAGCCACTTTTTCAAAGACTCGCACACAAAGGTTGCCGACGATTGGATATTAAAACTATCGATACCCTGCACATCGAGGAGGATGGCATTGGCTATCGAGAAACACATCAAGGGCAAT
>NZ_JAKEVZ010000013.1:0-150220 GCF_021491425.1 Mariniradius sediminis | reverse complement strand
AGGCTATATGAACGCCGCTACGCGTCGGCCTTGACTGGTTTCACCGCTTGGACTTTGAAGCATTTAAGAGGATTGAAAACAAAAGAAAAACAATGAAAAAAGTGTCAACTAAATTCAGGACGTGACATAGAACGAGAGGCGAGACACAAGAGGCAAGAGCCAAGAAACAAGAGCTGAGAAGAAGCAAGAAACAGGGAAATGGTGAGGAAGCTATCCTTCTTGTCCAGAAGCAGGATTTGTCGCGATTCTGCTTTCTCCAGTCAGTCAAAAGCTAGACTGGATTTAAAGGAAACACAGCCAAAGCGCTAATCACTGTACTTTTCTGCCCAAATCCCTCCAATACATTTTTACAGAAAAAACCCAAAATCCAAGTTTTCAATTTTCAGCTTATGATTGAAATCTATTATCTTAGGAGATGGTAAGGGATGGTTTAGGCTGTAATTGCCGCCTTTAGATTTAAAGTGTAAACATTATTTTCATAAAAAAACGACCTGTTATAGATGGTTTACGAATTCACTAATCATGCGCCACCCATTCCAGACGAAAAGGAATACCTTAGGCAGGCGGTAGCTGATTTCAACAAGCTATTGCTTGAAAGTCCTGGAAATGAACAAGTATTTCAAAAATTTTTCGAATTGAATCCCTGTTTTGTACCTGGAGCGAGGGATGAATTTTCCGGTATTGGTCCCTCGGGACATGGCCCATATTTGAACGCTTTAATCCGACAGCCAAAGGTCAGTGGTCTTTTCGATCGAGTTCCTGATTTTTTGTGGTTAGCGTCAGACAGTATTTTCTTCACTCCTGTATTTGTAGAAATAGAGGCTCCCGAGAAGAAATATTTTAAAAAGGATGGAACGCCCACAAGTGACTTTAATCAAGCCAAACATCAACTTGAGGAATGGCAAACGATATTTACTAGTCCGGAAAACATCCTGAAATTTTACCAAGACTTTTCGATTCCTCAAGAACTCCGCGAGTTGACATTTCACCCCCACTTCATCCTGATTTTTGGAAGACGAGAAGAATACGACAAAAAAACGCCACTTAAGCAAAAACGCGGAGCATTGGGAGGAAAGAATCAAACAATAATGAGCTATGATCGAATATGCCCACAAATTGCACGTAGAAATTTTCTCTGTTGTGATGTAAAAAATGGTCGATATGTAGCCCGAAACCTGGGCCCAACCTTTCGAATCGGTCCGTATGAAGATCAGCTTATCAATATTGATGGGTTGGTAAATGCCGTCGACAACACAGCTTATATTTCCCAAGAAAGGAAGTTGTTTCTGAAAGAAAAAATTCCTTACTGTATGGAATTTCTAGTGGAAGAACAGAAGGGAACCATCATGAGGATTCGAAGTAATCGTGAAGGTCAAATTGAAGAATAGAATTAGTATTTGAGCCGAAACAAAATACCTTTTTGGTACACAACGTTGGGAAAAGGATGGTCTAGGCTAATGGTTAAACCTAATGCCCATGATTGGTAATTCACAGTGATATCTAATTGTGGTACTTTTCGGACTCTTTTTTTCTAAATACCAACTTATAAAAAGAAAATCTTTCTTGCGACTAAGGTCCAAATCGAGACAATCTTTAAATTCCGCGCAAGTCATACCCAAAAGATTTTGGATTCGTTTCACAACTAGAGGAAAAATAATAAAACCGCAAATGCTGTAAATATAGACGGAGAAAACACATGGGGAATTTTCTTAGTCTCAAGATGGGTCAAGCACCATGTAATGGAAAAAATTCTAATGAAATACATATAACACACATATTTGACTGTCAATAAGAGACAAAAAATGAGATACAACATTCTAATCCCAGATCAATCATATCCTTTAGTTTTGTTACCTAAAGTTGTTGAAAATTATCTTTCAAATGAAATTACCTTGCTGGATTTGTGTGACGAAGCAAACCTTACTTATCCTGAAGCGATAGAAAAAGCACATTCGATCGATGTATATTATGATATTGATGTTGCAAATTTTAAACAAAGTAAAATTGAAAAAAAAAGTTTTCGGACTTTAGAACAAATTGAAAATTTAAAACATGATTCTATTGACTACGAATTGGAAAACCATGATTTCTATTTTGGAAAGCTGAAGCTGCCCAAAAAGCCGAAATTTCATGAAGAAATTCGAGAAAAGCCAAAAATTGATTTCTTGGGAATTTTAGGTGAACTATTAGTAGTTATATTTATATTTTCCATTTTGGGGATTATCTTGGGGCTGTTTTCCGGCGCAGGGCTGTTGATCAAGGAAATCGCTGAATTTCTTAATGTTCCTTTTTTGCTCGTTGCCTTCATTGCAATTTTTGCAAGTTCCATTTTCTATTTTGTTTACCATTTATTGAATGGAAATAATGACATTATGATTAGCTCTTCCTATACGGTTTTGGTGGGATCAGAGGACGAACGTGTTTCGAAACTCAACGAGTATAAAGATTCGATTTACAAATTATTTGAAAATGCCTCTAAAGAACTAGCTATAGAACGAAATATGATCGAGACTTCAATTGAAACTCAAAGGGAAGAAATTCAAAAGGGAATTTTAAAAAAACGACTAGAGAATTATTATTTGGGTATAGAACAAGCAAAAAGCTCAAAACGGGGTAAAACGGAGTTTTTTTTCCTACAATTTCTTCACGAAACCTTTAGATCAAATGTAAAGATTGATGTTGCCCCAGTTATGAAAAAAGCATTTCTTCCAGATTTTGTTATAATTTGCTCTGATCTCGGATTGTATGTTGATGTAGAAATTGATGAGCCATACTCCTTGGAATCTGGTGATATAATTCATCACGACCGAAGTAGGGATAGTGTTAGAAATCAATTCTTTATTGATCATAATTGGATTGTAATTCGGTTTTCAGAGAGGCAAATTGTTGAAAATCCTCTAGAATGCGTTTCATTTATCACGAATGTTTTGTCAGCATTAGGGAAAAAAGAAAAATACATTGAAACAAATATTAAACAAGAACCATTATGGACTTATGAACAAGTTAACTTGATGAGATTTAGGGATGAAAGGAGAAAATATCTGGGTCTTCTTAACAATTAGTGTTTTTCAGTTTCTGAAAAGTACAAAATCCTAAAATCCTGATAATTTGGGCGATAGCTATACTTAAATTACTGTTTGGCGGTACCATAGTTAGTAATAACTAATCCTGGTAAATTTCCAGCCCTTTCACCAAATTTTATAAAGTATTCCAAGGAAACTTGTTTTGGGTTTGAATATCTTTTTTGTAGTCATTTCGTTGAAATTTGGAAACCTAAACCGAGTAAGTCAGTGTCAATACCCTCGGATTTCTTTCATCTAGTCCAGCTCAATCTTACCTCCCCCCCAATCCCGGATAAGCGATATTGGTCTTGGTTTGTCCGTTTTCGAGGATTATGCCGGGTCTTGGCATGCGGACATTGAATCCCCCGAACAGGTGTGCTAAGCGCGGGATTTCCCTTTGTCCCAGCAAGTTGGCAAAGATATTCCAGGCCTCTTCCCTTTTGGTATCGCGGATGGCGGGATCTGGCTCGAGACTCCAGGCAGGTTCGGCATTCCATGCCCTTTCGACGTATCCAAGCATCTTGGGCAGCAGGTAATACTCCATCATGGCTTGGCCTTTGACAGTTTCGGACCAGAGTTGCCCCTGCACGCCTTTGATGTGCTGTCTGCCAAGGGCATTCAGGGAAACTTTTCCTTTTGCCAGGGCTGCCACGTCGATCGGCTTGCCATACATATCGGTATCGTTGGAGATAAAATGGTTGTAGGGTACCGTGCGCCAAGCCGTTTTGGTGTCGACAAATCCGGACCATTGATGCCCGGGTTCGTCGGGATGCATGTCGTAAGCCAAGTCGAAGTAGAAATTGGAGGAATTGCAGACGATAACCTCATAGCCCGCATTGGCCAGTTGGTAGGCCATGTCCTCCCCTCCCCAGCCGGCGACGGCATTCCAGGCATAGACCCGGAATCCCTTGTCGGCAAATTCCTGATTGGGGACGTGGATCTGTTGTCCATTTTCGGTTTTGGGCGATTGCCCGATTTCCTCCCAGCCAGCCACTTGCAGACCCTTGGAGGCAAACATGGCCGCAATTTTTCGGTAGAAATAGCCTTTGAGTCCTTCCGTGCCCTCGATCTCGGGGTGCTTGGCGAGGAATTCCGTGCAGACCGGGGATTGGGTCCAAACGCCGCGTGGCACCTCATCGCCTCCCGTATGGAAGGTGCGGAGGGGCATGTCCGCATCGGCGTACATTAGCAGAATCTCGTCGACGACTTTTTCATAAAACCGATAGGTAGACTCCTGACAGACACAGATGGTGTTGTCCCTGAAGTTTTGCGCGGAAAGGTACCGGGACTGATCCCCCAAATCCTCCAACAGATACTCCTTGGCCTTGATGGAATCCCCTTTTGCCATCCAATCGTGGTAACGCTTGCGCATCGCGACGATTGCAGCTTTGGAATGTGCCGGCACCCCGATCTCGGGTATCACTTGGATATGGCGCGCCTTGGCATAGCGAAGTATCTCCCTATAGTCATCCCGGCTCAGAAATCCGGTACCATGGAGAGATTGATCAACGAAAGGCCCGGAACCGTAGTAGGGCCAAAGATTGTCGACTTCCTTGGGCGTGTGGCCCCTTTTGGAGCCTACCTCGGTGAGTTCCGGCAATCCAGGAATCTCGATCCGCCAAGCCTCGTCGTTGGCCATGTTGATATGGAAGACGTTCAATTTGTAGAATGCCAACAAATCCAAGAGCTTCAGGATCGCGGCTTTCGATTGGAAGTTGCGGGCGATATCGAGGAAAAAACCCCGATAACCGAAATCCGGCCAATCCTCGATTTCGACATAATCGAGCTTGAGACTTTGGGAGCGATCACTGCCCGACTTTTCTGAAACCAAAGCCAAGAGCGATTGGATACCATAAAAGGCACCCTGCACCGTTGCTGACTCGATGCGGATGGTTTTGGAAACCGAGAGTCTATAGGATTCCGGAATGGCTGAATCAGGACTTTTCAGCAACAAAACGTCCGCTTCTGACTTTGAGGCTTTTGAGATTTGGCCCGCAAGGTGGGTTTTCAATACTTGGTCCAGATAGTCCCCAAGCTCGGAAAAGGCAGGATCGATATAGACTTTTGGATTAGAGCGGAAAGTAAAGACGCCATTGGAATACTTGTAGGACTTTGGCACGGGAACAAAAGGCGGCAAATCGGATTTTTCGAGCAGGCTGAGGGATTCATTTTGCCTGTAGGTAAATTCATCTGTTGGGATTGGCGTAGGAGTTCCCGCGGCCAATTTCGCCAAATCTTCGACCTTTATCAATGTCTTGCGATAGTCAGTGATTGTTTCCGGCTTCGCTTTCGGGTCCTTGACCCAATATAGGCCGTGGGGGATGTGGCTGTTTTTGAGCACGAAATTATCGGAAGTGTAAACGACTTCAAGGCTATCTCCCGGCGAAAGTGAACCCAATTCTCCCTTTGGTTTCAACCTGAAAAAATCCCCAGATAGGTGCTCCATGACAAATCCTGGAGTAAGCACCTTGGGTCTGATCGAAAGGAAAATCGTATTGAAATAAAGTTCCCAAGTCGGTTGCAGCGCATCCTTGCCGTTGTTGGTCAAAACAAACCTTGCCTGATGGCTTTCCTTTGGTTGCAGTTGGTTGGCGGTCAGTTCCCATTTGACTGACAAGTCGCCCTTTGACTGAGCTTCTGACGTCTCGAACAATCCTGAGAAAATTGCCAGCAGCACTATGCATTTTTGGTATGAGAGGAGCTTTGATAGCATCATTTATATATTATTGATATAAAGAAAGACATGGTTGGTTTAATTTCGTTAAATTAATGCATTGGATTGAAAATCATGGTTTTGACCTCGATTGTTTGTGTGAGTTTCCATCATTGATGATTTTTAGATGAAAACGGAAGTGAGAAAAACCTGTGCCGCGATTATGTTTTCGGACATAGTCGGCTATACCGCCATGATGGGCCGGGATGAGGAGATGGCCTACCAAATGGTGAAAAGAAATGTCCGCATCCACCAGCAAGTTATCAAAAAACACCATGGCAAGTTGGTCAAGGAAATGGGCGACGGCATATTGAGTTCATATCCTTCCGGCAGGGAAGCCATTGCAGCCGCTTTGGAATTGCAGCAGTACTATTTCAAATCCAAGGAACTAAGTCTCAGGATCGGTGTCCATTTTGGGGAAATCATAGAGGATGCGCACGACGTGTTTGGGGATGCTGTGAACATCGCATCGCGTCTGCAAACGCTTGGACATCCCAACAGCGTCCTTTTCTCGAAGAGTATCAAGGAGGACATCGCCAATGATCCATCATTCCCTTTCGTCGATTTGGGTAAATTCCACTTGAAAAACGTGGACGAAAACGTACAGATTTTCGCCTTGGCAAACGAAGGATTGGCTGTACCCCGCCGCGGGGATTTGTCCAAGTTATTGGACAGTCGGGTGAAGCGGGTGATGATCGCAAGCACGGTCATTTTGACTCTCATGCTCGTGGGATTCGGATTTTACCACAATGAAGTACTGAAGGGATTGACCGATAGCGGCGAAAAGCTAATTGCTGTATTGCCGTTTGAGGGCAACTTAATTAATTCTAAAGATTCCATTCTTTTGGCAGGTTTGGCAGATGAAATTATCAACGGGTTCTCAAAGCTCGAAGGCTTAAAACCAATCTCATTTTTCAGTACCAAAGGATATGACCCAAAAAAATTCACTCCACAAGAGTATGGCAGAAAACTTGGGGTGGATTTTCTCTTGCTCGGAAAAACGTTGGAAATAAACGGACATGCAATACTTCGAATCCAACTACTGGAATTGAGAAAAGATAAAATCCTTTGGGGTGAGACATTTGACCTTGAGGGTGAAGATCTGATTGCATTCCAAAGGTTGTTGTCACAGCGTGTAATAGCCTCCATCATTCCAAACTTTGAGGGCGGGACCGAAACGGCCAATTTACAGGACAGAATACCGGCTTCGGAATTAGCTAATCGCCACTTTCTACGTGGAAAAGGGCACTACCAACTTTTCAACCAAATCCATAATGATAGCGCAATCGTGGAATTCAAGAAAGCACTTTCTTCGGATTCAACGTTTGCGTTGGCGTACGCGGGACTTGGCGATGCTTTTAGCCAGAAATTCAGGGAGCATAAAGGTGCTTCGGAATACCTCGACTCATGCCTATGGGCTGGCGAGAAAGCGGTAACGCTAAACCCGAGGTTGGCAGAAGGATACAAGACGGTGGCAAATTACTTCAATTACAAGGGCCAACTATCAACGGGAAACACATGGCTTCGTCGAGCACTCGAGATCGACAAAAATTTTGCACCGGCACTCGGAAATTTGGGTTCCAACTATCTTTCAACCGGCCAATTGGACAGTGCGCTTTATTACCAGACGAAAGCTGCAGCTTTAAATCCGGGATTGTATTTGCCCTTTCAACTATCCGGCTGGATTAGCCGCCTTCTGATGGACTACAGTAATTCGTTGGCATTTCTCAAAAAATCCCTTCAAATAAACGAAGATTTCAGGCATTCAATCCCTAGTATGACCTACGAGCAACTTGCTCTAACGTATTTAGGGCTTGAAAAACGGGATAGTGCCGCATTTTGCGTCAAGAAGACATTGGATCTCCTGGAAGATTACAAGGATGCAGGCGGAAAATATGACGTAACCAAGTATGCTACAGTGTCCAGGACATTCGAATCCGCAGGCATCATTGCGTTTTTCACAAACGACTTGGTCAACTCCAAAAAATACCTCGAACAATCTGTTTACTATAATCCATACAAAAACCAAGACCCCTTCAGTTATGCACCGGTCTATCTTAGCTTCTTGGAGATGAAGACTAATCCCACCGTTGGCAAGATTTTCTTGGACGAAGCAATCTCTCTCTATAAAAGAGAAATCGACTCCGGCACAGAAGACGGTGAGTTTTATTTCAATCTCGCTTGTTTGTATGCAGTTAAGGGAGAAAAATCAAACTCGCTTGATATGCTAAATAAAGCATATGAAATGGGCTGGCGTGATCTAATTATGCTTAGAAAAAACATCATTTTTGAAAATCTCCTGAAAGACATTTCGGTAATCCGTTTTTCGGATAAGGTCTTTGGTGAAATAGATAAAATGAAGCAAACCAAACAAAATTGATTTTGCAACCAGATTTCTTTTCAAAATTGACTATCAGACACCTGCTACTGGATAATCTCTTCCTTGATAGCTGACAGTCCCGAGACTTCTTGGCAAACCTCCCTTCGCATGGACTATCCCGGCAACAATTGCCGCTGACATAGAAGAGCCTGTCATTTGGACGTACCTATTGTTCGCACTCGGATAAGCAGGATCCCGTATGTATGCAGAAAATACTCCTGTCCCAGGAGCCACAAATTCCACCATATCTCCATGGTTGGAATATGTAGCATACCCTCCAAAATTTGTGCAAGAAAAATCAATCGCGCCAACAGTAATTGCTTTGGTCGGGGCTGAATAGCAGCCGGGGTATGAAATCCCGGCATCCCCAGATTGGTTCCCTGCAGACATTACTACAAATAAACCTTTCGCGACCAATAAATCAATCAAACTATTCAAATGCTGACCTGGGACGGAACAATTGGCGATATCATATGCACCCAAGGCCATCAATACTACTTCTTCAGCTTGCCCATACAACAGAACATGCTCAAGTCCTAACTTAAGACTGAGGAAATAACCGTTACCGTACCTATCCAATACCTTTACGGGTACTATCGGCGCACCCTTAGAAACACCATTCATCCCAAGTTGATTACTACCATTACCTTTCCCTGCAGCGAGAGCGGCACAATGGGTCCCGTGTCCATTGAAATCTCGAAATGCTTGCTGCTCATTGGAAATAAATGAAATAGCACGCTGTGTTTTCACATTCAAATTACTATTACTGTGATCAACTCCTGTATCGAGCACCCAAATTCTCTTGTTTTGATTGCTGGAAGTTAATGGAACTGGTCCACCAACCAACCTAACAGCACAACTTGTTTTATGTATCGGATCATACTTAAGCGCGGTTGGATCGACCACATCACCTTGGTGAACCGGCCTTCCTTGATGGACGGGCCTCCCTTCAATATTAAAATTGTAAATAATGTTATCTGCAACGTTCGCCGCCTGAATCGCCGCAAATTGATCAGAATCTAAAAAACAGGAGAACCCAGTATTGAAAGTGTAAAATCGATTCATAGGCAAGACCCCAAAATCATCGGCTAATCGATCGATATTTCTGTTTATCTGGCCAATTTTTTCGCTGGACTTATCCAAAACTGAATCCGGATCTTCTGGTATCAGTTGTTCATCAAATAGTCCGGGAAGAACGCCTTTTTTGAAAATGACCACATATGGCCTAGGAGAGAAATAATCTGAATCTTTCATTTTGGAAGAATTGAGAAGTGAAAAATAAAATGTACAAAAATCTAACAATCAACAAGTTAAAAAATAAACACGAAAATTCAAGAGCCAAGAACGTTATATTTTGAATCCAGTGGCTATTTGAGAGAAATCGGAATTTCTTTCAAGAAATTGGTTTCCTTTCAGGTTTATATTCTACTATTTGATTCTTCACCCTCCAGATTTTACGCGCAAGAAAATTTTTCCTTATGTTTAGGGTAATTGACAATAAATACCCCATCTAATTTATGCCCCAAACCCCCACCCTCGGAATCCCCATGCAGGAACGCTACCTGTCCCTCGATGTATTGAGGGGATTGACCATCGCTTTGATGATCGTAGTCAATACGCCTGGCGATTGGTCCAACGTATTCTCCCCTCTGCTGCACGCCGATTGGCATGGATTTACCATTACGGATTTGGTGTTTCCGACATTCCTGTTTGTCGTTGGCAACGCCATGAGCTTTTCCATGAAAAAGATGGAAAAAATGAGCCAAGGGGCATTTCTGAAAAAAGTGTTCAAACGTGCTGCATTGATTTTCCTCATAGGATGGGGGCTCAATGCTTTCCCGTTCTTCGAGACGAATGAAACCGGCGGTGTCAGTATGATTGACTGGTCTGCCGTCAGGCTTTTGGGAGTTTTGCAGAGGATCGCACTTTGCTATTTGATCGCTTCCTTGGTCCTGTATTATATTGGAAAAAGAGGTGCAATCATTTTCAGTATCCTGTCGCTGTTGGGATATTGGGGTGTCCTTTACTTCTTCGGAAATCCTGAAGACCCTTATTCCTTGGAAGGAAACGCGGCTTTGAAATTGGACCTTTGGTTGATTGGCGCAAAAAACCTCTATACAGGCGAAGGGATTCCTTTCGACCCCGAGGGAGTTTTGAGTACCTGGCCATCTGTGGTCAATGTAATTGCAGGCTTTTTGGCCGGGAAATTTATCCAGCAAATCGGGAACAACAAGCGCACCGTGAAAGCGCTCCTGTTGGCGGGCTTGATCGCCGTCGGTTTCAGCGTGATTTGGGACTTGGCATTCCCCATCAACAAGAAGATTTGGACGAGTTCCTACGTACTTTTGACGGTGGGCTTAGACTTAATCGTTCTCGGATTTTTGGTACTTATCATCGAAGTGCAAAAGTTCAATAAATGGACTTATCCGCTCGAGGTCTTTGGCAGGAACCCATTGATTTTGTACATATTTGCTTGGCTCGTAATCGACATTATGTACACGATTCCAGTGGGTGAAAACAGCTTGAAAGGTGCGATTTACTCGGGGCTATTTACAAGCTGGCTTGGGCCCAAGACAGCCTCTTTCCTGTTTGCCATCGCTTACATGTCTTTGATTTGGTGTATTGGTTATGTGATGGACAAAAGAAAAATCTACATTAAGGTTTAGGAGGGCTGTGGGTTTTCCCTACCCTTCAATTTCCCGAACGAGTTCCGCATACCAGTCTTCGCCATACTTTCTGACTAGCGCATCCTTAAGGAACTTGTAGACAGGAACGCCCAGTTTGCTACCAAGTGTGCAAGCTGGGCTGCATATATGCCAGCGATCGTAATTGAGTGCCTCAAAATCATCGTATTTCTTGACCCTGATTGGGTAAAGATGGCAACTGATCGGTTTTTTGAAATCGATTTTTCCGTCCAGGTATGCCTGCTCGATCCCACACTTCAAGATTCCCTTTTCATCGTAGAGTGCATATGCACACTCTCGGTTGTCGCCAATTGTAGGTGTGCATTTGTCTCCATCCTTATCGATAACCCAAGTGCCCTGGCTTTCGATGGCCTTTCTTCCTTCTTCCGTGATGTAGTCCTTGACAATGGAATAGATTTCTTCCAGTATTACAGTCTCTGAGTCTTCCAACGGCGCCCCCGAATCTCCTTCTACACAACAAGCACCCTTGCATTTCTCCAAATCACAAACAAAAAATTGTTCCTTGATATCGTCACTGATAACCGCGTTGCCTACCAAAATCATTCTCGTATTTTTTTTCAAATCTAGGGATAAAGGACTACTCAAGCTAGGATGTGAACAACAATGGTCTATAACGAAAAGAACCGCCCCCAAGGGGAGCGGTTCAACCCAGCACTATGAAGAAAAGCTATAAAGCCTTTGGAAGTAAAACAGTATATGGGGACAATTGTTTTTAACAGCCGTATTTTTTTTCATTAAAATTTATTTCATTAAAATTTAACAGTCAGTTTCAAATGTTTTCTGTCGTTTGACGTCGCCAATCCTCATTGAAGGTTATTATTTTGAAACCATTCAGAAATCCGGTTTTTTGATTTCAAAACGGGAAAAACAAGACTCCAAAAACCGGAACTTAGGAACAAATAGTCAGTTTAAATCATTAACATTGCAAAGTGCAAGCCGACTTGTCGCTGGCCATTCCGAATTCTTTCGGAATTGGAAAGAGGAAAGTCCGGGCAACATAGAGCGCCATACTTCCTAACAGGAAGGCAGTTTGTTGGCGACGACAAGCTGACAGACAGTGCCGCAGAAAATATACCGCCCCGATCTCAATTGGGATTGGGGTAAGGGTGAAAAGGTGGAGTAAGAGCCCACCGCCCCGACAGCGATGAAGGGGGCACGGTAAACCTTATGGGTTGAAAGACCAAATAGGTTCCGCCCTGGGACTTGTTCCAGACAAGGTTGCTCGCCTTGATGCGGAACGGGTAGGTCGATTGAGCGCTGGTGTAAACCTGCGCCTAGATAGATGGCAGGTAAATCCCCAAAAAGGAGGAACAGAACCCGGCTTATAGGCTTGCACTTTTTTAAAAAACAAAACCATGTCAAAAATCCTCATTATCGATGATGAAAGAATCATCCGATCCACGCTTCGTGAAATCCTCGAGTACGAAAACTACAAGATTTTCGAAGCACAAGACGGTGAACAAGGCTTGAAAATGATGCAAGAAGAAGACTTTGATCTTGTCCTTTGCGATATCAAAATGCCGAAAATGGATGGCCTCGAAGTTTTGGAAAGGGCCGCCGAATTAGAGCGTCAACCGCAATTTATCATGATCTCGGCACATGGCTCGATCGAAACGGCAGTCGAGGCTACCAAAAAGGGTGCTTTTGATTTTGTACCAAAGCCCCCCGACCTCAATAGGCTGCTGCTCACAGTCAGAAATGCACTGGAAAAGAAGAATCTCGTATCCGAGACCAAGGTTCTTAGAAAAAAGCTTTCCCAAAAGCTCGATATGGTGGGCGAGTCGTCCGAGATCAAGCATGTGAAACAGACAATTGAGAAAGTTGCGCCGACCGACGCAAGGGTGCTAATCACCGGCCCAAACGGTACCGGCAAAGAACTCGTCGCCCACTGGCTCCACCAAAAAAGCAACCGATCAAATGAGGCTTTTGTAGCCGTAAACTGCGCGGCGATCCCTGCAGAATTGATCGAGAGCGAACTTTTTGGGCATGAAAAGGGCTCCTTTACCTCTGCGGTAAAACAAAGGATAGGCAAATTTGAGCAAGCTGACAAGGGCACCTTGTTTCTGGACGAAGTTGGAGACATGAGTCTATCAGCCCAGTCCAAAGTACTGAGAGCATTGCAGGAAAATAAAATTACCCGTGTGGGAGGTGATAAGGATATCAAAGTGGACGTCCGTGTCTTGGCAGCCACCAATAAAGATCTCAAAAAGGCCATCGAGGACGGTACTTTTAGGGAAGATCTTTACCATAGATTGAGTGTAATCCTTATTCAAGTTCCTGCGCTCAAAGACAGAAAAGAAGATATCCCACTTTTGGTGGAAAAATTCTTGGATGACATAGCTAAAGAGTATGGCACGGCCAAAAAAGACATCTCCCCTGCTGCAGTTGCTAAGCTACAGGAATTTCCCTGGACCGGGAATATAAGGGAACTCAGAAATGTGGTGGAGAGACTGGTGATCTTGGGTGAAAAAACCATCAGTCTGGACGACGTGAAAAAATATGCTGACTATTGACGGTCAGCACATTTTTTATCCTTTGATTTCTTTACTGACGGGCGCCTTGGCATAGGCAGGGCAGGGTTTGCTAGAGGCACAGGCTCCCAAAGAGAGGAGGCCGATAGCCATTACAACAATTGCAATTCTTTTCATATGGGTTAAGTTTAAAGCCAAATATGTTTAATTCTGAAGGGATTACAAAATTAATTGAGCAATAAATTGCATCCGCGAATTTCGCTGTTATCAAATCGCCCCAAAATCTCCACTTTTCCTTCCGTATCTACCTTTCCCAAATCCTGCGTTTCGATAAATGCACAAGAATGAAAATTGGCGAGATCGATGACATTGATACCACCTTGGGAGCGATTAGCTGGAGAAAATGGATCATTGACATCCCTCAAGAAAACGCGCATGGTAGGGGCTAAAGTATATTTTCCCTCTCCTTTTGAATACGCTTGTGACATCAGTTCCGTCATTCCATATTCGGAATGAACTGAATCCACTCCAAATGCCATTTTGTATATGTCATGCACTTCCTCGCGAATCATTTCCCTCCTTCTCCCCTTCATCCCGCCGGTTTCCATGACTATCAAGTTATCGGCCTCTGGGATTGTCATCCCTGATTCGGCCAGGTCTAGCAGTCCAAAAGTTACCCCAAGCAGCAATATCCTTCGGGAGTCTTCCTTGAGCAATGCGATCTTATCGAGCAGTTCTTGATGGTTGTAGAGGTAAAAACCTGAATGGGGCGATTTTGATTTTTTGATCAGAAAATCGGCCATACTTACGAGTGAACTGCCTTTTCTTTCCAAATATGAAGGTAACAATGCGAGTACGTGATAGTCCTCAATGCCGCCGTATTCCTTTTCAAATAGATTCAGGGAATGATGCAAGTAAAATTCCGACGACCAAACGTGGTGCTTGCTCGTTATCATGCCGGTCGTGCCACTACTAGAGTAATAGCTCTCAAACAGCCGAATTGGTCCAGAAACCACAGGATGCGTTTTAAAAAAACCTATCGGCAAAAAAGGAATTTCCTCAATTTTCTTGATATCAGTTGGCCTGATTTTCCGGACCTTTAAATACTCTTTGTAAACCGGATTGTTGGCTGATTGAAACCTGAATAGGTTTAGGCCTACTTCCTCAAAATCCAAAACTTCTCCATTCAAGATTTTTTCTTGAAAACTTTTAAAATAGATAAGCGTTTCATTAATTGTCATCCAGAAATTTTGGAATTTTAAAGCGAAAAGATTCCTGCAAAATTAAATCGACATGGCTTACCAAAAAAAGCATTTTCTGTATTTGGGTATTTTAGCTTTGGTAGGATCTTGTATTTCCCCACCTGACAATTTTCCTACCACCCCGGAAATTTCATTTAGGGATATTCGTTTTTCCCCAAGTGACGGAGTTGACTCACTGATCATCTCTGTCAAATTCAAAGACGCGGAGGGAGATTTGGGCCTTAATGCAAATGAAATTGATCCCCCTTTTCAACCTGTAACCTATCAAAGAGATAATTTGGGGAATCTGATAGTTTACAGCAAGAGACCACCCGAAGCTCCTTCCTTCAATCCGATTGATTGGGTTATCAATCCCATCATAAATAACGCAGTAGTCAGGGACACCGTGTGGGTGGTTCAAAACCCCAACCACAACAACATTTTCGTAAGATTCTTTATCAAAAGAAACGGCGTATTCTCGGAATTCAAATGGGAACAGGCACCGTTTTATACAACATTCAATGGAAGGTTTCCAAGGGTAAGCAATAACACGGGAGCCCAACCTATAGAAGGCAGTATTCTATATGCGATGCAATCATTTGGATGGAACTCAATCTTCCGAAATGACACCCTTCGGATTGATGTTGAAATCCAGGATCGGGCACTAAACCGCAGCAATTTGGTCTCGAGTCCCGAAGTCACACTGAATCAGATCAGAAAATAGAAAAGGTGCTTTTTGGGCACCTTTTTTTGTCACAAAGCTGGAAATCTATTTGGGTCCGCCTCGTGCATGATCTGATAGGCCTTCTCCACCACATCTTCTACAGATGGTTTTGAAAAATAATCGCCGTCACTTGAGTAGGCAGGCCGATGTGCTTTCGCTGCAATTGTGACAGGCTCTGCATCTAAGTAGTAATATGCTTTTTGCTCCTCCAAGACCTGTTGCATCATAAAGGCGGAGGCACCTCCTGGCACATCTTCATCCGCAAAAATCACACGGTTTGTCTTTTTGATCGATTCAACTATAAAATGATTCAGATCAAAAGGGAGTAGTGTCTGAACATCTATCACTTCGATATCGATGCCCATTTCGTGCAAATCCTTGGCAGCATCCATCACAATTCGGCACATAGAACCGTAGGTCACCACGGTGATATCTTTACCCGTCTTAAGGATTTCTGGTTTGCCCATTGGCACTGTGAATTCGCCAATATTTGCTGGCATCTTTTCCTTCAAACGATAACCATTTAGGCACTCGATCACCAAAGCGGGTTCATCTGCCCGCATAAGGGTATTATACATTCCAGCTGCCTGCGTCATATTTCTTGGAACGCAGATCAACATTCCTCGCAAAGAATGTAGCAACATGCCCATCGGGGAACCTGCATGCCATACTCCTTCCAATCTATGCCCGCGAGTCCTAACGATAACAGGAGCCTTCTGCCCACCTTTCGTCCGATATTGTAAGGATGCAAGGTCATCCGATAAAGTCATCAACGCATAGTGGATATAGTCAAGGTATTGGATCTCGGCCATTGGCCTCAGGCCTCTGAGCGCAGTCCCAATTCCCTGACCGATGATGGTGCATTCCCGGATACTTGTGTCTGTGACGCGAGATTCTCCATATTTTGCTTGAAGACCCGCAAAAGCTTGGTTGACATCCCCAATTTTGCCCACATCTTCCCCGAATGCGAGGAAGCGCGGATCTGATTTCAACAAATGGTCAAAACATGCTTGCAAAACCTCCCTTCCGTCGACCATCGGGGAATCGACGTTGAATTGCACGGGGATTTCGTCGATTTTTGAAACCTGACAATCTGATTCACTGTAGAGATGGCTGTTGTACCTGTCTTCATTGAGTTCTGACAGGTCTTTTAGCCAAGTCCGAATTGGGGTTTTATTTTCTTCAGGCTCTGTACGCAACATCCATAGTGCTCTCCTGGCGGTGCTGATCACATCTTTTCTAATTGGATTGAGGGTTTTGGACAGATCATCGGCCATTTGCTCCAAATGCACTTTGTGGACCGATGCCATTGACGCTTGCCTTATCAACGCCACTGCATCATTCAACTCACCCTTAATTTCCTTTGAAAACGCATTCCATGCAGCCTCTTTTTCAGATTTAACATACTGCTTAGCTTCTTGGTCAATCTTGTCCAACTCCTCGTGCGTGGCAATGGAATGTGAAACCAAATAATCACGGAACCTCAGTATGCAATCGTATTCACGCTCCCACTCCAACCTTTCCTTGGATTTATATCTCTCATGTGAACCTGATGTGGAGTGCCCTTGCGGCTGGGTCATTTCGATTACGTGAATGATTACAGGGACGTGTTCTTCCCTTGCTATCCGTGCAGCATTGCTGTACGCGCGGTCCAAACCTTCGACATCCCAACCTTTCACCACAAAGATCTCGTAACCCTTCTGGTCATCATTCCTTTGGAATCCTCTCAATACATCCGAAATGCTACACTTTGTCGTGTGGTATTCATTCGGTACAGAAATACCATACCCGTCATCCCACACCGAAACAACCATCGGTACCTGAAGCACACCTGCTGCATTGATTGTCTCAAAAAACATACCCTCTGAGGTAGAAGCATTGCCAATTGTACCCCAGGCTACCTCATTGCCATTATCGCTGAATTGGGTCAGGGATCTCAACTCCGGATTCTGACGGTACAATTTCGAAGCATATGCCAAACCGAGTAATTTGGGCATTTGGCCAGCTGTTGGAGAAATATCCGCAGCCGAGTTCTTCATTTTCATAAGATCCTTCCAGGTACCATCTTCGTTCAAGGAACGTGTCGCAAAGTGACCGTTCATCAATCTTCCCCCTGACGCAGGATCTAAGTTTACATCTGTGTGCGCATACAATTGAGCAAAATATTCCCTTACATTGGATTGACCGATTGCAAACATAAAGGTCTGGTCCCTGTAGTATCCCGAGCGGAAATCACCATCCCTGAAATAGCGTGCCATGGCCAATTGGGCAAGTTCTTTGCCATCTCCAAAAATCCCAAACTTCGCCTTACCCATAAATACTTCCTTTCTGCCCATCAACGAAGCCTGCCTACTTTCTTGGGCAATTCGGTAGTCGCGAAGGAGTATCTCTCTATCGGAAATCTTATGGGCCCTATGTTTGGAAAATGTTGCCACTTTTGTCATTTTTATTTAATCTCTTTGTTATTTGGGTATAGCGCTTTTTGCAAGCAGTCATTTCAAAAATAAATAAATTCAAAGTCTTTGCAAACCTGAGTACAAAATTTTTTTAAATGTTTTTTCAAACTTGTTTTAAAAAAATAAATAAAATTCAATTTTAACAGAATAAAATTCTTCATTTCTCTCAATCGGTATTTTAAAAGATTTATAAACCCAGATTTCACCAACGTTTATAAATGCAAAATCCGAAAAAATAAAATCTTCAAAATATTACTTTCCAAAAATTACAAAATCGAAATTTTAGTAAATATATTGTCGTTTTTCAAAACAAAATTTCATTTTCAACAATGTATGGACTTTGATTCAAAATAAGTATAATGATTTCGAACTCGATTCAGAATACCTCATTATCTTTGCAAACTACTCAAATAAAACCCAAATTTTAACAATATGATAATTGGTGTTCCAAAGGAAATCAAAAACAATGAGAACCGGGTGGCGCTGACACCTGCAGGTGCAAAAGAGCTTGTAAAAAGAGGTCATCAGGTATATGTACAACATTCGGCGGGCGTTGGCAGTGGCTTTCAAGACGAAGAATACACAACAGCCGGTGCGACGATTCTTCCTACTATAGAGGAAACTTATAGAATCGCAGAAATGATCATCAAGGTCAAAGAACCCATCGAGCCGGAATATAAGCTGATAAAAGAAAATCAATTACTATTTACTTATTTCCACTTTGCTTCTTATGAGCCGCTCACAAAGGCAATGGTAGCGAGCAAAGCGGTTTGCCTCGCATACGAGACCGTTGAGAAAGCAGACAGAAGCCTGCCTCTGTTGGTGCCAATGTCCGAGGTTGCAGGACGGATGGCGATCCAAAAAGGGGCTAACTACCTTGAGAAACCTCTGAAAGGAAGAGGAATTCTTCTCGGGGGTGTACCTGGCGTGCTGCCCGCAAAAGTACTTATACTGGGCGGTGGAATCGTTGGAACGCAGGCTGCATGGATGGCCGCAGGGTTGGGTGCAGATGTCACTATAATGGATGTTTCCCTACCACGAATGAGGTATCTCGCAGATGTAATGCCCGCAAACGTGAAAACAATGATGTCCAATGAATACAACATCAGGGAAATGGTAAAACACGCTGACCTTATTGTGGGAGCTGTATTGATTCCAGGAGCGAAAGCACCTCACTTGATTACGAAGGACATGCTTAAACTGATGAAACCAGGTACGGTATTGGTCGATGTAGCGGTGGACCAGGGAGGATGCATCGAAACATGCAAACCTACCACACACGAAAATCCCACCTACATCATCGATGACGTTGTGCATTACTGTGTCGCCAATATGCCCGGTGCTGTACCCTACACTTCAACTTTGGCGCTTACAAATGCGACATTACCTTATGCAATTCAGTTAGCTGACAAAGGCTGGAAAAAAGCCTCCCAGGATAATCCGGACTTGGTCCCAGGCTTGAATGTGATCAACGGTGAAATCGTTTACAAGGCCGTTGCGGAGGCGTTCAACATGCCTTACACGGACGTTGAAAAATATTTGGCGGATTAAGCGTAAAAACGCCACAAAAAGAAAAAGCTCCCTATCTTGGATGGGGAGCTTTTCTTTGACAGTGGTATTAAATCCTGGGAAGTTATACGATTTGTTAACTAGACTTAATTAAGTCGATCCAACACTTCGAACCTTGAGACATTGCTTTTAAACTCAGGTATTATGGATTTAAGGTGGAATACAAGATCGTTGTCAGTAGACCTACCCAGCATTTTTTCAAACAAATCGATCTGACCTTCTATCTTGTAGTAATGTACCGGAGCTACCTTCGCAATCAATATCTTGGGGTGGTGGGTAATTTTCACCTGTTCGGACGAATTCAAAAGTTCTTCGTATAACTTCTCCCCATCCCTCAGGCCTGTAAAAACTATCTGAACATCCTGACCGACTCTCTTTCCGCTTAACCGAATCATGTTAACTGCCAGGTCAATTATCTTGATTGGTTCCCCCATATCAAAGACATAGATCTCACCTCCCTCGCCCATTGCTCCCGCTTCCAAAACCAGTTGGCAAGCCTCAGGAATCGTCATAAAATACCTCGTCACCTCTGGGTGGGTAACCGTAAGTGGCCCACCTTGGAGCAATTGTCTCTTGAACATCGGAACTACAGATCCATTTGAACCCAAGACGTTTCCAAATCGCGTTGTAATGAATTTGGTGTGGTTTTTCTTGTGGTGACTCTCCAAAAAGATGTTCAAGGATTGGACGTACATTTCCGCTGCACGCTTGGTAGCTCCCATGACGTTTGTTGGGTTTACAGCTTTATCAGTACTTACAAACACAAACTTTTCTACCATATAGATCACCGCCAAGTCCGCAAGTATTTTGGTTCCAAGGATATTGCTTCTAATTGCCTCTTGTGGATAGTTTTCAATCATCGGTACATGCTTATATGCAGCGGCGTGAAACACCATCTCAGGTTTGTACTCGGCAAAGAGGGATTTCATTTTTTCCTTGTCTCGTACGTCGGCAAGAATCGCCAAGCTTTTTGTCAGAAAACCCGAATTGCTAATCTCGATTTCAAGTTCATACAATGCGGATTCAGAAAAATCCAGCATCAGCAGCAACTTAGGATTGTAGTGCATGATTTGCCGGCAAAGCTCGCTACCAATTGAACCTGCGGCACCGGTAACCAATACTACCTTGTTCGTCAACTCTTCCATCACCCGCAGATTGTCCAAGGATATTTGTTCACGACCCAATAAATCCTCAATTTTTAGATCGCGGACGATTTCACTTTTAGGGCTGCTCTTTATCCACCTATTTACGGAGGGTATTATGCTAACATGTATTCCAAGTTTGAAACATGTATCGAGAATCTCTTTTTTCCGTTGGACTGAAAGACCCTCAACGGCAATTATTAATTCACTTGCCTTTGCGGTGTTCACCAGCTTGCTTAATTGATCCAAGCCGCGGTAAATCCTAATTCCTCCAATAACTTTTCCGACTTTTTTCGGATCGTCGTCCAAGATAGCCACAACCTCTACTTGTGATTTTGGATCACTGTTTAGAACCTCAAGGGTTCTCAATCCTACCTCACTTGCACCGTAAAGTACAGCAGTCCTTTTCACGTTATTCACAAATCCGGATTTAAGGTAAAGAAACAATTCTTTAACTAACAGCCTGTAGATAATCAGAAGGAATAGGGAACTCAGCGTTGCAATCACCAAAACGGAAAACGGAATCAAATACCCCACGTTTCCGAAGAAGTCAATCGCAATATTTAGTACAAGAATCAATGCAAAATTCACCGAAACTGTCCTGAATACTTGAAGGCTATCTTTGAGACCGGTATGCCGAACAATTCCTTTGTAACTCTTGGTAAACAACATCACGGTTGTACCAGAAAAGGCGAAATAGAGACTTCCAAGGAAAAACCCACTGTTTTCGATTTGTCCAAAATCGAAGTTAAATCTTAAGAAGAATGCAAGCACCGCTGCGTGGAAAAGTAGAAAAGTATCCAGTGAGGCTATTACCCAACGCGGAAGAATTTTGAGATCTTTCAGGAAGTTCATCTAGCAAAGAAAATTATCACATCAAGTAGAATCGAATGATGATAATGGTGATTAATCGTGATCAAATATAAATATTATTAAATCACTGGCAATTTTAATTGAAAATTAATGACACGCTTATTTTACAAAGCAGATTTCAAAGTTTGTGATACAAAAATCAAAGCTCAAAATGCAAACCAAAAGATTTAATAGTTAAATAACTTGACAAAAATCAATAAACCCACTAGTCTGTTGGGCTGTTGGGGCCATCCCCTATATCCGAATTACCTGTGAATTTCGGCATAGGTACGTTTTCCGAGTTGTTGACTCCTTTGCGAAAAAGTACATTTTTGATGGTAAGGAGTAGTATCTTGGTATCTAAGTGTAGAGAAATATGATCGACATACCAAATATCAAGATCAAATTTATCACTCCAGGATAGACTGTTACGACCGTTTATCTGCGCCCAACCCGTAATTCCAGGCTTTACCAAATGCCGACGCGCTTGCCTCTCATCATAGAGCGGAAGATATTCGACAAGTAATGGCCTTGGACCGACTAGGCTCATTTCGCCTTTAAGGACATTCCAAAGTTGAGGTAGTTCATCGATCGACGCCTTCCTTATGAAACTGCCCAATTTAGTTATCCTCTGATTGTCAGGTAGGAGATTTCCTTGGTGATCAAAGGCATCCCGCATTGTCTTGTATTTCACCAGGGTGAACACTTTACCATGAAGGCCAGGGCGTGGTTGTGAAAAAAGGGGATTTCCACGATTTACGGTTGCCAATGCAAGTGTAGCAATAATGAAAATCGGAGCTGACAGAACAAGAATTACCCCTGCCAGAAAAACATCAAAAAATCTCTTGCCCCAGCCTCTGTACATGGGTTATACCTTTCGCAAAGATTTAATAATACCAACGATTCGCTCTTGGTCAAGTTCACTGAGCATTTCGCCACTTGGCAGGCAAAGGCCTCTGTTGAAAAGACTCTCTGCCACATTCCCCCCAAAGTACGGGTAACCCTTAAAGATGGGCTGGAGGTGCAGCGGATTCCATAAATACCTACTTTCAATTTGCTGAGCAGCAAGAGCTTGCCTTACATCCTCGTGGTCAAACCCGGTCACGGCCTTGTCGATCGTGATCGTACTTAGCCATCTATTGCTTCTCACTCCTTCGGGTTCAGCCAATAAATCGATTCCTTCGAAATCAGAAAACATCTGGACGTATCTCTCGAAGATTTTCCGCCTACTTCGAACTTTTTCTTCAAGTTTTTCAAGTTGTCCCAAACCAACTGCAGCAGAAAGATTACTCATGCAATAGTTATATCCGATTTCCTGATGTCTGTAAAAATGTACGTTGTCTTTTGCCTGTAGCGCCAGATACTTTGCCTTTTTGATTGCCTCTGAATCTGAGGAAACAAGACAGCCGCCACTACCGGTAGTGATTATCTTGTTCCCGTTAAAAGAAAATACTCCAAAGGCACCGAACGATGAACAAAACTTTTCTTTGTACTTAGAGCCAAGAGCCTCTGCCGCATCTTCAATCACGGGGATTTGGTATTTATCTGCAAGACTTAAAATCTGGTCAAATTTCGCAGGCATGCCATAAAGATCCACGACAACGATTGCTTTTGGTTTTTTCCCCTTTTTCAGTCGCTGGATTATTGCCTCCTCCAGCAAGACGGGATCCATGTTCCAAGTTTCAAACTCGCTATCTACAAACACTGGAAGTGCGCCTTGATAACATATTGGATTTGCTGATGCACAAAATGTAAACGACTGACAAATAACTTCATCGCCGGGTTTAATGCCAATCAACCTCATGGCCAAGTGGAGCGCCGAGGTTCCAGAATTAGTTACTGCCACGTGACAACCATTAGAAAAGTCCATCAACCCAAATTCAAATCGATCCAGAAAGTCTCCGTAGGTTGAAATGTGGGGAACGGAAAACGCTGACGCTATAAAGGATTGTTCGTTGCCATTAAAAATAGGCGGAGAAAGGAGTATTTTCTTGGACATCATGTGGGTACGAGGAATCCCAGAGAAAAATCTGGACCTTATTTTTTTAATCAAAGTCAAAACAAAAAAACCTTTGGCATAAAACCAAAGGTCTCCATGAGAATCAGATATCTAGGTCATTAATTATCCAACAGACGTGCTTTCTCCAATATTTCTTCTTGGATTTCGGGCTTAGTGGTTACCCGTTTCTTCGAACGTTTTGATAGAATAGGCGGAGATTTTCGATTATTTTTCTTGACTTTTTTGAGTGTAAGATTGTCCAAGTTGATTCCGAGAATAACCGCAGCCAAAACAACAGTGGGTAACAAAACATATTCGCTCCAACTTGAACCGATAAAGATCAACCCAATGAATGCAAGTTTCACGAAAACCAAAGTCAAAGTAACCTCATCATGTCTCATTCCCATCCTAAGGAGGAAATGATGCACATGGCTTTTGTCAGGTGCCATAGGTGACTTGCCTTTCATTATCCTTTTGATGAAAATCCGGGTAGTATCATAAATTGGAATAATTAAAAGGGCTACTCCTGTAGCAATAGGTGCATTAAACTTCCAACCTTCAAAATCTTGCATCGTCCCATTACGGTCAATAAATAAGATCGTAAGAACCGCAAGTGCGAAACCTAAGCTCAAAGAGCCTGTATCTCCCATGAATATTTTTGCGGGATGCCAATTGTAGACCAAAAATGAAGCAACAGCCCCAACTAAAATAAAAGCAAACGTAGCATAACTTTCGAGACCGGCCTCCATAAACCACCAGCCAAGAAACATGAATGTCACCAAACTGATTGAACCCGCAAGTCCATCTAGCCCATCAATCAAATTAAACGAGTTAGTCAATGCCAGAATAGTGAAAATGGAGATAAAATAGCTCACATACAGCGGTATTTCATAGATTCCAAAAAAACCATAAAATCCGGTTAATCTGATATCCGCCATGACCACAACCAAATATGCCGCAATAAACTGACCAGCCAATTTTTGCAGCGCGCTCATGTTGACCATGTCGTCACGCAGGCCGACAAAAAACATCAAGCCAAAGGCCGCAAGAAGGAACCTGATTTCGACAATGTTGGATGAATCAAGCCACGACAATACCGAAAGAAACGTGGCTGTGACAAAACCAATCCCTCCCATAGAAGGTATGAAACCATTGTGAATTTTTCGTCCCCCGGGTGTATCCATCAACTGCATCTTCTTCAAGACCATAATGATGATGGGGGTGAGAAGGAATCCAACCAAAAACGCGGTAACTACTGCTAGAAAAATGATCATAAAAAGAAATTTGCTGCAAGTATATCAATAATTAGGCCAAAATCCAACAAGTTATCGAATCTAGAGATAGTTTGGCCTGATAAAATTGAAAAGTTTAATTTCAAAGTAAAATTATCCTAAATTTATTAGGGTTTGCCAAGAGACCTTAGCTTAAGTTTATGTAGTATATATTGACCATATTCGTTTTTGCTCAATGCTTGTCCTAAATACCTCAATTTTTCTTCTGATATGTATCCCATTTCAAAGGCTATTTCTTCGAGGCAAGCGACCTTTAAACCTTGTCTTTTTTCAATTGTTTGGATAAAGTTGGAAGCCTCAAGCATGGATTCATGTGTTCCAGTGTCCAACCAAGCATATCCCCTACCCATGATTTCCACTTGAAGCTGATTTCTGCTTAAGTATTCTTGGTTAACAGTCGTGATTTCCAATTCACCTCGATCACTGGGTTTGATGTTCTTTGCGATTTCCACGACCGAATTTGGATAAAAGTACAATCCTACTACTGCATAATTGCTTTTGGGGTGTTTGGGCTTTTCTTCAATCGAAACAGCATTGCCTGCAGGCGTAAATTCCACTACTCCATATCGCTCTGGGTCTTTCACATAGTAACCAAAGACCGTTGCTTTCCCTTCCTTATCGGCGGTTATAACGGAGTTTTGAAGCAGTTTGGTAAAGCCATGCCCATAAAAGATATTGTCGCCTAAAACAAGACACACGTTGTCTTTGCCAATAAATTCCTCGCCTATGATAAAAGCTTGTGCCAAACCATCCGGAGATGGTTGTTCAGCATAGGAAATATTCAAACCCAAATCAGATCCATCGCCAAAAAGTTTCTTGAAGCCCGGCAAATCATGAGGAGTGCTGATGATTAGTATTTCCCTAATTCCTGCAAGCATCAATACTGACATCGGATAGTAAACCATCGGTTTGTCATAAATCGCCAAAAGCTGCTTTGAAGTACCTTTGGTAATTGGATAAAGCCTTGTGCCTGAGCCGCCCGCTAGGATGATACCTTTCATGGTGACGTTTTTAATTGTTATTATTTGAATAAATTGATAGGATTATTTCCACAATCCTATCGGCAGTCTTTCCGTCCCAAAGCGGTATGCCCCGGTAGGATTTCCATTTTCCGGCGAGAAGTCTCCCCAATGGTTCTCTCAAGTTATCCGGATTGGTCCCCACCAATTCGTTGGTGCCCAGGTTAACCGTCTCTGGCCTTTCGGTGTTGTCCCGCATCGTGATACAGGGAACGTTCATGACCGAGGCCTCTTCAGTGATCCCACCTGAATCGGTAATGACGCCCTTCGCATTTTTTACCAAATAGTTGAATTCCAAGTACGAAAGCGGCTCTACCATACGAAGCCGCTTATTCGAAATCCCCAATTTGGCCAAGTTTTGGGCAGTCCGGGGATGGACCGGAAATACTACTGGATAATCTCCCGTCCCTTCCAATATCGCATCAATCAATGCCCTCAACTTGTGCTCCGCATCTACGTTTGCCGGGCGATGCATTGTCATCACAAAGTAAGACTTTTCCTTAAGGCCCTCAAATTGCGGACCCTCTGGTGAAAAGAATCGATTCTGATTCGCAATCAATGTGTCGATCATCGTATTGCCCACGAAATGGATCCTAGATTCATGGACCCCAACCGCTTTTAGGTGCTTGTTGGCAATCTCAGATGTCGTGAAAAAATGGTCGGTGATGCTGTCCGTCACGATCCTGTTGACCTCCTCCGGCATGCTCAAATCACCAGAACGGATCCCCCCTTCCACATGGGCGACATCGATTACGAGCTTTTTGGCTGTGATGGAACATGCCAAGGTCGAAGTAACGTCACCCACGACAATCACCAAATCGGGGCGGTTTTGGATCAGTTCCTTTTCGAAACCTACCATGATCGCGGCCGTCTGCTCTGCCTGTGTACCGCCGCCTGCCTCCAGGTTGATGTGAGGCTCGGGGATGTTGAGCTGCTCAAAGAAATCCCCAGACATTTTCTTGTCGTAGTGCTGACCGGTATGTACCAGCCTGTATCGGATATTAGCACCCTTTTCCTGCCTTTGCTTGATTGCATTGAGTATCGGGGCAATTTTGATGAAGTTGGGGCGGGCACCGGCAACAATTGTGAGGTTGATCATTTTATTTGTCAGCCTTTGTTTTGAGAAAATATATCACATTGACTTGAGCGTGTGCGGAAAAAAGATTCCTGCCCTTCGGAAATTCTGGGGTACCATTAGCGGCGAGTTGCCACTGATAATTTAAGCCGTTTACAGCAAGAATTTTTGAACCCAAAACGAGATTATCCCATCTATGGTCAAACACTAAACCCACGCTCAAATCAATCCATGGTTTTCTTTCTGTTTGTTGGCCAAAAGCACGGTAATAAAAGTCTTGCTGATTTTCAAGCCTCTGAAATATCAAACCAAGTTTGTTCATTTCTTCAACCATTGAAAACTCAATTATTTGAACATTCGATCCGACACCGATCCCCACTCCAAGAGCCTGTCCAAAGTTTGCAAATGCTCTCGAAGGATTATGGGTGTGCCAAGTAAGCCCCCCCCTTGTTCCCGGATACCGAACATAACGGTTGACGGACTCCTGCTGATGGGTCATTTCTCCCCTAACTTGTAAAAATCTACTAGGCTTGTTTAAGGGGAAAAGCTTCATAAATCCCATCATGTACGCCCTAGCGTGTTCTGGGTTGAGGATAAACTCCCTCCAGTTTAATGCATGGTCCCTCCTGCCAAATTCTCCGTAAAATTCAAAATGTGAAGCAGGGACCACCCATCTAAAGGTAACGCTGATTTGTTGATCGGCACCATCGCTGTCAAATTCGACCGAGTTGCCGTCTTCAAAAAATTGTTCCTTTGTAATCCCCGAGAAAACAGGGAAATAGCTCAGAAACGAATCACCCATTTTTTCTCGGTAAACTTGAAAAGTACGGTTGAACCCTAAAAAAAGGCCTTTCACCCATTTCGGATTATAGGAAATCGAGAGAGCATTGACATACTTCCAATCTCCCGAAAAATCGCTGAAGTATTTCTCGTTTAATGCGGGATGCTGGGAAGGACTCAACCCCGAATCCTCAATTCGGCCGCTAAGGAGTTGAGTCTCGAAATTACCAAGAAATGTCTTTGCGGGTTTCCCTGTTCTTATTGTCAAATGGGGAAATCCTTGTGCATTATTGGAAAAAGTCAATGCATTCCACTGCCCAGGACCCCACCAGATATTTTGCGTTGAAATGCCTCCTTCAAATGCCCCGAACTTTGCCATGATTTTTGATTGTCCCCACCAAATCCTGGTGTAGCTAGAATTACCGAATCGCTCAGGATAGTCGCCATTATTCCAATAAAAAAATCTATCGTTGATAATCGCCTGGTTGAAATCTGCAGGAAACCCGTAATAGGGAAGGTTTTGGGCAAAAATAAACTCAGGTTGAAGCTGGAACTCGATAATCTTCCAGTTGCCGAAGACACCGCCCGACAAATACTGTTGTATACCCTTGTTTGGTATCATGCCAAAATTGCCCCAACCAAATGGACGATCGGAATTCAATTCAGATATCGAAAGAATTGGAAGGACGCCCAAGTTTAAGTTCTCAAAACTAATGGTTCTATAAAAAAGGCTATCAATCGATCCAGCTGAATTAGAGAGTTGAATTGGCCTCAACTGAAAGGATGAGCGCATTATGGATGTGTCATTCAACTGAGCTCTCCGCGCATACTCTTCCAATAATGGAAAGTTGGCTGGTAGATTTTGAGAAATGCCAACCAACGAGCAGAACAGGAAACTTATAATAAGAGAAAAAATCCTCCAGAAGGGTAAAACCATCCTATTAAAGGTTCCTAAGTCAAAAAAATTAGCTTCTAAGTTAGTCTTAAACTGTATCAAAATACATGATTAAAGCTCAATGTTAATCTCTTTTGAAATCTTCCTAAACCAATTTTTTAAAGGGATTTTCAGGTAATCCCTTAAACAGCTTTTCATAGATATTTGAATCCGGAAACAAAACCACCCAAGCCGTTACAAAAATCAGCTTTAGGTCAAGACCTAGGCTTTGGTTATTTTTGTACCAAACTTCAAGTTTTCCTTTATAAGGAGCGATATCTTCTGCATAGCACTGCAGGTGAGGTTTTGGAGAGGATGCCAAGATTTTCTCTTCATCTCTGAAAACAATACTGCCAATTCCGGTCAGCCCTGGAGTCAAATCCTTAATTTGGTTCTGAACCTCCTTCGGATAAAACGCGAAGGTCTTTGTTGTCAGGGGTCTTGGCCCAACCAAACTAATGTCTCCTTTAAAAATGTTAATTAATTGGGGAAGTTCATTAATTTTTGTTTTTCTAAGAACTCTTCCGACTGGAAGTACCCGAGGATCGTTGCCCATGGTGACATCTCCCCCAGGTAGGTTTGCACTATTTTCCAGCATCGTTGCAAACTTGATCAATCCAAAAGGTTGCCCGCCCTTCCCTATTCTTTGTTGCACGTAGAAAACCTTCCCTTCACCCGTCAAACGAAGAAGTGTCATAAGTGGGATCATAATTGGGGAAATGATCAGTATCAAAATCCCAGAAACGATGATATCGATAATTCGCTTTATCATAACTACATTTTTTTGTCAAGCCCCATTCCGGTTTCAACATGTTCAAACTCAGGTATGTATTTTTTAAGCCATTCAACAATTTCCAGCTTTTGCAGGTTGGGTTGCTCTAATAGCCTCTGCAAATCAATGAAAGCGTTTTCGAATTGAATTCGGGAATACGTTGGCACCTTGGAAATCACTCCTAGAGAATGGAATTTTCTCAAGTCGTACTCTTCTTTTTCTGTGTAAAACTCTTCGTAAAGTTTTTCCCCGGAAGTATCGGTTTTGAAGGTATAAACTGGATAGATTTTCTGATCTATTAAATGTGTATTTTCTCTGGCTGCTTGCTCAGAGTCAAAAATTCTTGGCTCATATCCCAATTCACTCAGGACCGCCTTGAATATTTCGACAAAATTGATGAGATCAGTTTCCATGTCAAGCTTTGGGAAGAATATTTCTCGATTACCACCCAAAACACAAGCCAATAAGCATATCTCCCCAGATTCCTGTGGAGCAACAAAAAATCTTGTGACATCACTAGGGCTCGACAATGGCTGCTTTTTTTCGATTCTCTTCAAAAAACCTTCCAAAAGAGAACCATTCGAAAACGCCACATTTGCAAACCTTGCCGTCGTAACTTTGAATTTATCACCATAAGTAAGAATCAACTCCTCCATCAATTTCTTACTGGCCCCCATAATGTTCACTGGGTTTGCGGCTTTATCGGTTGAAACACAAAAAAAATGGCTCGGCGGATACTCGGTCAATAGGTCAAGCAAACCTTTGGCTTTTACCAGATTATTCTCCAACAATGCTTCGATTGAAAAAATGTCCTTTTCACTCCTCACATGTTTGTGCGCCGCAAAGTTGGCGACGATATCGAAAGGACCATGGGCGCGAAACAACTTTACGAATGCTCTGCTATCAAATGACAGTGGGTATGTAAAAAACTCCTCAGGAACATATTGTCCATTTGTACTCCTGAGATCCCTTACTAGTTCAGTCAGCCCATTTTCATTGATATCGATGACCACTAACTTCTTGGGCTTAAATTTGAGGGCCGCCTTAATAAAGGAAGACCCGATGGTGCCCGCCCCGCCAATCACCATCATATTTTTATCCGCAATATTATCAAGAAGCTCGTTTTCGTGATTTTGAAGATCCTTTTGGAATAAACTTTCAGATCTTCCCAAGAAATTCAATGTGAAATGATTTACATCCATTCTTTACAGTATTTTGTGGATTTGATCGATGACTTTTGATGGATTCCATCCGAGCCTCGTTCTTGCTCTGGAATCATCAAAAGTCAAGGTTGAAGATATTTTCTTTAGTTTTTCCGAGTTTATTGGAAATCTCGCCCCTAAAACATCACCCACAATAGCAAGCCCTTTAGCTACAAAATAAGGGATTTTAATGATTCTCCTCCCATAAAATGTAGAAACGACAGATTCCAATTCTCTAAATGACGGATGGTATCCATCTGTTAGGTTGTAAACTCCTCCTACTTCGGCGAGTCTTTCAACCAGTCTTGCCAAATCCTCAGCCCATATCATGGATTTTTTTGCGTTAGCAAGTCCGATACTTAGGTACTTCCCGGTCCTAATGCCTCTTACCATTGCACCTAGGTTGCCTGTTGGATTCTTCCCAACCACAAGTGGCAGCCGCAGAATGCCAAGCACGACACCGTGCGTTGACGCCCACTCCTGGAGGTAATTTTCGGCCGCAATTTTACTCAATGCATAGGGGGTCTTTCCATTCAATGGGGCTGTTTCTGAAATCAACTGCCCTTCATCTACACCATAGACCGCGACAGTACTGATAAAGACAAATGCTCTTGGTAACTTCTCCATTTTTTCCAGACCAAGGCATAGATTTTGGGTTCCTCGAAAATTCACATCAAAAAACTCTTGTGCTTCAGAATCGGTTGTGGGAACATAGTGAGCTTTTCCAGCAGTATGGATTACAACTTCATAGGCGGTTCTAAACAAGGGGACATCCTTTGCGAGGTCGCAAATTGTATCGTTCAATTCACTCCTCCCTACAGTATTCACAGAATCCCCCTTAGATTCCAGAATGTCTAGCAAAATTTTGCCTAGAAACCCATTCCCGCCTGAAATCAGCACTTTCAAACTATATTATATCTAATACGTCTTTAAATTTCCTTATAAAATGGCCCTTGGAGAAATTCTTGCGAGCAACTTCTCTAATTCTGTGTGGATCTATGCCATCAATTTCACTTTTTGAGATTTTATGCAGGACATCTTCAAATTCCACAAGGGAATTTGAAGTCCACCCCAAGGCTTGCTCTTTAACTAAATGGTCAATTTCGCTATTTGGTGGACCAAAATAAAGGATCGGTTTTCCAACTGCGAGAATATTGTAAGTTTTTGAAGGAACACCTAAACCATACATTCTTTCATTTAATGAAACAAGGCAAATATCAAACGAGTTAAGAAATCGGTTTTGACTCTCCCTTGGAAACGGCCCTAAAAAATTGATGTTTTGAAATTGATTTTCTTGTACAATTTGTTTCAATTCACCCTCTACGGCGCCTGTGCCAACTATCGTTAAGCAAACTAGATGTGGGTAGCGTCCAATTATCTTCACCATTTCCGGCAGACACTGAAGTCTACCAAGATTACCTGCAAAGAGGATTGAAACAAGGTCTTTCCCAAACGAATTATAATCTGAATTTGGTTCGATCTCAAGAGACTCTAAATCTGCCCAATTCTCAATTATGGTGATTCTTTCGGGCCTTCTCGATTTTTGCGTGACAATTTCCCTCATGTCCCGTCCTAACACAACTATTCTATCAAATCGAGAATATGCGAAATCGAATATTTTCTTTATGAATCGGTACCCCACATTGGGCTTCATAAGACCCGCAGCTATAGTATTTTCAGGAAAAACATCATGAACCACTAAGACCATTTTTGCCTTAACAAGCCGATTCATTAAAGAAATCCCAACAAGTGCAGGAGCCGGGTTCGTAACTAAAATAACCTTATCTCCTCGTTTTACTTTTACAAGAAAGCTAATTGTAAATTGAATTGACAAAAAGGCAAACTTGACAATCCTTTGAAGCACCTTGTTTTTGTTTAGTTTAAGGTTCTTCAATCGGATTATTTCAATGTGAGATAGAATACGTTTTTCTCCAGAATTAACCCCAAATGAATGCAGGTCTGTTTCCGTTACTACCTTTACATCATAGGTATCGGAAAGGCCCAACGCCAATTCTGTAAAAAGGTAACCTGTGGAAGTTTCGTCAGGAAAAAAAATCTCCGAGAAAATCCATACTGTAGGATTTATCTTATTCTTTTTCACGCCACACCACCCTCTTTACATAATCTACATAAGAAACGATTATCCTGACCACTTTCTCTGAAACGTTGGGCATGCTGTAGTCAGATACGAGTCTGAAATTCCTATCCTGCCCCACCTGCTGTTTCGAAAGCTGCGCGATGCCCTGGATGATCCGTTCGGTATTCATGCCCACCATCATCACGGAAGCTTCTTCCATCGCCTCGGGACGCTCGTGCGCATCTCTTATATTGAGGGCCCTGAAGTTGAGGATGGATGACTCCTCAGATATCGTCCCACTGTCTGAAAGCACCGCGAACGAATTCATCTGCAGTGCGTTGTAGTCGATAAAGCCAAGGGGTTTCAGCAGCTGGATATTCGGATGGATTTTGCTTCCCTTGGCTTCGATCATTTTTCGGGTCCTTGGGTGGGTACTCACGATAATTGGGTAGCCGTATTGTTCGGCAAGGTGGTTCAGGCTTTCTATCAGCCCTTCGAAGTTCTTCTCGCTGTTGATGTTTTCCTCCCTGTGGGAAGAGACCACAAAGAACTCCCCTGCTTTCAGCCCCAGCCTTTGCAGAACATCCGAAGCCTTGATCCTGTCCAGGTGGTGGTGCAAAACCTCATACATGGGCGATCCAGTCTTGATGACCCTGTCAGCAGGCAGCCCCTCTCGGAGCAGGTATTCCCTTGCAATGTCGCTGTAGGTCAGGTTGATGTCCGATATGTGGTCAACGATTTTTCGGTTTGTCTCCTCGGGAACACGCTGGTCAAAGCAACGGTTGCCTGCCTCCATATGGAAAATCGGGATATGCCGTTTTTTTGCGGGGATAGCGCACAGACAGCTGTTCGTGTCACCAAGTACCAAAAATGCATCCGGTCTTAACTCTTCCAGGAGGGGGTCGATCTTGATCAGGATATTGCCGACGGTCTCGGTAGCTGTCTTACCAGCTGCATCCAAAAAAAAGTCGGGTTTGCGGATCTGAAGATCATCAAAGAATATCTGGTTGAGTTCGTAATCGTAATTCTGGCCGGTATGCACAAGGACATGTTCGACCGCAGGGGAGGCATCGAGTGCGGACATCACTCTCGATAGGCGAATTATCTCCGGCCTCGTACCGACTACGGTCATCACTTTGAGTTTCTTCATGGTTCCTATAAGAAGATATTTTTTGGTTATTCCACATTGACGAAATAAGTGTCGGGATCACTTGGATCGTATGGTTCGTTGATCCAAAATACGGTGATCAATTCCCCGTCCCCGATGTTTTTGATATTGTGGGTATACCAGATCGGCATATCGACATAGGCGGGTTCATCCCCATCAAGGAAAAAGTCCAGCACTTCATCCGTGCCGATACGCCTCATTTGGATCCGTGCCTTTCCCTTGATGACAGCAAACCGCTCGATCTTCCGGGTGTGGAAATGGTTGCCGCGAGTGATCCCGGGAACAGTGGTCGAGAACGACACCTGTCCACCGATCCCGAGCCTTGCAATTTCTACAAATGCACCCCGCGCATCCACGTTTTTTTTGAATTTTCTTGGAAAATATCCAGCCAAATCCATGTAGCACCTGTAAGTGTTGAATAGATTGTGTTCAAAGGCGTTTTTCAATTCGGGAATATTGCCTCCATCCTGATACTCAGACTTGAACCGGTTCAATATTCCAAGCAACTCAGAGACCTTTGCCTCGGCGGTATGGTTTACATGGTAGGCGGGATCATCTTTCTTGGTGCGGATTGCCTGAATGATTTCAGCTACAAGTTCCCCCACGTAAATCAGTTTCAGGTTTCCGTCGACTTCCAGTTTGGGCGTTTCCCCCCTGGATATCTGGTAGCAAAAGGTTGCAACAACCGAATTGTAGAAGGGGTGCCCAAAGGGTCCAAAAACGTTCGGGATAACCATCCCGGTGAACGGTGCCCCTTCCCTTTTCGACCAACCCTCCAGAAGTTCCCTACCTTCCTTTTTGGATTTCCCATACAGGTTGTCCCTTTCCTCCTGGGTGGATGATGAAATGATGATATGTGGCTTCGCGCCTGTCCTTTCGCAAGCCGAGACCAACTTCCTGACAAGGCCTACGTTCGTATCGTAAATGGCTTGGGGATCATTGTGGCGATTTAATGCCGCGAGGTGGACCACAACATCGCAGTCACCGACGAACGCGTCAAGTTCTTTGTCGTCGTCAAACCAATCCCTATTGAAGCCAATTGTTTCGAATTCATCGGGTTGAAGCCCAAGCGTGTTCCAAAGGTGTTTCCCGACAAAACCATTTTGGCCAGTTATACCGACCTTTTTCTTTCCCTCCATAGGATCAATCCGGATATTGTGGCAGGTTTGTTTCGCCGAGGATGTCCCGACGGATGATGGGGAGTTTCATCAGCAGCTTTTTCGTTCCCTCCACATCGAGTCGGTGGGTATTGTGTGAATGGTATTCCTCTACCTTGGCAAGGTTAGGCTCACCCTCCGAAAAATATTGCGCATAATTCAGGTCCCTGGTATCCGCAGGAATCCTGTAATAGTCACCCATGTCCTCGGCCTTTACCATATCCTCCCTGTTGACCAGGGTTTCGTACAGCTTTTCGCCGTGGCGGGTTCCAATCACCCGAATTTCGTTGGAGGCATTGTACATCTCCAACAGCGCCGTTGCCAACACCTCTATGGTCGCCGCAGGTGATTTCTGGACAAAAAGGTCTCCCTGGCTTCCATTGTTGAATGCAAACAGGACAAGATCCACTGCATCCTCAAGCGTCATCATGAACCGGGTCATGTTGGGATCGGTAATGGTCAGGGGTTTGCCGGACTTGATCTGCTCGATGAAAAGGGGAATCACGGAGCCACGGGATGCCATGACGTTGCCGTATCGGGTGCCGCAGAATATGGACTTCGCATCGTCCAGGTTTCTGGACTTGGCCACCATCACCTTTTCCATAAGGGCTTTTGACATCCCCATCGCGTTGATCGGGTATGCCGCCTTGTCGGTACTGAGAACGACGACCCTGCCCACTTCGTACCTTTCGGCTGCCGTGAGCACGTTGTCGGTTCCCAGGATATTGGTCTTTACGGCCTCGAGCGGAAAAAACTCGCAGGAGGGCACCTGCTTCAATGCGGCGGCATGGAAGATGTAATCGACTCCCTTTACCACTTGGTTGACGCTTCCTATATCCCGTACGTCCCCGATGTAGAACTTGACTTTTGGGTTGTTGACCTTTTTCCTCAGGTCGTCCTGCTTCTTCTCATCACGGCTGAATATCCTAATCTCACTGAATTCGTCGCTATCGACAAATCGATTGAGGACCGCGTTGCCAAACGAGCCCGTCCCACCCGTGATGAGGAGGGTTTTGCTTTTGAACATATGTGTCAATGTTGAATAAATTTCAATAATACTTCCTCTGTTTTCTTAAATGCTTCCGCACTCGAAATTAGTTCTAAACTAGATGAGACTGATTTGATCATTTCCTCACCAAAATCTGGCTCCTCCAAAAATCTAATCAGCTTCTCGGCAGCCTCACGCCAATCTTCGGGTTGAAACAAATATTCAGAATTCAAAATCAATTCCCTGTTAAAATTCAGATCGGTTGTCAAAATTGGGGTTTTGAAGTGAATCGATTCAATGATGGATGCAGAAAACACTTCAAGAATTGAAGGTAGAAAGGTAACTTTGGATTTGAGGTAATATTCCCTGCACTTTACCTGTGGTACTCGACCCAAATGAATAAAACTGTCTTCTAATTGAAGTTCTAGGGTCCTTCGTCTCAATATTTTGAATATCTCACTTTCATGGTCTATTGTTGTGATAAACTTAAAGTCCAGGTTTGGGTTCAATTCCCTTAAATGCCATGCAACTTCTCCAAGCTGATGGATATTCTTATGCCAGTTAGCGGTCGCGATGCAAAATATCCAATTCTGTTTTGGCAATCGTTCTGAAGTTTCAGTAAGAAAAAATGTAGAGACGGCATTTGGGACTATTTCCACCGGTTTGTTTTTAGAATAAAAATGAAAACCAAGTTTAGATTTTATGAGCTGTGTCTGAGTAATGAAGTAATCACTCTTTGAGAGGAAAATCTTTTGAATCCAAAACTTAATCTTCCACTTCACCCTCAGTGTTCTCGGTAAAACCTTAAAGGAATACGTATTCGCGTTGGTGAGATATGGATTTGTAATTCTCTGTACTTCTTTTGCTCTAAAGAAAAAGTAGGAAGGTGAACTGATCGAATAGACAATATCGAAGTCCAGTTTGCGCTCCCATGCCTTGAATTTCAGAAACTGTGAAAGCCAGTAGATAGGATTGGTTGGAGATTTTTCCAATATAAACGTTTTTTCGTCTGGCAATGAAACCCCTACTTCACCCAAAAAATTTTCTGCTCTTTTGGAAAGCAAATAAAACCATTCAATATTCGAAGACTGCTTTAATGAGTCGGAGATAAAATTCAGCAAAACCTGCATCCCTCCTCCATCAAACATTGTGGAGCCATTCAGTAAAACCTTTTTCTTCATTTCCGACATCAAAAATCTAATTGACTGACCGGAACTCCATTCACGTTTGCGTATCTGAAAAAATCCAAATATTCTGTTGCAATTTGCCCTAATTGGTGCCGCTCCTTAATCTTGATTGCAACTTTACCTATTGAATTTCTTTTTACTTCGTCGTCGATGAGAATAGTCAGGTATTTGGCGAACTCTTTTACATCACCCTCTAGTACCAAAAAACCATTTTCACCGTGCTTTATAAGGTCTCTCGGACCAGCGTTGCAGTCAAAACTTACACATGGAAGTCCAACCGACATGGCTTCAAGTAGCGCGTTTGGATACCCCTCAGAAATTGACGAAAAAGCAAAAATGGACGCTTTACCCAACCATTTTTCTACATCGTCGACTGATCCTTTCAATATAACACGCTCCGAAAGTTCCAATTCAGAAACCCGAGATTCAAGCTCACTTTTCAAATACCCGTCCCCCAAAATCACCAACTTCCAATCCTTTCTGTCGACTAACGAAAAAGCGTCTATCAATAGTTTTTGCCCCTTTTCATTCACAAGCCTCCCCGAATTCAGAATGATCTTTTCCTTCTTAATGCCCGAGAAATCTTTGAAATCCTTTACAGGATTAGCAATCACTTTAATATTGCGATGTCTCGTTTTCCTAAACAATACGTCTCTTGACAATTCGGTTTGCGAAATTATTCCGTCGGCAAACCTATATAGCAAGCTCCTTCCAAGTTCGATAGCGAATGGTTGCTTTTTTAGTGGATTACTTCTATCAGAGACAAATATTTTCGTCGAAGTAAACAGAGAAGTAAGAATTGTGAGCAAATTATACTTCTCCATAAAACTCATGGCAACCTCGGGTTTATTCATGTGGAAATATCTCTGCAGCTTCATGAAAACCGAAAACTCACTCAATTTTTTTCGAACAAAGCCTTTATTCTCAAAGCCCATTTCAATTATGTTGACCTCTTCAGAAACAGAAAAAAAACGCTTTGATTTGGCCAAAAGAATCAAATCAACATGATGGCCCCGGTTTGCAAACTCGGTCGCTAATTGTGACATAATACGTTCAGCTCCACCTAAAGATAGGGTAGGTATTATCAAGGCAATCTTCATAGTCACTTTTTCATCCTAGTTACAAAAAAAACGAAAAATGCAAGTGCCCAAACCATAGATCTAGTTGACACGAATAGACCAGATCTTGAAATATAAAAACATAAACTCGCCATGACACCAAAGCCAATCACCCATTTCATATCCAGACATTGAAATGATGCATTGGTGATTTTTTTCAGCATCATTCCGAAGAGGAACATGAAGAAAACAACACCCAAGGATCCAAAGTTAAGGTAAATATCCCCAATTAGAGATGTCCCCTCTCCCGACTGAGGATTTGACCCAAATGTTAGGTAGGTGATATATCCCGCAGAACCCAACTCATGGGCCTTAATATTTGAAACAGAAAGTAACAACGACTGAGCAAAGGGTAATGGGCTTAATATGTCTCCAAGCCACAATTGCCCATAAAAAAAGCCAGTATTGCTCGGGACATTTGAGAGCGACATATACAGCGTCCTTACGCTATTGGCCAATTCAAGAGTCACGTCATATCCAGAGGTGAATTCAAACTTTGAGAACCCCTCCGTTAGTAAACCAATGCCGGTCGATTCGCTCCTCCCAAGTGAAATGAGGGTCATTACCAATGCCCCTACGATAAAGAGTAACAAGAACTCTCTAAGTCTGACAGGTCTCACATAGGTACCCACAAAAACCAACCCAACAATCACTAAACCAATCGGTTCGCTCCGATCACCTACCGAAAGAAACAACAATACAAAAAGTGTAGTCAGCAAAAGATAACCTTTATTCAAGGTTAGAAACCATTTAAAAAGGTTCCCCTGATATGACTTCGCTTTACTCGTAATCTCCAAAACAGTTAACAGAATTATCGACACGAAAAATACTAAGCGAATATAAACAGAAATACCTTCTCCTGCGGCGCTGCCCCCTGTGCCTTTATAAACACCGCCTGTTAGGTAGTCCTTTCCCGCAAAAGCCAAGAAAAGAAAAAAAGAAGCATATGCCAAGAAAACCAGCTTTTTAGTGTCAAATGATTCAATCTTATCCTTCTCAATCTCGACAGGTTTGCTCCAATTGTATCCGATCATCCATGAGATGATTCCAATGACTGAAAGCCAAACACCATAATTTACATAATTTGAATTTACCCAAACGCGTGCAATATTCTCTGGTGAAATTCCACTCAACGCAAACATCGCAGGCCATTGAAAATGAACAATCGAAAAACCGATTAGAAATAAGAAATCTATCCGGAACCAATTTGAATTTGACTTACTCTGAGAATACAAAAACAACATGAGTGCGATAAAAAAAATTATCAGATAATTCCCTATCGATTCAAAATCGAGGTTGGAGTTGAACCCAGGCTTGAGAAACAGCAACAACCCAAAAAATATGGCATAAACGAAAACCCCCTTCCTGACTTTAATGGAGATTTTACGTTGGTTTTCGCTAATATCCTTAGGTGAAGCCATTTGTCATATACAAACCTAAGCGAAATCTAAAACCCACCAACTGTCCTTACTTTGGGTTGTTATTGAATATACTTTGAGCAAGGTCGCTGTCTGAACATCTTGAAATTGCAAAGTGGAATTACCCATTAAACCAACGCCTCTTCCAACGCGCCAAGATAAACAACTTCCAAATGGTGAAACTATAATCTTTTTTACCTGATAAATGAAGTTCAATTTGCCTCTTGACCTCCCTAATGTCCAAGTTGGGAATTGATCTTAAGAATTCATCGGTGAGTTCACCCAAAACCTCCTCTTTCAAGTCTTCACGAATCCATTGCCCCAAGGGGACTGAAAATCCCTTCTTTGGCAGGTTAAAGACTTCCTCGGGAATATATTCCTTCAATATTTCCCTTAGAATCTTCTTTTTCACTATTCCGTCATACCTATAATCCACTGGCAAATTCCTTGCATACTCAATGACCCTGTAATCCAAAAATGGGCTTCGTACTTCGACAGAAGAAGCCATGCTCGCTCTATCTACTTTTACATTACAGTCATTTTCCAAATACAGCTTGATTTTCAAGTCTCCCATTCTCTGAAAGGGATTGCTGGACAGCGATTTGAAGTCAGCATAATATTTTGCAATCCAACTGGTGTCTTTCTTTTGAAGAATATTCGAAAAATTCAGGTTGATTTTTTCCGTGAATTCAACGTCTGTCTTGATACGCAATATCTGCCTGATAGTCTCCACTTTAACTCCAAAAATGTCAGGAATATAAAGGAAGGAAAGAACCTTTCTAATGAAATATGGGATACCTTCAATTTTCTTGAACTTCCTTAATAGATCGAAACTTATATACCCAAGAAAACTTTCATCACCACCATCGCCAGACAAAACCACAGTAGCGTAAGGCTTTGTAACTGAGTTAAGGAGTAAAGACGGTATAGCAGAACTATCTGCAAATGGCTCGTCGTAAATTTCAATCAATTTGGAAATTATACTTTTTAGCTGGTCAGTTGTACAGGGTATCTCCTTGTGTATTGAGCCAATGATTTCTGAGTATTTACTCGCCACCCTGCTTTCGTCAAATTTCTTATCTTCAAAACCAATCGTGAATGTGTTAATCGGTGACTCGCTCACTTTTGACGCTATTCCTGAAACCAAAGCTGAATCGATGCCTCCTGAAAGAAATGTCCCAATTGGGACATCTGACCTAAGTCTGATTTTTACCGCGTCCTTCAACAGTTCATGTAATTCCTCTTTTGCCTGATCGAAAGTAATATTTCTTTTTTCGACCTTCTTCAAATTCCAATATTCAACAATGTTCCGTGACCCATTTTCCAATTCTACGGTCATGAAATGACCTGGCTGCAACTTGAATATATTCTCAAAAATGGATAATGGGCTAGGCACATAGCCACAGTCCAAATACATGTTCAACGCTTCAGAAGATATTCTGCTGTCTTTTTGAATCAGGGGACCAATCTGACTACAAATCTCGATTTTCTTCCCATCCCAATAATAGTAAAGCGGCTTGACTCCCAATCGGTCTCTCGCGACAAAAAAAGACCTATTTTCCGCATCGTAGATCACAAATGCAAACATGCCGTTTGCTCGAGACAGTATGCCTTCGCCCCATTCAGAAAACCCCTTTATCAAAACTTCCGTATCGCTCGTTGTTTGGAATTTATATCCCAACGAAACCAAATCATCACGTATTTGCTCAAAGTTGTAAATCTCGCCATTGTATACTATGGACAGATTCTCGTAAATAAATGGTTGGTTAGATCTAGGATCAAGATCCAAAATAGCAAGTCGCAAATGCCCTAAACTAACACCATCTACCTGTGTTATCCCCAGGTTGTCGGGTCCACGATACTCGATTGTACTGAGCTTGTTCCTTACAGTGTCGAGGCCATACTCGATATTTGTAGCATATATTCCACACATAATTACAGGATTGTTTTTTTCAAAAAAACATCACGAATCATCGTAAGCTCTTTTTTAACATCAAAAACTCGCAGCTGCTTTAATAGAACGAAATAGAAACCTACCAAGGTTGGCAATGAAAGAAACTGCCAATATCCAAAGATTTGAAACGCCAAATTTATCGAATGATGCAACAAATATGAGGCTGTTCCTGCCGTTAGGATTAGCAAAAGTCTTCTCAGATCAGGACTAAACTGAAAATCATTTCTTTTTCTGGAAACATACAGATTCACCAAAGCACTCGCCATATTGGTGATTAAAAACCCATACAACAAAACTTGGATATCTTTGAGAATTACTCCCAATACAATAGAGATCGAAAGAATGGATTTCTTTAAGAGCTCTAATCTAAAAATGATGTGTGTTTGATTATATGACTTGAATATGACCTGGTTGAACATTTCCTGAATAAAAAAAAACGATGCTAATACCAAAAAGATTAAGTATCCAGATGTGCCCTTCCAGCTTTCACCGTATACAATTTGAATTATGTTTTGTGAAAAAAAAATTATGACCATACAAACTGCTCCATAAATTACCAACAGACCAGTGATAATTCGTGAAAACATGATCTCATATTGACGATGGTCGTTTTGGTACTTTGTCAATGAGGAAAAAACCGCACCATGGGACAGGCTGACAAAAACGTTTGATGGAACCTCCTGGATTTTCTTCGCTTGGAAAAAAAAACCAGCTTGGACAATGGAAAAATACCTTCCCAAAATGAGCTGATACAAATTGTCAAAAAAACTGTTTGTCAACGCCGTAGCAGTTGTATTCATACCAAACTTGTAATGTGATTTGAATGAATCTCCATCGAACTTCAATTTACCAACACCTCCCTCAAAATGCCATAGGATAATACTTAAGGATAAGGCAGTGATGATTTGAAGTAATATTAAAGACCAAATACCAAATCCAACCAAAGCAAATACGATTGCTATAATTGAAGCAATTGTAATTGAAGAAAACTCGTATATAGCCTTTTTCTTGAATTCTAGATTTTTTACCAGTCTGGCATTCTGAACAAATTGACAAGCGCTGATCGGCAAAACCAATGAAGAAACAATTAATAAATTCCGAAGTCCTAAATCACCGTAGGCTTGCGCTAAGGAACTCGACGACAGTATTATCAACAGCATAATCGCTAAAGACAATCCAAGATTAAACAAGAAAATAGTTGAATAATCCAGATCCACTGCTTTTTGATTCCTGATAAGCGCCCCACTCATTCCTGACTCGGTAAGCACCTTTCCAATCACGACGAAAGCCATTACAATACTAAACTGTCCAAAAACAAAGGCACCAAGTAGTCTTGCTAAGACGATGTTAACGAGAAATGCAATAGCCAGATAACCAAATTGTCCAACCATTGACCAAGCAAGACTAAAAATCAGGTTTTCCTTATTCAAAATGGTTAATCTTGGATATCAAGGAAATTGCCAGGTATTTTGGCTTATATCTGATGAAGTACTAACAATAGATCAAAAAAATTGGATTCCGAAAGAGCAATTCCGAAATCCAAGATTTTAGACAACTAAAAACAAATTCGAACAACAGTTTTTAAGCAGAGTGTTGATCCAAAATTACAACCTCGCATCCACCAACTCCTTCTCCAATATCGCCTTGACATCAAATACCACCTGATTTGCGGACTTGGCGATTTTCCAATCCCTGAATTCCTTGTGTGCTACAGCCAATACTACTGCGGAATAATCATCGAGATTAGGGGTGCGTCCACCATTGACGATGTGGATTCCATATTCGTGTTCCACTTCAGCAGCATCCGCCCAAGGGTCATATACGTCAACATCCATGTCGAATGACTTGAGTTCGTTGTATATATCGATTACGCGGGTATTCCTCACATCTGGACAATCTTCCTTGAACGTAAAGCCCAAAATCAGAACCTTGGAATCAATAACTCTGAGGTTTTTGCGCATCATCAGTTTAATGACCTCTGTTGCCACGTGTTTGCCCATGGAATCATTAAGCCTTCTTCCTGCCAAAATGATTTCAGGGTGATAGCCTACTTCCTGAGCTTTTTGGGCAAGGTAAAATGGATCTACACCAATGCAGTGACCCCCAACTAGCCCAGGTTTGAATGGAAGAAAATTCCACTTCGTCCCAGCAGCTTCCAAAACCTCGTGGGTGTCTATTCCCAGCAGGTTGAAAATTTTTGACAGCTCATTGACAAAGGCAATGTTGATGTCTCTTTGGGAATTTTCGATCACTTTGGCAGCCTCTGCAACTTTGATGGAAGATGCCTTGTGGGTTCCTGCTTTGATAACTGATTTGTACAATTGATCCACATACTCGGCGACTTCAGGCGTACTTCCGGAAGTAACTTTGAGGATTTTTGTAACGGTATGTTCTTTGTCTCCGGGGTTAATACGCTCAGGTGAATAACCGGCAAAGAAATCCACGTTGAATTTTAAGCCGGAGAATTTTTCAAGAACTGGAACACATTCGTCTTCAGTCACGCCCGGATAAACCGTGGATTCATAAATGACCACATCTCCTTTTTTTAGGATTTTCCCTATTGTTTCCGAAGCCTTCAGCATCGGGGTCAAAACCGGCCGATTGTGCTTATCGGTAGGTGTAGGTACCGTTACAATGTACACGTTGCAGGAGGTGATTGGAATCACGGCGTCTGAAACCAAAAGACCTTGTCTCTTTTGGTCTAATTCCACAGAAGTGGAGACAAGGACGTTTTTCAGCTCCTCGTCGTTCACTTCCAAGGTACGGTCATGGCCTTTTTGCAGCTGTTTGACCCTTTCCGCATCAATGTCGAATCCGATTGTCGGGTATTTTTCAGCGAAGGCCACTGCCAAGGGTAAGCCCACGTATCCCAGGCCAATAATGGCGATTTTTGCGTCTTTTATAGGGGTGATCATGATTGCAAAAAATTATAACGCATTCTTAATTAGTTGTTGAACTGGGTCTTGCGTACCGATCCCGTAATGTTCAAAACCATTCTCTGCCAGATATGACTTGTCGTAAATGTTTCTACCGTCAAACACGACTTTGTTTTTGAGGAGTTTGCCCAATGCCGACCAAGAAGGAATCCTGAACTCTGACCATTCGGTGATCAACAACAGCGCGTCTGCATCAACGCATGCATCATAGGCATCCTTCGCGTAAGTGATCTTATCACCCACATAGATGTGTTGTGCTTCTTTCATTGCGATAGGGTCGTAGGCCTTCACCTGTGCGCCTGCAGCAATCAGCTCGTCGATGATCACGATAGCCGGTGCCTCGCGCATGTCGTCGGTGTTTGGCTTGAAGCTCAGGCCCCAAAGCGCAAATGTCTTGCCGCTCAGGTCTTCGCCAAAATGTTGTTTCACCTTCTTGACCAAAACATACTTCTGATCGTCGTTTACATCCTCAACCGCCTGCAGAACGCGTAGCTCGTAGCCATACTTCTTGCCGGTCTTGATGATTGCCTTTACGTCTTTGGGGAAGCAAGAACCTCCGTATCCCACGCCTGGGTAGATAAACTTGTTACCGATCCGTGGATCGGAACCAATCCCCTTACGGACCATATTGGCATCAGCCCCTACAAGCTCGCAAAGGTTCGCGATATCGTTCATGAAGGAAATCTTGGTTGCCAACATCGCGTTTGCCGCATATTTGGTCATTTCGGCTGAAGGGATATCCATGTAGATGATCCTGTCACCGTTAAGCTGAAATGGCTTATAAAGGCGCTTCATGATCTCTTCCGCACGTTCGTCATCCACGCCGATGACAATTCTGTCCGGCTTCATGAAATCATCCACCGCGGCACCTTCCTTGAGGAACTCGGGGTTCGAAGCAACGGCAAATGGTATATTGGTACCTCGTTTTTCCTGAGCCGCGGCAATCGCCGCACGCACCTTCTCACCTGTAGTAACCGGAACGGTACTCTTGGTAGCCACGACAATGTAGTCGCTCATGGTGCGGCCGATCTCATCGGCAACGGCCAACACATATTTCAAATCCGCTGAACCATCCTCACCGGGAGGCGTGCCTACGGCAATAAAAGCTACCTCGGAACCCTGAATGGCTTCCCCAAGGTTGGTGGAAAACTGCAGCCTTCCACTCGCATAGTTTCTTTTGACGATTTCCTCCAATCCTGGCTCATAGATGGGCATAATGCCGTTCTTGAGCTTTTCGATTTTCTTCTGATCGATGTCCACGCAGACCACTTCGATCCCCACTTCAGAAAAACATGCACCGGATACCAATCCAACGTACCCAGTACCTACTACTGTGATTTTCATTGATTAATTTAATTTAGGGTTAAAAAAGAATGATAATAATTGAGATGATAAGCTATTTTGGATTCTAGAGGATATTCGCCTCACTGAATTACGATTCAAATGTAAAATATTTTTCAAATACAAAAAAAGTATTTTTGAATATTTTTTTTTGTATTTAAATTGAAATCACTCATTAATAGTATGCCTTTTATCGGTGTTAAACAGTTCTTCTCTTAGGCCGTCCCAATAAATCTTTCCAAAAACCAATCCTGTACCTGTAACAATACCCAAGATCAGAAATACTGCCAAAATCAATACTCTTTTGGGAGAATCTTTTTCTATCGGAACTGAAACAGGTTGAATAACAGAAAAAACCGGCGTATCCCTACTAACCTGCAATTTGGCGGTTTCCAATTGTTTTGCCAATTCTGTATAGACATTTAAGACAAAATTATACTCAGCCTCGAGTTTTGTGAGCTGGTTTTGTGCAAAAGCGGAGGATATATTTTGATTTCTATCTCTAAAATTCGCCAACCGATTCTGAATTTCCTCAAACTCTTTCCTTTTTTCTTCAAATCTCTCCTCCGTGTATTTAAGGTGTTCCCGAGCATTTTGAATCTTATAGCCAATAACTTCACGCTGCAACAAGTTTTCAGCGAATTTGGCCATTTGGGCCGCCAAAAGAGGCTCCGGCATTCTGAAGGATAAAGAAACAAAGCCTTCCTTATCATTGAACTGAACAGACATTTGTTTGTCAAGCCTTTTGAAATGTTCCAACTCTTCTTCAGAGAATGAAATCAATTCCGGATTTGTTTCATCCTGTTGAGTCTGGGAAGCCGGTCTGATAGTCTTAAGAATTAACCCAGGTAAACCCAAGGTATATTTTGAGAGGGTTGACAATACTCCAGCTTTGTAATTATCATTGAAAAATTCAGCATAGGTCATTTCTGGATGACCCGCGGGTGTTACTTTCGCCTCTAAAATCTGTTTCTTGAATGGGACAGATGAGACTATTTTTGGATATAAAGTCGGTGGTATTTCATTCCCTGAAGTGAGACCACCCAAATTAATTCCAGCCAATGAGGCCAAACCACTCAAACTTCCCCCGACTTTGCTACCATCTGCGACCTGCGGTACGAAAGTCGACCCTGCAGCATATTCCTTTGGAATCAGGAACGCTACCAGGAGTCCAAATATAACGAAAACAACAGTCGTTAGAAATATCTTCCTTCTATTTGCCCAAGAAACTTGGAAAATCTCAACCAAGTCTATCTCATCGACTTCCGTTTTTTGGCTTTTTTGCATCGCTGAGTCTATGGTTTATTGAATAATGTTATTAACGACCAATGCCAAAGTCGCAACGCTCGTTGCTATCGCTATCCATGCCTGAAGTGGAATGGAATCCTTTTCTGGCTTCTTGGGAACAATAATTTCAGATCCTGGCTCTATTTTGGGGTAAACCTTGAAAAAGAGAAAATTGGAGGTTTTCCTTACGTCCCCGTTGGCATAAACTACGAATGAACGTTTTTTTCGCGCATTTTCTGTAAAACCGCCTGATCTCGAGATATATCCTTTAAATCCTAAGCCCTCATCGAACCTGGCGGATGTCGGAAACAAAACTTCACCCCTCATCCGCACCGTCTGTAGTAATTTCGGAATACTCAAAACGTCACCTTCTTGAATAAACAAATCATGCACTCCACCTGGATTTCTCACGATTTCCTCCAAATCAATCCCGATCATTTCTAAAGTCTTCTCAGAAATTTCTTCTACGTTTAGTGTATCGCCAACCAATTCCTCAATCGCCTCTCTCCTGAAATCATCGATCAAAAGACCACCTTGCTTATTAGAAAGATCTCCTCCCCGCTCCGCAATTTTCCCATCGATCCTTTCCAACAAGTATTTCTCAGCCTCCGTGTTTCTTCCCGTCCTTCTAAGACTGTTTTGCTTGACCTGCATGAGGTTTTGTGACTTGATTTGGTTGTCACTGGGGGCTTTAAAAAACTCATTTCTACGGATCAAACTTGCGCCTTTCGGGTAAGCAAATTGGTTCAATCCCCCCGCGCGCTTCAACAGGTCTGAAATCCGCTCGCTTGCATTTGAAATGGCATATTCGCCCGGGTAAAAAACTTCCCCCTCTACTCGAACCAATCGCTCCCGTTGGAAGCCTGGACTTCTTCGGATTATGACATGATCGAACGGCTTCAAAACCATATCCGCGTTTTCACCGGTGATCTTCAAATCTTTGCTAATATCAATGTGGAAAATTTCGGCCAATTTGCCAGAAACGTCATCCTTTACCCTTCGAGCGATCTCTATCTGTGAAGGTGTTGCTGATTCCTTGAAACCACCTGCCCTCAGTACCAAATCAGCGACTTTCATGTTTTCTCCGAAAGCGAATGCGCCCGGCCTATTCACTTCTCCGCTGATCAATACATAAAATTCCTCCCGCAAGTCATAAATGCTGGGAATATTCAACACATCTTCTCTCTGCAAAGCAATATCAGGTGCCTCTCCGCGTACCACAGCCCCAATGTCAACTGTGACTATCTCAAGAGAAAAATCCGGCCTTGTCCGATAAAGCGTTGCCCGGTTCATAAATGCATCTTCCCTCAGGCCTTCCGCTCTTTTGATCAAATCATTGATGCCCATTCCAGGCTCCAATGCAAACACCCCGGGCCTTATCAACGCTCCAGAGACCTGCACCCTGTTCTCGTATCTGTCAAGCAACTCTCCAAAAATGAACGAGTCACCGTCCTTGGGACTGAAACTTGCAAAACCCGACTTCTCAATGTTTTCAACTTTCAATTCCTTATCTGTAGTCCTCATTACAGTTCCGATATTCGGATAGGCGTTGCTTGTGAACCCTCCTGCAAACTTGATCAAATCTTCTAAAGTCTCTTTGCTTTTAACTTCGAATAGACCCGGTCTTCTTAGTGGTCCCCCAATCTCTACTCTTGTTTGAACCGGTGGAATCAGAATTACATCGCCTTCTTCCAATCTAATATTGGATTTTTGGTCACCATTCACCAAGAACTGATAAACATCTACTTCAGCCACCAATTTGCTATTTCGATACACTCGAATTTCTCTAAAGGAACCGTCTGCTGTAATACCTCCCGCCGCATAAAGTGCGTTAAATACAGTCGCAAAAGAAGACAAGGTATAATTTCCAGGAGCAAATACTTCGCCTACCATCGATACTTGTATTGAGCGAATGTTGCCTACCCGCAAGGACATAAAAGTGTTCGGATTGCTCCCTCTCAAACCAGAATAAATGTTAGAAAGGGCGTTCGAAATCCGATTAGTCGCAGCATCTACGGTGAGTCCACTGATATTAATTGGGCCAACGTTGGGGATGAAAATCAGGCCATCTGAATTAACTGTCACATCATACAAAAACTGGGAAGCACCATAGATATCAATCATCAATTGATCTCCAGCACCCAACACATAATTCTTGGGAGTTGGGATGTTAAGGTTGGGAGTGAAGGAAAGCTGGGTATTTCTAAACACTGAAAAGCCAAAAATCCGTTTTTCCTCCTCTGTCATTGGAACCTCCTTTTGTCCTTCTTCCTCAAGATCGAAGTTAAGTCCCCTTAGTTGGCTCTCTCCTGAAGTGCTCGGCTGTGTGGTAGCATTCGAACTTCCACCGCCACTTCGGATTTTGTTGATTCGGGTTCTAAGTTTTGCGATTTCCGAAGCAGGTAAACCCCGTTCCCTTGCCATCATTTCGAGCTGCATTTCAGTCATTCCTGAAGCTTCGGCCCTTTTCAGCAACTGCTCGATTTGTACATCACTCAGGTTATCCACTTTTATGTTTTGGATATCCGTGAGCGATTGTGAAAACACTGCAACCGCAGAAAGGAGAAAAACAAAAGCGACCAAAAGGCCCTTAACCAACCGCCTACTTGTTTGAGTTTTATTCATTTTGCTAAACAAAAATGACTTTTTATGATGGGTCACTTTTTACTGTCGTTTAAAAGATTTCGAAAATAATCCGAAACTTTGGATTCTTATCAATTTCTGGTCGCCGATCCTCACAGCTTCGCCCTTTCAGTCACATTTACTGTGCTTAACAACTAACGTTTTGATCGGCTTTCGCCCTATTTTTTATACAACACCAATGATTCCTTCGAAGAAAAGGACTCATTGACGCGAAAATTCACTTTCCTCTCGATCAACTCCTCAACCCTCGTACTCAAATGCTGCAGGTAATCTTCATTCAAGGAGGACCCGTTGACTAGAACTTCGATTTTACCACTGTCCATACCCCTAGCGTAATCGCCCGTTAGGACGACTTCGTCGACATCTCCCATTCTTTCCAAAACAGCCTCAAGCAACCTATCGAATCCGAGATACTTTCGGATCAAATCCTGGAGGTTGTTGAAAAGCGGGTGGTGCGGGTTTGCCTGATATTCAATCTTGTTTTTGTCCGCAATCCTAACCAAAAATCCGGCTTCAGCCAGATTATTCAGCTCTTTTCTAATTGAATTGGTTGATTCACCAAACTCATCGGCCAAGCCCCTCAGGTGCCCCTGGATTTCGGGGTTGCTAAAAAACTTGATCAAAAGTCTTAGCCTAGTCTTGGATGTGATGAGAGAATCAAGCATAAAAGTGACGAGCACAAAACGAGCAACAAAAGTACTCGCGTAACAAAGAAATGCAAAATTTTTTCCCGGTTTTTCAATAGTAATAGGTATTCGACAACAATCGGTGAGGGCAAACTCAAAAAATAAATAACCAATTCAAATCTGAAAATCAAATAGTTATATGTTCTATATAATCTATGGTCGGGTTTTGTAAATATTTGTGTCGCGCCTTTCGAAAATCTTCTTGAACATACTTCCGGTCAGTCCGGCAAATCCACCGATAAGGAATCCTAGAATACCGGTTCCAAACCATAATAGGTTGTCATTTTTCAGCCCCATCAATTCGGCAACCTTTTTTGGAAGCTCCGATTCAGAGTCTATCGATATCCAAATGGAAAGAACCAGCCATGCCAATCCAAACCCAAATCCCGCTGAGAAAAAACCTTTTGTTGGACCAATTCCAGTCAAAAAACAGGTCAATGCAACGAGTACCATCAGTATCCAAAACGGAAACCATTTTCCGAACACAACCACTAACACCGCCGTCAGCGCGAACACCAAAACAAATCTACCCATATCAGTTTCTTAATTCGGTTTCAAATAGAACTCCTTCCAAATCGTCAGCCTTGCGGAGGTCAAAGTTCAAATATTCCCCATTCGCCCACCTTTTGATGAAATTGTCGTAAAATTTACTGCCAGGATTTCCGGATTGTCCGCCTGGATAGATCCCAAAAGCCTTTACTTCATCGCCAAGCTCAACTACCATGCGCCAACTTGCACCGTTGCGCTCGCTCGTGGCGTTTAGAATTCCCGCGCCGCCCCCAGTGTACACTTTGTCGTAACTGAAGGATTTGAATGTCGGTACCAGATGGTTGATCGAAGTTCCCTTGTAATTTGCCCAAGTATAATCTCCGTTTTCGGCATCCCATTTTTCAATTTCCGCCACCATCTTCCCAAAACTCTCCTCAACCAATATTTGAGCGGTTTCAATTTCTTCGGTTTTTGGATCATCCAAAACTGTTGAAACTGGCTCATCCCGAAGCAATCGTGTGGTTTCGTATTTATTTGGCAACACGACTGGCAATTTTTCCTTCCTCCATTTTCCCCAAATCCCGTCATACAAGTGCTTCCACCAACTTTGAAAAAGCGTTGGCTCCTCTTGGTTCGGGAAGGTATTGTAATTCCACGACCTCAGTTTTGAAAGGAATTTTTCTGCATTTGGGTTGGAAATGGATACAGAATCCATCAGACCCAACATGATTGGCAAGGCTTCTGCTGCATGTAGGTGAAAGTTGTCAAATTGCAGGCTTTTCATATCATCGAGCGTGATGCCGGACATTTCATACAGTTTTGCATTAAGGCGCCGATTTCTGTAATGCTCGAAACTGTTGTCAAAAATGTAGTAGGGATAGGATTGATCCACCGAGTGCTGATTGGCAGAGGAAACAAATCCACGCTCAGGATTCAATGTCGATGGGTTTTGCTCAAAAGGAATGAAGCCGGACCACTCATATCTCGGGTCTGATCCATCCATCAAGAACTTACCCTGTCCCTTCCATTTCAAAGGAAACCTTCCTTGCACTTTCATGGCAATGTCTCCTTCACGGGAAGCAAATACAAAATTCTGCGCTGGTGAAGTGTAAAAATCCAAGGCCTCAAGGTAATCTGCGTGGTTCTTTCCCTTGTTGAGCGAGAGGAAAGTCTGTTGCTCATTGGATTCCATATGTGCAGTCCACTTGAGTGAAAAGTTGACATCTTGGCGTTCATTCCTGAAGGACCTATCAAAAACCACAGGCCCATGGTGGGTATAGGCTACTGTGTCATAGTAGATTTCTTGGCCTTTCACCTTTATTTCCTCTACCCTAAAGGTCGTCGGAATCCATTGATTGTTATAGAAATACTCTTTTCTACTTAAATCCTTAAATTTGATGGAGTACCAGTCCCTAAGGTCGCGCGTGGCATTTGTGACTCCCCAAGCAATATGCTCGTTGAATCCCGAAATGATCCCGAGTGCCCCTGGAAGTGTAGCTCCTTTGGCGGAATAATCCGGCGTGGAAAGTTGCATCGCATACCAAAGCGAGGGAAGATTTAAGCTCAGGTGTGGATCATTTGCCAAAATAGGATTGCCACTCTTGGTTTTTTTTCCGGAAACCGCCCAATTGTTTGATCCCACGCCATCTTCCGGATTGGGAAGTGGTTCTTGGACGATCAAGCTGTCAGGATAATTGATGCCTTCTGGAAGGGGTACTTGAATTGCCTGGAAATCCCAAACACGCTCTTTTTCGATTACCGGATCGTTTTCGGCTGGAAATTCAGGAAAGAGCTTCGCAAACCATTCTTGACCTATCAATTTCCTTGTGTTTGTGTAATCCAAATCTTTGTCTCCAACCAACATGTCCGCCATATATTTCAAGAGAAGTGCCGATTTGTAGACGCTCCATTGCTCTGGTTCATAATTGAGAATCTTGTACTCCAGTGGAGTGCGGGCTTTCGAAAGTTGCGCAATGTATTGATTAACGCCGTCCGCATAAGCCTCCATCAAACGATAAGTCTCAGGATGTTCCTTTTGGATGAATTTCTCGGCTTGCTCGGCACTGTAGGCTAAGCCTTTTCTTCGAGTCATCCGATCCAGCTCCAATGCAATTGGTCCCACAATCTCTGAAATCCTGCCGGCCGCGGCCATAGTTTGGAATTCCATTTGCCAAAGACGATGTTGGGCAGTGACATACCCCTGCGTCCGATAAAGGTCACTTTCATTTTGAGCAAAAATATGCGGTACTAAGTGCTCATCATAAACAACCTTCACGGGAGCGGAAAGCCCCTGTAAACTCACGAATTCCTGGGCAAGGCGATCTTCGCTGTAGCAGTTTTGCCAAAAACCATGGTTCGGGTCCAACAATTTCCCAATGGGCGGGACTGACCCAATCTGCATATTCAAAATTACCCCAAGAAGGATCGAGACGAAAAGACTGACAAGGAATCCAAGGTATCGCATATTGTTGATGGGAGGAGGAAGTCGGCTGCTTGAAATTAGGATTGGAACTGAAAACCTTTTCCGAATCAATTCAAACGGTTCGTGTCATAAGTTTTGAAACCAATCAAATCTTGAAAGAAATGTTTCCCAGGCTCGAGAGTGGGCACTAATAAAAAGCCCCGAATTCCAATCGTGGAATTCAGGGCTTTTAAATCAATTCACATTATTGAATGGCGATCGGAAGCTTGAGCTTTTCCCAACGCACTACAATACCTGGAGACTCGATCGCGATTGTAAGCTGTTCTTGGCTGTCATTCACCCATTCTGGCGTGGATTCTACCCTCAGCACATCGTTTTCTTGCTTGTATTGGAAATGTCCATGCTCCAAGTCCCATTCAGAATTGAATATTACCGTCCACTTACCCGATGATTTTGGAATCGTGAAAAGGGAATATCTACCCGCCTTCAACGGCTGTCCCTCTACGGTTACATCAGCACTGAGGTCAACATAGGTCGCTTCGTTGGCGCCGGTTCTCCAAACCTCATTGTAGGGTACCAAATCCCCCCAAATTACTCGTCCCTTAACAGAAGGCGCTCCATATTGAATGGCAACGGTTGCCGCTCCAATTGTTCCTTGCAGCGATCTCAAGGGGCTTGGGCGCTGTTCGGCCTCGGGTTTTGCCTCCTCAGCGCCCGCTTCGGTTGATTCAGCGGAGGTGGATTCCGAAGATTTCTCGCCCCCGCAGGAGGAGATCAAAAGCGTGCCGGCAGCGAGAAATGCCAGTAATAGGATATTTTTTTTCATTTTTGAGTGGTTTTTTGATATCCGAAGATAAATAATTTTTCAAGAACAAAACCAAATGTAAGGCCTTTTGCCTCGTTATGGCACCTTAGGGATTTTTCAAAGCACATCAAATCAAACCAAATGAGTATTCAGCAAATTGATTGTCAATTCGTTAAGCATAATTTGATTGGATACCGCAATCTGCCTTTTCATTTTCTTCCACAAAACCCTATTTTGGCACTTCCATAAAAATTACATCAACTAAAAGAGCCATGCACTCCATTAAGAAGATTGCCGCACTTCTTCTCATGATCGCTACACTTGCCGGATGCAAAAACGAAGCGATCAAACCATCCTTTGAAAATCCATTTTCCGGACCGAGCCCATGGCCAGAAATCAGAAAAGAGAGAATCCAAAAATTGCTCCCAGAGGCAATGAAAGCAGCATCAGTAGATGCGTGGGTTATCATTTGTCGGGAAAACAACAACGACCCCATTGCCCACCACATAGGAGGTGAGAATGCTGGCGGCACGGCACTATTTCTCTTTTATCTGGACGGAGAAAATGTCAAATCTGTCGCATTTTCTCCCATTGGAGAATCCACTGCGCTTGCGGACCTGAAAATCCACGACGAGGTGATTCCGGTCGAGCGTGGAAAATCAGCCGTTTTAGAAGCGATGCCTTTTATCAAATCAAAAGGATTCAAAACCATTGCAGTGAATTCATCTTTTGAAAATGAACTGGCCGATGGCTTGAGCTATACACAAAGAAAAACATTGGAAGAGGCACTTGGAGAAGATGCTTCAAAGCTCATTTCCTCCGATCAATTGGTCTATGAATGGCTCAGCGTGAAGTTGCCTGCTGAAGTGGAAATCATGACAAAAGCAGCCGAGTTAACCGCGCGATGGCAAGTGGAAGCCTACGAATCGGTCATTCCCGGAACAAGCACGGATGCTGATATCGGGAAGTTCCTAAAGAAAAAAATGGAAGAATATGGTGTCACGGACGCTTGGCACCCAGACCAGAATCCCAATGTAAACTCTGGACCCGATCGAGGTCACTCCCACGCGACCGACAAAGTCATCATGCCGGGTGATGTTATCCAGATTGATTTCGGTATCAAGGTTTACGACATGTGGGTTTCCGATATCCAGCGCTTCGCCTACGTATTGCGCGAAGGAGAAACCAAAGCGCCGGATTCTGTGCAATTCTATTTTGAGTCTTCCATAGGTGGTAACAGGAAAGCGCTTGCCGCGATGAAGCCAGGCGTTCTTGGTTATCAAGTCGACAAGGCACAAAGAGACTGGATGGCGGAAAGAGGCTCTGAACCTGTAATGTGGAGCACCGGACACCCGGTCGGCTATGTGGCGCATGATATCGGACCAAACCTCGGCGGAGGACTCCTACCCGACCCTTCCGTAAGACCCGCATCAGTCAAGCCGCTGAAGGAAGGAATGTTGTTTGCCTTTGATGGATTTCATGCCTGGAAACTCCCACAAGGCGGGACCAAAACCATGTCTGTCGAAGAGACGGCCGTTGTGACAAAAGACGGTGCCAGGTATTTGATGAAACCACAAGAAGAGTTGATCTTGATCAAATCAAAATGATCCCCGACCCAAGCTTACGGAGGGCAATTGATTGAGGACATGTGCTTTTTGCAGGTCAAAAATAATTGGCTTGCAAAAAGTATTTGGATGGTGATCGTTTTACGAATAATTTTCGCCGCCAATCCTTTCACCATCCATGCTCAGGTTTTTCACCGTATTCTTTTTTCTGGTATCGCTTGCCCTATTTTTTAGCGTTTACATTTCCCCGCTTTATTTCCCATACGTCGGATTGGTAGCACTTACGATTCCCGTTTTGCTCGTCATCAATTTGATACTGCTGGTAGGATTGATTTTGGCCAGAAGAAAACTCGCCATTCTTCCGCTCCTTGCGATCATTTTTGGGTGGAAATACGTCGGGATGACCTATCAGATCCGCCAAAATAATCCCGACAAAGAAGGCCTTTCTGTTTTGTCATATAACGTGCATTTGTTCAGTTACAGTCGTGACGGAAAGGCTGAAAATTCGCAGAATATCCTGCAATGGCTCAAGGAAAACGATTCGGATATCAAATGTTTCCAAGAGTTCTACCAAGACCCTACCACCCCGTCAAGAAACGCCATCAAGCAATTGGGTACCGAAAAGGGGTACGGCCATTCCTACCAAATCATCCAAGGCAACCCCAAAAAGGCAACCTACGGTATGGCCATTTTTAGCCGCTATCCTATCGTAAATGACGGCGTAGTCTTGGATTCGAGAACAACCAACGGGATCATTTTTGCCGACGTCAAAGTAAACAAGGACACGATCCGCATCTACAACGTGCATTTGGAATCAATGAATATTCCCTCTGCCGAATTGGACAACATCGAGGGTATAAAGGAACACTATAGAAAAACGCTTGGAAAACTCAAGCGGGGGCAGGTATCCCGCGCCTCGCAACTCAAGACATTGTTCGAACACATGGAGAATAGCCCCTACCGTAACATTCTTGTAGGCGATTTCAATGATGTACCATACAGCTACACGTACATGTCACTGCGAAGCATCATGGACAATGCCTTCGAAATGGCTGGCCGCGGCTTTGGGTTCACGTACAACAAAGTGCTTTTTTTCCTCCGAATTGATAATATTTTCCATGATAAATCATTGAAAATCAAAAATTTTGAAACCCATTCGGAAGTGGATTATTCAGACCACTATCCTATATCAGCCGTGTTTGAACTCGACGAGGATACGATTGCCAAATCAAAAGATTAACCTCGATTTTTCTACTTTGTGATAAAAAACCATCAAAACCGGCAACAACACCATGTCCGCAATCAGCGCAAAAAATAACGCCGAGCTGATGAGCAATCCGACATAAAAAGTCACTCCAAACTGGCTGAAAACCAAAATCCCAAAGCCCGAAATCAAAACCAACGAGCTAAGTACGATGGACTTTCCCGTTTCAAGGTAGGTCCGCTTGATGGCATAGAGCCAAGGTTTCCCCTGCTGGTACTCGTACTGGAGTTTGGACATGAAATGAATCGTATCATCGACCGCTATCCCGAAAGCAACCGTAAAAACTATCGCTGTGCTCAAGCTCAACTCTGCTCCAATCATCCACATGACCCCGGCAACCCAAAAAAGCGGAATCACATTTGGAATCAAAACCAAAATCGGCAAAAGCCATGACCGGAACAAGAATCCAACGAACACAGCCACCACCAAAAAAGCAATCCCGATCCCCTTTGCCAACTGCACTGACACATTTTGATGACTGATGTCAATCAGGTGAGAAGTACCCGTCAACCTTACCCGCAATAAATCCTGATTGATTTCTTTTTTAATGAATTCTTCAAATTTGACCTTGTCCTTTTCAGACCTATAGCTCCCAAAATCAGGCGATCTTCCCGAAATCCTACCTTGCTTTTGATCCGGGGAAAATACCTTCACTGGGCTGTTTTCGTCCCATTTTTGAATCAGCGGCCTCATTCGCTCAAGTTGACCCGGGCTCGGCAGTACAAAGGCCTTGTCGTTTCCTCCATTTTGGGCTTTATTCAAAAACTTGGCGACAGATACGGGCGAAACCACACTTGAAGCACCAAAATGCTCCATCGCAAAACCCTCGATTTTTTCAATTTCAAGCAGTACATCCCGATCAAAAACGTTGTCTTTTAGCGCACCAACTTGCAGGTGGATTTCAATTGGTTTTGAACCACCAAACTCATCATCGAAAAACTTAAACTCTCGCGAAAGTTCACTGTCCTGAGGAAGACTATCCAATATAAAACCATTGATTTTCAATTGATTGGAAAGATACATTGAACCTAAGGTTGCAATCAGAAAGAATAGTGCAATGTTTCTTTGATATCGAATGACACCCATAAAGCTGAGTCTAAGAAATGGCTCCCAGCGGTCTGTTTCGGCAATACCTTCCTTAGTCTTGAATCTCGGAAAAAGGTAAAATAAGCCCGGACTTAACCCAATCACAGCTAGCATCATAAGTATCACACCAAGTGCAGTAAACAATCCGAAAAATTTCAAGACGGGAACATCCGTGAAATACAGCGTGAAAAATCCAAGCGAGGTAGTCAACGAGGTTAAAAAAACCGGGAAGACAAGTTGAGAATATGCTTTTTGGATCGCTGCCTCCTTATCCAATCCTTCCTTAACCAGTGCCCGGTATTTGTTCATGAAATGGATCATGGCCGCCAAACCTACAATAGCGAGGATTGTCGGCAACATGACCGACATCAAATCCAGCGCCTTGCCCGCCCATAATTGGATGGCAATTGACCAGATTATTCCGATTGCCAATACGAGCAAGGGAACCACCACCGACCACCAAACTCTGAAAAGCAGCCATAAGACAAAGGCAATCAGCAGGAAAGACAATCCCAAGAAAAACCCAAACTCATTTTGCATCAGTGTCACAAATTCCCCTTGAGCCCTAATTTTTCCCGCGATGTGAAATGATTCAATCCCTGATTTTTCAAGAACTTCAAGAATCTTACCGTACAAGATGTCTCCTTCCTCCTTGGAAATCCTTTGTTTATTCTTGATTTGAATTAGAAGAAATTCAGCAGATTCACTAAAGAAATTACCCGCCAGATTCTGATCTTGGGCAATTTTTGATTTCGAATTGGCCAACGCTGAATTCGATGACCAATCCAAGACTTTCCGAAAACGCACCCCAAAAGGACTGATAACTGGTTCATCGACGGTCAATATAGAAATTGTCTCCTCCACCCCGGTCAAAGTATCGAGCATCATTTGTATCCGAAATGCTTTGTCCAAAAAAAGGCTGTCAAAAATATCCGGTCTATTCCCTAATGCCAGCAATAAATAGTCATTGTCATTTTCAAAGGTGTTTCTGAAATCCTGGTAAAACTTGAGTTCATCGTTATCCTGACTGAAAAAATTCTCGAAATCGTAATCAAACTTTGGCTCAGGCCGAAAAATCAATATCAAAACGGTGACAAATAGCCCCATTAGTAGGTTGAAAATCGCCTGTTTTCTTTGAAAGTTCATGTTCGCTAAGATATACAGCGTAGGACAAATATTGTTTTCGTATCATTTGGGTTTGGGTGGATTTTGCGACTGATTTTTCCACAATTCAGGTGCTTTGTTTTCAGGAAAACAAGACTCTTCCTATCTTGCCCACACAAATCCCTCTCCCTTATGAAACAGTATCATGATTTGATGCAGCATATTTTGGACAATGGCGTCAAAAAGGAAGACCGTACAGGTACAGGTACTATCAGCGTATTTGGCTATCAAATGCGTTTTGACCTTACTGAGGGCTTTCCTTTGGTCACTACCAAAAAGCTACACTTACGCTCCATCATCCATGAACTGCTTTGGTTTTTGAAGGGCGAAAGCAATATCCAATACCTCAAAGAAAATAAAGTGAGCATTTGGGACGAGTGGGCAGATGAGAATGGAAATTTGGGTCCGGTATATGGCTATCAGTGGCGACATTGGCCTGATGGAAAGGGCGGCGAAATCGACCAAATCAAAAACCTCATCCATCAAATCAAAACCAAACCTGACAGCAGAAGGCATATCGTTTCGGCTTGGAACGTGGCGGATGTAGACCAAATGGCGCTTCCCCCCTGCCACACCCTGTTCCAATTTTATGTAGCTGAAGGAAAACTTTCCTGCCAATTGTACCAGCGAAGCGCCGATGTCTTCTTGGGAGTGCCATTTAACATCGCATCATACGCCTTGTTTACAATGATGGTCGCTCAGGTATGTGGATTGGAGCCAGGAGATTTTGTACACACCTTTGGGGATGCACACCTCTACAGCAATCACTTGGAACAAGCTAGGTTACAGCTTAGCAGAGAACTTAGGCCTTTGCCGACAATGAAAATCAACCCTGAAGTGAAGGATATTTTCGGATTCAGATTCGAGGATTTCGAACTGCTAAACTATGATCCACATCCCCACATCAAGGCTGAAGTGGCAGTTTAAAAAATTGGTTTCAAATACCTGTTTTTCAATGAAATAATTGGTCCAATTGATCGATTCTGGAAATGTCAAATCTCTTTCCGTCGATTTCTTGGATATAACTGATTCCCGTGACATTGCTGACGAAAACCCTGTCAGCGCTCATTAGTTCTTCTGGTTTGAATTTTCCCTCTGCGAGGGGAATACTGTTTTTTTGAAAGTGGTTTAAAATCGCATTTCTCCCGACTCCAGCGATACAAGAACATTCCAGCGAAGGCGTATAAAACCTCCCAGTCTTCTCCCAAAATATATTCGCCGCGCCTGCTTCGGAAATGTACCCATCGGAATTTAACAGAATCACTTCGTCTTTCCCGAGTTGCTTCCGCTGTCGGTTGGCTAGGACGTAGGGCAGCGCGTTGAGCGTCTTACAATGGCTCCAGGGCGTTTGCGGAACAAAATACGCTTTACTAAAGTAGGCGTGTTGCTTTATCGAAACTGCGGGATGAAAACTTTGGATGAGAAGGTTTTCACCAATCCGGTCTGTTTCTGGCGTGTATTTCCCAAGACCGGCCCGAAATACATTCCACCGAATTCTCAGTGGCTGGTTATTTGAAGCCATTTTCAGTACCGCTTCTTCAATTTCCTCTAAAGTTGACAGTGTCGAGGATTCCAACCCAAGCACACCACAACCCTCTTCAACGCGACTTTTGTGAAAATCGGAAAACCTTATTTTTTGGTTTTTTAGCACCATGGTTTCAAAAATGCCGTCCCCAAAGAGAAACCCACGATTAATCGCCATGCCATCACCTATTTCCCATTTCCTAGAATCATGTTTCTGAATAAAAATTGTCTCAAAATCGGTCGTAGTAGTGTTCATTTTCGGTCAAAAGCATCGTTTGTTTTCTTTTTGCATGCTAAAAATAGTTAAAGAAAGCCTGATTTATCTCAAATTATCTGCGCTTCTCAAGTTTTATCCCTCCCATCTCTACCAAACTTATTACATTAGCACGTTAATTGCCTCATCAGGACAGCATGGGAACCAAAAGCAGCATTTTTGATATGATCGGGCCAGTGATGATTGGGCCATCTTCCTCCCATACTGCGGGCGTAGTACGAATCGCTCGGGCTGCAATAAAGATTTTAGGGGGTCGTCCAGATAGCGCGACGATCACGTTTTATAATTCTTTCGCCAGAACATATGAGGGCCACGGAAGTGACAGAGCGATCATTGGTGGCTTATTGGATTTCAACACCGACGATGAACGTATCAGGACAGCCTTTGATTTTGCGGCCGCAAATGGACTTCAATACACGTTCAAATCAGTTGGTAACGCATCTATTTATCATCCCAATACCATCAAATTGAATTTGAAAAAAGGTGATCGAGAGATTGAAGTGATTGGCGAAAGCCTCGGCGGCGGGGTAATCAACATCGCGGCCGTGGATGGATTCAATGCGAATTTCTCCGCCCAGTCCCACACGCTGATCATCAAAGCTGACGACATTTCCGGAGCCATCGCCTTTATTTCTTCGGTAATTGCACAGGAAAAGACAAACATCGCTACAATGTCTGTGTCGCGAAAAGGCAAAAATGATCTAGCCTGCCACGTGATCGAGATGGACAGCGGAATCAGGGAAACCACAATAGCTTATTTAAGAAGTCTCACTTGGATTAAAGAGTTGATTTATATACCAGATATTGATATTTAACTACATGATTAAAAGAATTCTAACCACTATTGTTTTTTGTAGTAGCTTCTACTTTACCTACGCACAATCAACACCAGGTCAATCCTGGAACCAGACGGATCTGGAAACATGTATCCGATTAGCACTCGAAAACAACTTAACGCTGTTACGCAGCAGGGTTGAACTGTCAAGGTCAGAGGTAGACCTCATGGCTGCAAACGGTCAAAGAATCCCAACGTTCAACATGGGCGCAAATACGGGCTACCGTTGGGGTCGTTCCATCAACCCAGTGACCAACCTATTCGAAAATAACCGGATCGGAAACGTCAACTTGTTTTCCTCTTCTAACCTTACCGTCTTTGCGGGAAGACAAATCCACAACTCTGTCGAGCAGGCCAAGACAAACATCGAGCTGCAGACATACAATGTGGAAACCACGAAAAACAACATTACGCTCAACGTAGTCAATCTGTTTATCAATGTGGTTTTTGCCAAAGAACAGCTCAAGATTGCCCAAAACCAGCTCATCAGTACGAAAGAACAATACGAAAACACCTCAAAAAGAGTCGATGCAGGTGCTTTGCCTTTGGCCAATAAGCTTGACTTGCAGGCACAAATGGCAACCAACGAACTGGAAGTAATCAACGCTACCAACACACTTCAGCTGGCGAAATTGAATCTGATACAAGCTTTGGTTTTGCCTAATATCCTTACTGAGGATTTCGATGTTTTCACCCCTGATTTAGATGCTGAAGAATACGTGTTGGCAATGACCGATCCATACCAAATTTACTCGGTTTCAAAGGAAATCATGCCCCAAACCAAAGCCGCATCGCTTGGCGTGAAAAGTGCCGATTACGGCATCAAGGTCGCGAATGGCGTTTTTCTACCAACTTTAGGTATTGGCGGTAGTTCGTTTTCCAACTACGTTGACCAATATTTCATGGGCCAACGCGATATCTTTTGGACCCAAATCCAAAATAACTTCTCCTACTCTGGAACGATCCAGCTAAATATCCCAATCCTCAATAACCTCAGAAACAAAGCCAACTTGCAACGTGCACGTCTTCAAAAACGACTCAGCGAAATCCAGGAGTTTGAAACGAACTTGCAGCTAAGGCAGGATATCGAAACCGCCCTTACCCAGGCCAATGCGGCAAAACAGTCCTACCGCGCTTCGATTATTCGGGTTGAATCGCTCGGCGAAGCGTTCAGGATTGCGCAGCAGCGATTCGATGCGGGTGCCATCAACTTCGCTGATTTTCAATTGGCTCAAAACAATTACTTCAACGCGCAGGCTGACCTTGTCGCAGCCAAGTACACATACATATTCAGGGCAAAAGTCCTTGATTTTTACCTCGGAAATCCTCTTGAACTTTAACCAACTTATCGCTTTATGGCAAAGAAAAAATCAAACAATAAGCTGATTTATATACTCCTTGGGGTCCTTGTAGGTGTGATCCTATTGGCAATTATCGGTAGGTCCGCCGGCTGGTTTGGCGGCAAAAAGGAAACGAGTGTCGAGATCGCGACCGCTTCCAAAAAATCAATTATTGAAAAAGTAAGTGCTTCCGGCGTCGTCGAGCCGGAAATCGAAGTGAAGCTCAGCCCGGATGTGGCGGGTGAGATCATCGAACTCAACGTGATCGATGGCGACTCTGTCAAAGTTGGCGACCTTTTGGTCAAGATCCGTCCTGACAATTTTATCTCAGCCTTGGACAGAGCTCGGGCAAACCTGAACCAAAACCAGGCAAATCTCGCCCAGGCCCGTGCGAACCTCAAAAGAGCGGAGGCGCAGTATACCCGTGCCGAACTTGAGTTCAGGAGAAACGAAAAGCTCTACAAAGACAAGGTCATTTCGGATGCAGATTGGGAACAATTCCAAGCAACGTTCTTCACCTCCTCCAACGACCTTGACGCTGCTAAACAACAAGTGATTGCAGCTGAATACATTGTGAAAAGCTCACAGGCTACCGTGTCTGAAGCTGCTGAAAACCTCCGCCTGACCAATGTATATTCACCTGTCAACGGCATCGTTTCCAAACTCCTCGTCGAAAAAGGTGAAAGGGTGGTTGGAACGCAGCAAATGGCAGGTACCGAGATGCTGAGGTTGGCTGACTTGACCCGCATGGAAGTCCGTGTAAATGTCAATGAAAATGACATCGTAAGGATCAGCATGGGTGATACCACGATCATCGACGTGGATTCTTACTCCGCTACCGGAAAGAAATTCAAAGGAGTCGTAACGTCCATTGCGAATTCCGCAAACACCAAGGCAAGCGCTGATGCGGTCACCGAATTTGAAGTAAAAATCAGGATCATCAACGACTCGTATGCGGAGTTGGTCACTGAAAGGAATAAGTATCCTTTCAGGCCGGGCATGACTGCAACAGTGGAAATCATCACACAGAAGAAAGACAATGTCCTATCCGTTCCACTCGGTGCAGTGACGACAAGGCCCGATACGACCATCAAGGATGCAAGTGCCAAAGCTCAAGAGCTTGTTTTCCTAATTGAAGATGGCAAGGCCAAAATCCAAAATATCAAAACGGGAATCTCGGACTTTGACAATATAGAAGTACTCGAAGGATTGACCGAAGGTCAGGAAATCATCTCGGGTCCATACTTCGTGGTCAGCAAGGAACTGAAGGAAGGCGATCCAGTCAAAAAATTGGAAACCCCTACTCCACCTGTGAAAAAATAGCAATTGCGATTCATGAAAAAATGGGGCTTGGTTATGATACCAAGCCCCATTTTTTTTCTAGGGAGATAAGCGCTGCCCAAAAATATGCGATCTAGGACTTAAAATAATTGTTTACTATTTCGCTTCAGGTCTAAAAGAAAATTTAAGAACTAAGAATTCCAAGATTTCAAAACCTGATAGACCAAATGTAATGGTAGCCCCATAACGGTGAAAAAAGAACCCTCGATCTTCTCGACACCGATAAACCCAATCCATTCTTGGATTCCATAGGCTCCAGCTTTGTCAAATGGTTTGAAACTTTCGATATAAAAATCGATTTCACCCTCACTCAAATCCCTGAAGTAGACCACTGCCGAATCTGATTCGGTCACTTGCTTAGTAGCCGAGGTAAAGCTTATGCCCGTTACGACCAAATGGGATTTTCCGGAAAGCGCCCTCAGCATCGACTTCGCCTCCAAGGCGTCTACGGGTTTGCCGAGTATTTTCCCGCCCAAAATCACCACTGTGTCTGAAGTAAGTACGATCTCATCTGTCCCAATGTCAGGCCGATAAGCTTCAGCCTTTTTCTTTGCGAGAAATCCAGCGACCTCAGTCGCGGCAAGTTCTTCCGGATAGTCCTCGGCGATTGGTTTAACTTTGACATCAAAATCCAAGCCCAAACCGGCAAGCAATTCCCGGCGACGCGGTGACTGTGAGGCTAGGATTAGTCTATATCCTTCGAGTTTGATCATGGAAAAACGCTTCGTATGGAAAATCGAACTCCTCCTGTTTTATCGATCCGAAAAGAAGTCCGGACAATGTTTTTGGGTAAAAGTATGTGGATTTCTGGGGCATCGTGTAGCCGCTTTTGCAAACATCCAAAACCTCGGACATTTTCACCTCTTTGGCGACCACGGCAAAATCGGCCCTTCCGGATTCTACTTGCGCCAAGCACTTCATCAAACTTCGCTCGTACTCAATCTTCTCAATGAAGCGTTGTGCGTCCATCGGTATTCCCAGAACCTTCTCGACGAAAAAATAATGCAGCACGGTCATATCAACACGTTTGACTAGGTGAGGTACTTGCATATCCATTTGTTCGATGCATTCCGGTATGAGTCTGATTTTGTAGGCATTTTCTGGGAACACCAATCCAAAGGCCCAATCCTTTTGAAGAATGAGTTCGGAAATCTCGCTGACATCGTTGAGTTTTTTCACAATGAAAAAAGCCTCCAGCCTCTTCAGAATTTCGCCTTCATCTAAGCCGAAGTCTCTGAAAAGTCGATGAGTAGGCAATATCCTTAGATCTTTTGAAAGCGCATTGGTGAAATACATCATGTGGTAATCATATGCGTTCCATCTTAGTGGCGGGGCATGTTCAGACTTTTTTTCTTTACGATATGCAATCGCACCTTCATACCGATGATGTCCATCTGCCAAGATGATCTGCTTGCTTGCCATCACTTCCAGGAATTTTCGAATCAACGAGGCATCATGGATGACGGCCAAAACCTCCCTAACACCTTGATAATCTTCGATATCGAAAATTGGATCCAAGATCGCGTCATCCATATAGGGTTCCAACTCGTGAAGTGGATCCTCGTAAAGCCCATGTGTGGGGCTCGTCTGGAATTCAGTTGCGCGCAAAATGTCCAAACGATCATTGACGGCTTTTGACATAGTGTTTTCGTGCCGCAGCACAACACGTTCATGCCAATCATAGGTCTTGATTTGGGCAATAAAGCCTTTCCTGCAGGATTCCTGTTCTTCCCCCGGGAATCTAAAATACTGATAGTAAACATAAATCCCGGGAACAGCGTCTTGTGTGATTATTTTTTCCGCTTTCCAATCCACCAGTGTCTCGACTGCAGCGGCACCGGGATTTTCACCAAGCGGCACCGACAGATGGATGCTATTGTATGGGTTGGCATACAAGGCCTGCCTTTGCTTGTGAGAAACGACATCAAATAGCGGAGAGGTGAGTTCCTCTATGTTCTCAGCAAAGCGTCCGTGGTATCTCCAAGCCTTGATTGGAAGGATTTCAGCCATCAGATCAGGCGGTTTTTCCAGTTCGTTCTTGGACTCGAATTTGATTCCGTCGCGCCAACTCTGACGAGCTTCGATTTTGATTGTTCGAAGATTTCGACCGCCAACCCTGCAAGAAGCTCCTTCTCGGAGTCTGACCAATGGACTTTAAGCAAGTCAGGTCTGAAATACTTCTCCACGAATTTTGTGTCAAAATCACCAGAGGTAAAAGCCTCATGTCCCAACACAAATCGGCAAAAGTCAAGCGTTGTCTCTATTCCCGTGATTTGGTATTCATCAATCGCGCGGATCATTCTCTGGATTGCTTTTTCACGGTTTTCATCATGCACGATAAGCTTCGCAATCATGGGGTCATAATAAATTGGGATATCCATTCCCTCTTCAAACCCATCGTCGACCCTTATGCCCGGCCCCTGCGGACGTACATAGGTTCTCAGTCTTCCGATATCAGGGAGAAAGTTGTTTTTCGGGTCCTCGGCATACACGCGTACTTCAATGGAATGCCCAGAAATCTTGAGATCATTTTGGGAAAAGGATAACGGATAGCCCTCAGCTATCAGGATTTGTTCTTTTACCAAGTCCTTGCCCGTAATCATCTCGGTTACCGGATGCTCGACTTGGAGGCGGGTATTCATTTCCAAGAAGTAAAAATCCAGTTTTTCATCGACGATAAACTCCACGGTTCCTGCACCGTAATAGTCGCAAGCCTTCGCCACTTGCACCGCCGCTTCACCCATTGCCATTCTCATCTTTGGAGAAACAACAGCGGAAGGAGCTTCCTCAATCACCTTTTGGTGACGCCTTTGCACTGAGCATTCTCTCTCGAACAAGTAGACGACATTGCCATGCTGATCTCCCAAGACTTGTATTTCTATATGCCTCGGCGAGGTAATGTATTTTTCTATAAATACCGCCCCATCACCAAAAGCAGACTGTGCCTCGGAAATTGCCCTTAGCATTTGTTCCTCAAATTCCTCCTCTTGATTCACGATGCGCATGCCCTTTCCGCCACCTCCCGCACTTGCCTTGATCAGTATCGGATAGCCGATTTCAAAAGCCTTATGTTTTGCGGCAGGGATGTCCGAGATCGCGTCTTCAGTACCAGGTACCATGGGTATGCCGTATCTGGCGACCGCTTGTTTGGCAGCAAGTTTGCTGCCCATTACCTCTATCGACTCAGGAGAAGGTCCCACAAAAATGATCCCTGCTTCCGTTACTTTCTTTGCGAAATCAGCATTTTCGGACAGAAAACCATATCCTGGATGGATGGCATCCACACCCATTTTAAGAGCTGTTTCGATGATTTTATCTGCGCGCAAATAGGATTGACTGGACGGCGCGGGGCCTAAAAGGACTGCTTCATCCGCAAAGGCTACATGGGGGGAATTTCTATCTGCCTCACTGTAAACGGCAACCGTGGAAATCCCCATCTCTTTTGCCGTGCGCATGACTCTGAGGCTGATTTCACCCCGATTGGCAACGAGCAATTTTTTGATTTTTCGCATATTTGGGTTTTATGTACCAAAAAAACTGACCCTGCGAAGTAAGTAAATTAACCCGAATGCTGAAAGTATAATCGATTTGGAAATGGAATTTTGCAGGGTTGGGTGAATTGTGTTAGTTTTGCGCGATTTATTGGACAAATGTCCTTTTGTTGATTTCACAACCCTAAATACTTCAAACCTTGGATTTATTCTCAAAATTAACTGTCAACATGGGCCCACTGGGCAAACATTCCGAGATGTCAGAGGGATACTTTATGTTCCCGAAACTTGAAGGGGAAATAGCCCCAAGGATGAGATTCAAAGGAAAAGAAGTACTGACATGGAGCCTTAACAATTACCTCGGATTGGCAAATCATCCTGAAGTGAGAAAGGCAGATGCAGATGCAGCTGCAAAATGGGGAGCTGCCTATCCGATGGGTGCAAGGATGATGTCAGGTCAGACTGATCTTCATGAGCAGCTTGAAAGGGAATTGGCCGAATTCGTTGGAAAAGAAAGCTCCTATTTGCTCAACTATGGCTATCAGGGCATCATGTCCGTGATTGATTCGCTTTTGGATAGAAAAGATGTCGTCGTTTACGATTCCGAGTGCCACGCCTGTATCATAGATGCCTTGCGCATGCACCTGGGAAAAAGATATGTATTCCCGCACAACGACATAGAGAATTGCGAAAAACAACTTCAAAGAGCAACCAAACTGGCTGAAGAAACCGGTGGTGGAATCTTGGTAATCACCGAGGGTGTGTTTGGAATGACCGGAGACCAAGGAAAGTTAGCCGAAATCGTCAAACTGAAAGAGAAATTCCAATTTAGATTGTTGGTAGATGATGCGCACGGGTTCGGAACTATGGGCAAAACAGGTGCTGGAACTGGTGAAGAGCAAGGCGTACAAGATCAGATCGATCTTTATTTCTCCACATTTGCAAAATCAATGGCGTCCATCGGGGCATTTATCGCAGGTGACGCGAATGTGATTCGATTCCTCAAGTATAACATGCGCTCACAGATTTTCGCCAAATCACTTCCGATGTTATTGGTAGAAGGAGCTTTGAAGCGCTTGGAGTTGCTTAGAACAAAACCGGAACTGAAGGACAACCTTTGGAAAATCGTAAATGCTTTGAGAAATGGTCTACACGAGAAAGGTTTCAGTACCGGTAAATCAAACTCACCTGTAACCCCAGTAGTGCTAAACGGGACAATTGGGGAGGCAGCTTCGTTGAGTAAAGATATGAGAGAGAATTATAATATTTTCTGCTCAGTGGTGATTTACCCCGTCGTGCCAAAAGGTATGATTATCCTAAGGCTTATTCCAACAGCAGTACATACTATGGAAGACGTGAAAGAAACTATAGCTGCGTTTGAGGCTGTTAAAGACAAATTGGCTTCAGGATACTATAGAAATACCGAACTTGCAAAGTCCATCGGCGAATAAAAAAATCAAAAAAAGGCCTTGGCTTGTTGTTTTAAAAACATTTTAGCTATATTGAACATTCAAATAAACTTATCATCAACCTTTAAAAACTGACTTTTGTTATGAGCAGATTTAGTGAACTAAAAGATCTCGTCCTTGGATTGGAAGCTGATTTTGAAAAGTTTTACGACAAACAAAATCAAGCTGCCGGTACAAGAGTACGAAAAGGCATGCAGGATCTTAAAAACTTGGCTCAGGCGATCCGTACTGAGGTTCAAGACAAGAAAAACACAAAATAACAACCAAATAAAAAGGCATTCGGAAGAATGCCTTTGTTTAATGTTATCAAACCCTTGGATGCCATCATCCAAGGGTTTTTCTTTTTACTTTTTGCCTTCGATAGACAAGACCTCAAATTTATTGTTTTCCCGATTGACGTCCGCCATTCGCAGGCTAGGATCAATCTCCACGCTCAAAACACTCTCTATCGGCTTCGAAAGCTGCACCTCATGGGTAGGATTAGTCCAAGCCCATTTAGATACTTGGGATCTCTTTGGCATCCCAGCCTCCTCGGGTTTGTCACCCCTCTGAATCACCAATGGAAGATAGATCGTTTCCTTGGTGCCATCTGTATAGGTCACTACAACATCCAGAGGCATAGGCATTTGCCCCTTTCTTTCGAAAGTAATTTTTGTTTCCTTCCCGACAGGCTCTACGCCCTTTATCCCATAGTCAATGGTCTTGGTAGATGCAATAAAGTAATCATAATACCAATCCAACTCCAAGCCACTCACTTTTTCCATTACGCGCATGACGTCGTTACCATTGGGATGCTTGAACTGCCACTCATTCCAAAGCCTCTTCATCCCTTTGTCGAAGTTTTCCCTTCCAATCACATAGGATAATTGTTCCACAAAAACAGCGCCTTTGCTGTAGGTCCCTGGACCATAGGCTGCATTCAGATTGTAGTGGTCACCATGTGTTGTCAACGGTTCTTCATACCCACCTTTCGCCAATCGGAAATAGGATTTATAGTTACCATCCAATACAAAACCAGTCGATTTTTTGAAAACCGCATCCATCACCACGTCTGTTCCCCAAGTTGTAAAACCCTCATCCAGCCATGGTTCCGAAGACTCATTGAAACCCAAAACGCCATAATACCAGCTATGGATCAATTCGTGTACAGTCACTCCTACCAAGCTCGCCAGATTGCGATGACCGGTGATCAAAGTTGACATAGGATATTCCATGCCGCCATCGCCTCCCTGCACGACAGAGAACTGTTCGTAGGGATATATGCCAAAACGGTCACTCATATAGCGGATTGCATCGACCGTGTAGCCTTTAAGTTTGGCCCAATTTTCCTCCGTTTTTTCACTCTTCACATAAAGAAAATGTACCATTGGTCCGTTTTCCATTTTCACCTTTTCGTGCGTGTATTTTGGATCGGCGGCCCACATAAAGTCATGAACGTTTGGTGCGAAAAAATGCCAGGTGAGGTTTTTTCCCTTTGGCGCCGGTACAGTTACCCCGTCCGATTCGTATCCATAGCCAATCTGGTTTGCATTCTGCAAATAACCCGTACCGCCAAGAATATACGTCTTGTCTATTGTAATTTTGACATCAAAATCCCCAAAATTCCCATAGAACTCACGCCCCACATAGGGATTGGCATGCCATCCTCTCCAGTCGTAAGCGCACATTTTTGGATACCATTGCGACATGGAGTATCGGATTCCCTCTGCGTTGTCCCTGCCAGCTCGGCGTACCTGCAAGGGCACCTGGCCTTCGAAAACCATATCAAAAACGACCGTTTGACCAGGTAGAATTGGTTCGACAAGATCCACCTCAAGGATGGTTTCTACTTCCTCATACTTTACCTTTTTCCCATTCATCGTCAGTGATTTGACTTTGAGGTAGCCAATCTCATTGGGGGCCAATTTCTGTATCCGGTCCAAAACCCTCCGATCAGGATCTGCGATTGTGCGCGATCGCACGTCCATCATAGAATTTGGCTGGAAAGCATTGAAATACAAGTGATAAAACGCCCTCGTGAGTGTGTCAGGCGAGTTGTTTGTATAATATAGTTTTTGTGTTCCTTGATAGATATTTTTCTCAACATCCATCGTGACATCCATTTCATACTTGACTTTCTGCTGCCATCGGTCCGGCTGTAAGGCTGGTTTGGCAATGGCAAAATGGGCACTAAAAACGAACACTGATAGAATGAATCTTTTGAGCATAGCTGTTGAATTAATGCTTTAAAGAAAAACAAATTCTTATTCCTAATCAAACCAATGATCAAATCAGATTCATTCAGACGTGGGGAATATTTGGTATATTCAAAGCTTAAAATAAGCGTACATGAAACCCTTCCTATTACCCTTCTTTTTGTTTTTGTTACTTTTCTCCGGGGCTCTTAAAGGCCAGGATAGCCCAAATTCCTCAAGGAAAAAGGTGCTCACATTCAAGATTGACGACAATATCGATCCACGGATGAATAGACGTGTGAAGTTGGCGCTGGAAGAGGCCGAAAAGCAAAAGGTCGATCTCGTCGTCATCGAAATGGACACCTATGGAGGTGCTGTCAATGATGCGGACGACATCCGCACCATGATTTTAGAGTATGAAAATCCCATACACGTTTGGATCAACAAAGACGCGGCTTCGGCTGGTGCATTGATTTCCATAGCTTGCGACAGCATATACATGGCGCCGGGAGGAAGTATCGGTGCGGCCACGGTTGTCATGGGAGATACTGGTGATGCGGCTCCAGACAAATATCAAAGCTATATGCGCTCAATGATGCGAAGTACCGCGGAAGCAAAGGGGCGTAATCCGAAAATCGCCGAGGCGATGGTGGACGAAGATATCGAGATCGAAGGCGTGAGCGAAAAAGGATCGGTCATCACATTCTCGGTTTCCGAAGCAATCGAAAACGGCTTTTGCGAGGGTGAGGTAGATTCGGTGGAAGAAGTGATCAAACTTCAGGGTTTTGAGGATTTTGAAGTATCGACCTTCGAAGTTTCAAATGTCGAAGCCATCATCTCATTTTTCCTTCATCCGGCAGTGAGTGGTTTCCTGATTCTGGTGATTTTTGCTGGAATTTACTTTGAATTGCAGACGCCGGGAGTTGGGTTTCCGTTGGCGGCGGCAATTGTCGCCATCATCCTCTATTTCATACCCTACTACCTCAATGGACTTGCGGAAAACTGGGAAATTGCCGTATTCATTATCGGTTGTATTCTACTTTTGGTGGAAATATTCGTCATTCCCGGATTTGGAGTTGCGGGTATCGTGGGCATAATTTGCGTGCTTACTGGGCTCACGCTCGGGATGATCCCGAATCAGGCATTCGACTTCACATTTGTTCCGGCAGGTGAACTTTTCGTAGCGTTGCTTACGGTGATTTTGGCGGCAATTGCAGCAATGGCTCTGATTTTTACACTCGCACCCAAAGTGAACCAATGGCGCGCATTCAGTTCAATAGCCTTGGCCACTACTTTGGACAAATCAGACGGATATACATCAACAGTATACCAGGAAACGCTGCTTGGAAAGGAAGGCATAGCACATACCCGTCTGATGCCGAGCGGTAAAGTCCTCATCGACGACGAGGTTTACGACGCCCATTCGCGGGGCGAGTTTATCGATCAGGGAGAAAAAATCAAAGTCATCAGCACAGAAGGCACATCCCTCAAAGTAAAACGAATCGGCTAATCCTTTTTAAAAATATCATCAATCCCATAAAACGCTCAGACTGTTTTTATTTCCAATTATGAAAATACTAGTCCTTAATTCTGGCAGTAGTTCTCTAAAGTATCAATTATTCGAGTTTCCAAATGAATCTCCACTCTGCACAGGATTGGTGGAGCGAATAGGTTTGGACGGCTCTATCATTACCCACAAGGTTGCACGTGATGGCGGAGAAGCAAAATTCACAATCAAACGCAAGATCCAGAATCATGAGGAGGCCCTTGTGACGGTTACTGAAATCCTATTGGAGAAGGATAAGGGCGTTTTGTCGGATATGTCAGAGGTCATTGCGATTGGTCACCGCGTGGTTCATGGAGGTGAACAGTTTGCCTCGACCACTCTTATCTCCGATGAAGTCAAAGATAAAATCGAGGAATTGTTTGCATTGGCTCCACTTCACAACCCGCCAAACCTGCTGGGTATCCAAGTGGCAGAAAGGATTTTTCCGCAAGCGAAGCAAGTTGCTGTATTTGACACGGCATTCCATCAGACGATGCCGCCCAGAGCCTATCGCTTTGCCGTACCAAAAGAGATGTACGAAAAAATGGGGATCCGTGCTTACGGTTTCCACGGCAGCAGCCATCAGTACGTTTCCAAGATGGCGATGAAATTCCTTCAAAATCCTGGCGCAAAACTCATTTCCATTCATCTCGGAAACGGCAGTTCGGTAACCGCGATTGAAGCCGGGAAATCCGTCGATCATAGTATGGGTCTTGGCCCGATGGGTGGATTGGTGATGGGGACACGGTGTGGGGATATCGATCCGTCCATCATTTTTCACCTGATCAATGAACGGGGAATTTCAGCCCATGAGCTCAATGATATTCTCAACAAGAAGAGTGGTCTTTTGGGTCTCTGTGGGTATAGCGACATGCGGGATGTGAAGGATGCGATTGCTGCAGGTGACAAAGACGCCGCCTTGGCCTATGAGCTCTATGCATACCGCATCCAAAAATACATCGGCATGTATGCTGCGGCAATGAATGGGCTCGATGCCATCATCTTTACTGCGGGTATTGGAGAAAATGATACGGATATGCGGGAAAAAGTATGCGCAAACATGGAATATTTGGGAATCCGATTGGATCAATCCCTAAATGCGGCAAGGTCCTCTGGCATTCGCGAAATCAACCGATCGGATTCCAAAGTCAAGGTAATCGTGGTCCCAACAAACGAAGAACTTGAAATCGGGCAGCAAACTTATCACTTGGTTCAAGCGATATCACACGGATAATCTCACTGAAAAACCAAATTACAACCTACTCCATTTTTAACACAGCCCGATATCGACCAATTATGGAAATTAAACTATCAAATGCCGAACGCTTTCTGGAATCGTTCAACGCCATCGAAAATTTTCTTAGAAGAAACCTCGAAGCAAGAAATTTTGTGAGTTATTTCTCGCTCTTGGATGACGCATGTGATGAAAACGTAGTAGTTCGACAGTACCGCGAACAACTGCGACTTTTTGGGAATTTGAGAAATGCGATTATTCACTCCGAAAAAAAGCAAGGCAAGCCAGTTGCCGACCCGAGAGAGGATATTGTGGAGGAAATTGAGAAAATCGCGGGTTTTCTGATGCACCCGCCATTGGTTTGCGAACATTTTCTCTCCGAAGTTTACTCGGTATCCCCGGAGGAGAATGTGGTCCCTGTACTTCAAAAAATGGTCGAAAAGGACTATTCTCAAGCGCCTATCGTCAAAGAAGGATACATATTGGGTCTTATCAACTACGAGGCAATGGCAAGATGGATGGCTAAGCTCACTGCGACTCCTGAACCCCTGAAGCTTTTCAGAGAATCAAGTATCCAGGATGTGATCAACGGTATCACCCGATTAAAAAACTACCGCATCATCAAAAAAGACACGGACTTTGTCACGGCCCGTGAATATTTCGTCGAAAGCCTTGGGAATCCGCATCCTGCCGAAGCTTTGCTCATCACGGAAACAGGGCGGCGGGACGAGCCGATATTGGGAATTATCACGATCAGTGAGGATTTGGAAAAAATCATTGATGTATTGAGAAAATAAAAAGGCCCCGGATTCGGGGCCTATAAAGTCCTAATACATTGGAAACTCCTTTTGGAGGCCCTTGAAAGCATCGATCATCTCCCATTTTGGTTGGACGAAGTCAAACTTGAGTCGCGCGTTTACGGTGCCGCTTTCGATAAAATCGAGTGCCGCCTTAAATCTGTCTTCCTCAAGATCACCCCAATTTTTACTTGGATTGTCATTGACTGCGAAGTTCACAGGGAAGCCTTCAAAATACTCAGCTTTGCCCTCTGAATTAGCAATCGCAAACGTGATTGGAACCAATTCAACATTGTTTGAACTCAAGACCCTGTTGTATCCAGATAGCGGAAATGAGCCGACGGGCTTTCCATAGGTCCTATCCCCTATCAATACCAAGTCCATGTAAGGTTCCAAGCAGTTGATGAGTAGTTCTGACGCAGATGCAGAACCACGAGAGGTGATGAAAATTACCCTGTTCAAGTTCAGACTCCCTTTCTTGTTAAAATTGACTGACCTGTTGAAATCAAACTTGTTGGCATTGTGCTTGTTTGTGTACATGACCCGTCCGTTGGCACTGGCAGGTGCGATGTAATTCAGGATTTGCTCGGTCACGGCTACAGAACCACCACCATTATACCGTAGGTCGATAACTAGCTCTTCGATTCCCTGTGCTTGGAAAAACGTGAACGTATCATCAACTTCTTGGGAGCGCGTCGGCGTAAGACCGGCGGTTGCCCTGAAACTTTGATATACCCAATAGCCGACTTTCTTGCTTCCGACTTGGTAAACATCCCGATGCAATACAGAATTGCTCTGGAATGCCGCCTTTTGGATAGTCCTTGCGGTTTCTGTTCCGTCTGGCAGTCTGAATTTGAATGAATTGGTAACACCAGGTGTATTTGCACCCAAGTCAAAAGAGTAGGATCCGGTAGATGTCCTATATTGGGATATTGGCTTTCCGTTGATCTCGGTGATTTGCCAACCTCTTTTCCATCCATCCAATCCAGCAGGTCCTCCGTCGAATACAAAAGCGACAAATAATCGTTCCTGGCTATCAAATGCAAAGCTGAATCCATGTGCGCCAGAGACTTGACCGGTGAACGCGGCATCAAAAGCCGCTCTTGTTGTCAAATAAGACCAGCGGTCCAAATCCTTGTACATCAATGCATCCAATACCTCATCATTGGATGAAAACTTGCTTGCATCAAAGGTCGCCGGCAATCTGTTTTCCCAAAAATACCACTCCTTCATGCTGTCGAAAATCGCCTTTTTCACCTGGTCTGCGGCAGAAATCGGTGCAGGTCCCGCATCGTCTTCCTTATCACAGGCAGAAAACACAAGCATGAGGACTAGAATCATGCCCCAGCTCGAATACTTTACTCTTTTCATTCAGTTGTTATTTGGTTGTTACTCTTTACGAATCAAATCCAAGAAAGGATTTAAACTATAAAATCATATACCTTAACTGACGCCCATTTGTTTGAATTTCTCTCAATAAACTTGAGATGGTCGGGATCCGTTTGGTAGATGTTTTGATCCTCAATGCTGTCAAAAAACAGCGTACAAGCCACTTGGTAGCTATGGTCAACCACATCCCTTGCTTCAGTAGGCGCTGGAACACCCATGTAGGATTTTGCGACGGTTTTACATTTGCCCAAGAAGGAGGCTTCCTTTAGGAAATCTTTGACATCCTCTCCTGGCTTAAGCCAAAAGAATACTTGGTGGATCATTTTCTGTTTTTTGGATTGCTCTGCCATAAGTTCGATAGGTAAGGCTGTGGCGGCACTCGCAACAGCTAGGGTTTGAATAAATTTTCTACGTGTTTTCATAATGGATAAAAACGGTTCTAAAGATAAAAATTTAAATTGCTTCCCGAAACGCAGGTATCCATTAATACCACCTATTCATGAACTTTCGAACTTTTGGCAAAACTGGCTGGCAAGTTTCCGACATTTCCCTAGGCACTTGGCAGGTCGGCGGAGGTTGGGGAAAACCATTTTCAGAAAAAAACGCCCAGGACATTATCCATGCCGCCATTGATCTTGGAGTGAATTTTATTGACACAGCGGATGTATACGACAATGGACTCAGCGAGGCGGCTGTCGGCAAAACAGTTAGGGAAAGAAGTGAAAAAGTCTATGTAGCAACCAAGTGCGGACGGCGGATTTCACCCCATATCGCGGAAAGTTATACAGTAGATATACTTAGAAAACACGTCGAAGACTCGCTCCGAAACACGGGACTTGAATCGATCGATTTGATCCAATTGCACTGTCCGCCTTCGAAAATCTACCAAAAACCTGAGATTTTTGGGCTGTTTGAGGACTTGATCGCGGAAGGAAAAATCCGGGCTATGGGGGTTTCTGTTGAAAGGGTTGACGAAGCGATCCAAGCAATGAGCTATCCGATTGTTTCCTCCATACAGATTATCTTCAACATGTTCCGTCAGAAGCCTTCAGAAACCCTCTTCAATCATCCCGAGATTTCAAGATTCGGAATCATTGCAAGAGTACCCTTGGCGAGCGGCCTTCTTTCAGGTAAATATTCAGCAAATACTACCTTCAACCCACAGGATCACCGAACATTTAATCGCAACGGTGAGGCTTTCGATAAAGGAGAAACATTCTCCGGCGTTCCCTATGACCTAGCCCTTGAAGCGGTTGAAGCACTGAAGGAGATTTTCAAGGGGGACATTCCGCTCGCCCATTGGGCATTAAGGTGGATACTCCAGTTTCCGCAAGTGAGCACGGTTATCCCTGGCGCGTCGAATCTCCAGCAATTGACCAGTAATGTTGAGGCAGGCAGTTTACCCCAGATTTCACCTCAAATGATGTCTCAGGTAAAAAATGTCTATGACCTGTTCCTCAGGGATTTAATCGATCCTCAATGGTAAGATTTTGTACCGAAAAGACCTGCTGGACAATATGAGCAAACGCGTTCTCATCATCACCTACTATTGGCCGCCATCGGCAGGTTCAGGGGTGCAGCGATGGTTGAAGTTTGCCAAATATCTCCCCGAGTTTGGTTGGGACCCAGTTATTTTTACACCAGAGAATCCAGACTTTGATTTGAAGGATCCTGGCTTGGAAAAGGAAATCCCGAAAAATGTCGAGGTGTTGAAATTCCCGATTTGGGAACCATATGATCTTTTCAGAAAAGTCAAAAACCAACGGGAAAATCCTGCAAAGATCCTTGAAAAAAGAAAGAAATCCTGGAGGGACTTAGCGGCTATATGGCTCCGCGCAAATGCTTTGATTCCAGATCCGAGGATTTTCTGGAAAAAACCTGCCGTTGGATTTCTATTGGACCTTATGAAAAATGGCCAGTTTGATGCGATAATCACCACTGGGCCACCACATAGCATTCATTTGATCGGATTGGAGCTCAAGCGGAAAACCGGCATAACCTGGTTGGCTGATTTTCGCGACCCTTGGTCCACCTGGGAGTTTTTGGATACCTTGCCCATGGTGGATTGGGTAAAACAAAGACATCAGAAATTGGAAAAACAGGTGCTTTCCCAAGCAGATGTCGTGACGACCATCAGTCCGACCTTTCAGTCCGACCTTGAGGCTATTGGCGAAAGAAAAGTCGATCTATTGACAAATGGATTTGACGAATCCGATCTGCCACATCCTTGGCCCCATACTCCCGAAAGCGAGGAACCCATTGAAATCCTATACACCGGGGTCATCGACTCCATTAGAAACCCGACACCGTTTTTGCTGGCCTTCAAGAAAGTGTTTGAAAATGAGAAGAAAAACGTCCTACTACGATTTGTCGGATTGGTTTCTGAAGGTGTTCAGGAATCGGTGAAAAATGATCCTTGGTTATCCTCTCATGTCGTGTTTGAGGGCTATATAAGCCATCAAGCGGTGTTTGAATATTACAAAAAGTCCCATCTGCTGCTATTGATCCTGACAGATACCAAAAACGCCAAAGGAAACATTCCCGGAAAACTATTCGAGTACATGGCTACAGGCAGGCCAATCATTGCATTGGGCGATCCAGAAGGAGATGCTGCCAAAATCCTAGCCGAGGCGCATGTGGGAAAAGTTTTTGCACACACTGACTTCACCGAAATTGAGGCTTTTCTCTCCGCTTTCGAACCCAATGCGGCAAATTCTGATCCGGCCTCAATCCACCAATATTCCAGAAAAGCACTTACACAGAGACTAACCGAGCTTATCGATGCGAAAACCCGTTCCATTTCTTGACCTCAGCCAATTCCCAATCGATCTAAAATCAGCTCTCAAAAAGAAATTCGGAGAGATGATGGATACGGGCATTTATTCCGGAGGCAATGAACTGACGTTACTCGAAAACAAACTGAAAGAACTCACCGGAAGCGATGAGGTAATTCCCTGTTCCAATGGGACAGATGCATTGGAAATTGCGCTTAGGGTTCTGGAAATCGGTCCTGGAGATGAGGTTTTGGTCCCTGCATTGACTTGGGTCTCCACGGCTGAAGCGGTCTACCTTGCAGGTGCCAAGCCGGTATTTGTCGATACCGACACCTCGGGTTTGATCGATCTGAAACTACTTGACACCCATGTCACAGCCGCAACCAAAGCCATTATCCCGGTCCACCTTTACGGAAAGATGGTCGATATGAAGGCATTGAATGCATGGGCAAAGTCCAGAAACATGAAGGTCATTGAAGATGCTGCGCAAGCATTGGGGGCAATACAAGAAGGGAGATCGGCAGGAACCTGGGGCGATATTGGTTGCCTGAGCTTTTACCCTACCAAAAACCTCGGAGCTTTGGGTGAAGCCGGCGCCTTGTTGACCCGAGACAAAAAACTCGCCCAAGAGATGCGGCTTTTTGTCAACCATGGTCAGATCGAAAAGGGAAATCACATTGTATTGGGTCGGAACGCCCGAATGGATAGCATACAAGCAGGCTTTCTGAACCTCAAGCTCGAGTATTTCGAGCAGTGGCAACAGAGACGTAAGGCAATTGCAAAAATCTATCTTGAGGCATTTTTTGGCCTAGAGTTGACACTGCCAATGGATATTCTGGGGGAAAATCACAATGCTCATTTATTTGTGATTCAAACAGATAGGCGGGATCAATTCGCCGAAATATTAAAGAATTTGGGAATAGGAACTGCCATCCACTACCCCGTAATCCTCCCAAGGATGAAGCCCTTTGGCGATTCCAAGAAATATCCTGTCGCTGAAATGCTCGCGAAGCGCGTTCTTTCCCTTCCGCTCAACCCCTGGATGGGTCGAAGGGATTTTGAAACCGTAATCAAAATGGTCAAATACGCTTACTCCAAGACCTCATAGGTAGTTACTGGTTTTTCCCGGTTCTTAAGTGTCAGGGCACCGATGCTCTTAAAATGAAAGGATTCCTTGACCCTTTCGTAGGTTTTGTCACTGATAAGGATTTGGCCGCGCTCTGCTGAGGATTGCAGCCTAGCCGCCACATTTACAGTGTCTCCGATAACAGTGTAATCCAAGCGCTTGAGTGTTGCGGATCCAATATTCCCGCTGACCATGTCACCGGAGTTGATCCCAATCGAAACGTCAGGCTTAAAGCCGATCACATCCAATCCGATTTCGGTATGGTGAATTTTGTTCTTTATCGAAATACAGGCTTCTATGGCCCTGGCGGCATGAAACTCCCCTCTGAATGTAGCCATTACCGCATCGCCCAAAAATTTATCCACATTCCCTCCTTCGCGGATTATATCCTGCACCATGATGTCAAAGTATGCATTCAGCAGTCCGATGACCTTATTTGCGGGCTGATTTTCACTGATAGTCGTAAAACCGCAGATATCGATAAAGACGACTGTCCCGTCAATGATTTCATTGTCAAAAAGTGAGTTTTCACTTTCCTTGCTGGCCATGAAACTGAGGACGGTATGGTCTACATACATCTTGAGGATGTTGTTTTCCTTGAGCGCCTTGATGGTTTCTTTGAGGGCCTTGACATGCGCAAGCGTCTTTTCGATCGTGATCTCCAAATCATTAAAATTGACTGGCTTAGTCACAAAATCAAAGGCACCACGATTCATGGCAGTTCGGATATTCTCCATATCTCCGTAGGCGGAGACGATCACAGACTTTAGGATCGCATGCTGCTCGTTGAGTTTGGTAAGCAAGGTGAGCCCGTCCATTTCAGGCATGTTGATATCCGACAGGACTACATCTACGTCCTGATGTTCCTTCAGCTGCTCTAGCGCTTGCCTGCCGTTGAGGGCAAAGACAAACTCATATTCATTTTGCCGGATCTTTTGCCTGAACTTTTGCTTGATCAGCATTTCCAAATCGGCCTCATCATCCACTACCAGTATCTTTGCCATCACGCAGTTTGTTTTAATTCAGAAGTGCTGTAATCTCTTTTCTCAATGAATCAAAGTCAATCGGCTTGGTAAAAAATTCCTTTGCGCCGGATTTGATCGCCTTGTTATAATTTTCAGTATCCCCGTAAGCCGAAATCATGCTGACGTTGATGTTTGGAAACTTCGTCTTCACTTTTTCCAGGAGTTCAAGACCGGTCATTCCAGGCATGTTGATGTCCGAAAACACATAAACTACCTGTGGCGGATCGGTTTCACTTAGGATATCTAGCGCCTGCTGCCCTGAGAATGCAAACACCAACTCCAAACCTCCAGTTTTGATTTCCTTCCGGAATTTTTGCCGAAACAACATCTCGACATCACGCTCATCGTCAACAATCAATATTTTCATGACTTTTTGGTATTTAAAAATATGGTAAATTCTGTAAATTCTCCTGTTTTGCTTTCAACTTCAAGCCTCCCTTGGTGGCCTTTGGTGATGATATCGTAGCTCATCGATAGTCCCAAACCCGTGCCTGAACCGGCCGGCTTTGTCGTAAAAAACGGTTGGAATATCTTGGACTTGATATCATCCGGGATGCCGTTGCCATTGTCACGAATGGAAATGGTCACGCCCTCTGACTCGTTCTTGGTGATAACCCAAACTTTGGGCTTAAAGTCCCCGAGGTTTCCGGATTCTTCCAACAATTTTTTCTTTTCCGAAGCAGCGTAGAAGGCGTTATTGATCAGATTCAACAACACCCTGCCGATTTCTTGGGGGATGACTTCTACTTTGGGGAGACTCGGATCCGCATCCAAATGGAAGTCAGCAAAGAATGATTTGTCCTTTGCCCGCAAGCCGTGGTAAGAAAGCCTGAGATACTCGTCTGCTACCTGGTTGATGTCCGTGAGTTCTTTTTTGCCATTGTCCTTGCGACTGTGCTGGAGCATGCTTTTGACGATACCGTCTGCCCTTTTTCCGTGGAACTTGATCTTGCCGAGGTTATCCTTGAGGTCATCGGAAATCAACTTGACGTCATCGTAATTGCCCCGGTCGATTTCCTCCTTCATTTCTTCGATCAACTCCTCACTTACCTCCGAAAAGTTATTCACAAAATTCAGCGGATTCTGGATTTCATGGGCGATTCCGGCAGTGAGTTCTCCCAAAGAGGCCATTTTCTCGGATTGAATGAGTTGCTCCTGGGTATTCTTGAGTTCATTGTACGCTTTCTGGATCTCCCGCGCGTGCTCCAATTCCCGTTGTCGGACTTTCTCCTTCTCCCTAATCAACAATCTCCTTCTTTGGAACCTATCGATACCATAAATCAATAGACAGAATAAGGCAAAGTAGATTAGATATGCCCACCAAGTAGCATACCAAGGAGGTAGTATCGTGAACTTATAGGTTGCTTCCTCACTGATGTTGTTGTAGAGGTTCTTGGCTCGGACCCTGAATGTATACGTGCCTGTACCCAAATTGGTGTACTCCTTGTAAGAGTTGCTTCCCCAATCGGTCCAGTCTGCATCAAATCCTTCTAAGAAAGTCTGGTACAAAGTCCGCTCTTCCTGTTCATAAAAGGGAGCCGCGTACATGAACCTGAGTGAATTGTTGTTGTTTTCGAGTTCTATATTATCAACAACAGTGAGTTTCAATGTGTCTTGTTTCGTGATTGCTTGACGTAGCAATACTTTGAATGGCCGCTCCTTTGATCTTTCTTTCTGTATTTCCATTCTGACCAGGCCGTCTCCGCTACCAATCCAAACAGTAGTGCTGTCTTCAGGAAAAATAGTGGTGATATCTTCCCATGGATAGCCGTTGAACAAGTCATCCTCCAATTTGTAGCCACCAGCAGGCTGGGGCGTAGCCAATCGAATCTTGTTTTTAATGGTGATCCAGACCCGACCCAAATCATCCTCTTTCATATTGAAGTTGTCTGTCGAGGCGTAGTTTATCTCTATTTCGCCGAACGTATCATCTACTTCAAACTTCCCGGACTGTGGATTATATGAAAAAAATCCTTTCTCTGATAATGCAAAAATTTTACCTGCCACGCCATAAATTACCCCATCGCCTGCTTTTTCCTGACCTTCTCCTCCAAAGGGCACGATTTTCGATTTATCAAAATCTATGTTTCCATTTTGGTCCAAAACCGGCGTTATTTTGTAGGCGTATCCTGACTGTGTGCCGGCCCAAATGTCCCCCTCATTGGTCTCGGCCATAGTCCAAACGCCGAAAAAGCTACCCGGAAAATGTCCTTCCTTTTCCCAACGATTGGTTTTTTGGTTCTTTCTAATCACGGCGACACCAAATCCTCCACCGATCAATACTCTCTCATCCAAATGCCTTGATTTCAAAAAAACAGTACCGCTCAGCCGATTGTCAACTAACTCATAGGAAGGCTTCAAGTTCTTGTCGAGTACTCCAAGGCCGCTAATGTTTCGGAATATAACCTCTTCTCCAATTGGCAAAATATCAAAAACCTGTGTCCCTCCTCCAAAGTCAATCTGTTCAAATCTTCCCGTGGCCTTGCTGAGGGCGGAAAGCCCGGTGGGGGTTCCAATAAGCAACCTTCCATTTGCGCGTTGGATGGACAGTATCCCGGTTTTCAGACCCGATTGTTTGGAAAAAGTGGTAATCTTAGGACTCAGTTCCGCTTTGGAAATGCCATTGTCCAACCCCAACCAGAGCGTTCCCGAAGGATCCAAATAAGGCCAATAGACCGATTCATCCTGCAAACCAGCGTCGTAATTGATGTTCCGGAGTAGTTTTCCTTCAGGACTCATCACAAAGATGCCTTTGCCAATGACCGAAACTAGGTAATCGCCGTTTGGTAAGTTGATTGCTCGATAAAGGAATAAATCCTTCAAATGTGGATCTAACTCTGTATCGACCTTTTCGAAGGTCTTGCCATCGTAGCCGAAAAATCCCTCACTTGAGGTGCCGACCAAGTACCTGAAACCCTTTTTTCCGTTGTACGGAAGCATGATGTAAATCCGGGTGCCTTTGAAGATCTCAGAACCGGGGACTAACTGCAAAGAGTCGCCTGAGAGTCGGTAAAGGCCTCTTTCCAGTTGAAAGGTATACAATTGATCGTCGAGCACCATGGTGTACGGAAAAAATGAATCGGCCTTCCAAGCCTTGAATTCACCCCCCTCCGAAAGCTTTTTGGTATTGAATCTGAAGATATATTCAAGACTCTGTACATAAAGGTAATCTCCCAGCAAGCGAATCGATCTGGTATCAGAAAAATCCCTGAACTCAGGCTTTACCAGTCCAACCAAAGAAATCACTTTCGAATTGCCATAGTCGTCAGGCTCCAAGTAGCCAAAATTCAACCCACCTGCGAAATATATTCTCCCCCCTTCGGCCTTCTCAAAAGCCCTCACCGTCTGAAAGACAATGGAATCCGAAACACTCACGCGATTCCAATTGACCCCATCATACTCCACAATGCCGGCAGAGGTCCCGAAATACATCACACCCCGATCGTCCTGGATAACTGCCCATACCTGCCCATGGCCCTTATAAGTTTTGGGAGAGTAGTTGTCAATCAAAGGGAATCCCAACTCTCCATTTGATTGACCAAATGAATGGTCAGCAAAATAGAGAATGAAAAGCAAAAACAGTGGTACCGTCTTTTGGGTCATTTTTGATAGTATGTGGTACAAATGATGCGACAACATAAGTTAATATTTTATATCAAGGCTTTTTTGGAAGGATGATAGAGAATACGGTGCCCTTTCCGATCTCAGATTCCACCAGCAATTCACCTCCATGCGCCTTTACAATATCAAAGCTCATAGACAATCCCAGACCAGTCCCTGACCCGGTAGGCTTGGTCGTGAAAAAAGGCTGGAATATCTTGGACTTGATGTCATCCGGGATCCCATTGCCATTGTCACCAACCGAAATCTTGACGCTTTCAGTGGTATTTTTGGTCGCGACCCAAACGTGAGGCTTAAAATCCCCGAGGTTTCCGGATTCCTCCAAAAGATTTTTCTTTTCAGAAGCTGCATAGAACGCGTTGTTGATCAAATTTAGCAAAACCCTGCCAATTTCTTGGGAAATGACTTCAACCTTTGGAAGGTTGGGATCCGCATCCAAATGGAAGTCAGCAAAGAATGATTTGTCCTTTGCCCGCAGGCCGTGGTAGGAAAGCCTTAGAAACTCGTCTGCTAGCTGGTTGATGTCCGTGAGTTCTTTTTTGCTATTGTCCTTGCGACTGTGCTGGAGCATGCTTTTTACGATGCCATCAGCCCTTTTTCCATGAAACTTGATTTTGCCGAGGTTATCCTTGAGGTCATCGGAAATCACCTTGACGTCATCGTAATTGCCCCGGTCGATCTCCTCCTTCATTTCTTCGATCAACTCCTCACTTACCTCCGAAAAGTTATTCACAAAATTCAGCGGATTCTGGATTTCATGGGCGATTCCGGCAGTGAGTTCTCCCAAAGAGGCCATTTTCTCCGCATGGATCAACTGGGATTGGGTGGACTTCAGATCGGCCAACGATTTTTCCAAAGCAGCAGTTCGCTCATTGACCCGCTCTTCCAGGATACGGTTTTCAGCTTTCAATTTTTGTGAACGCCACTTCACAATGGCGGTGATTATACCGCCTATCAACAGGGCGTATAGCAAATACGCCCACCAGGTGGCGTACCATGGCGGCAATACCACAAAGGAATAGACAGCCTCTTCGCTGATTCTTCCGGTATGGGCCAGGGCCCTGACATGAAAGGTGTACGGACCTGGAGGAAGATTGGTGTATTCTTTGAACTTATTGTCGATCCAGTCCACCCAATCCGGATCAAAGCCCTCCAAATAGGTCTGATACTTGGTTTTCTTCTCGTCTTCGAAGTAAGGTGCCGCAAACTCAAAGCGGTAGGAGTTTTCTTTTCTTTCAACAGGGGCTAGACCTTTGTTTCTACCATAAAAAGGCAAAGGAATGGTGTCTGTCTTGGTTTCGATTCGTCGGATCAGTGTAAAAAATTCCTTATCGGTCTGATTGTCTTTTTTGGGATCGTAGCGGATCAGGCCTTTCGGAGATCCAAACCACAGGATGCTGTCCTCGTCGATAAAATCAACTTGAGACAAATAAGGGGTTATGGAATTGGGCCTCTCGTCCTTAACAAATTTCCCTTCAGTATTCCGCTTGAGGATATACTTCTTTTTATCTGATGATTCAAACCAAAGAATCCCTGAATTTAACATGTTAAAGTCGTAAAGATCCTTTTCCACTACACTAAAGTCTTCTGTAGCTACAAATTTCTTCTCTTCCGATGAATACTTCTGCATGCCCTGAGGGGAAGTCATATAAAATTCTCCATCAATCTTGGAAAAAGAATCCGAAGGGCCTACATCAAAAACAGTCGATTTGATTACCTGATTACCAATGGGTTCCACCCCCTTTACCTCTATTTTCAGTGCATAAAGCTTTCCCTGATCACTTGTAAAAATGCTTCCATCTTTTCCTTCAAAAAAGTAGTTGCTGATTGGGCCAATTCCCGGAACTTTTCCCTTTAATTCCCATGGGAATTGCTTGGAAAGACCCTTTTCGTACAGCAGAAGCCCAGAGGTGGTTCCCACTAAAAGAAGATTGGGGTAATCTTTTGGGATAATTGCACTAACAGGGCGGCTTCCGTCTTGAGGAAAATTCAAACGAATGGCTTTACCATTCCGAATGATATCCAACTTCCATCCTGGAACAATTACATCATCCCCATTTCCCAACAATCCAAAAATTTCTCTATTCTCGATTTGCGGGACTGATTTGAATTCCTTTTCAATTGCATCAAATTTGACCAAACCGGTATTAGTCCCTAAATAGAGTTCAGCTCCCTTTTTTTGGATGGAACGAACTGCTGAATTGATCCCTAAGTCTTTTCGAAAACTAAGAATCGGAGAATCTATGGATATCCTAGCCATACCGTCTTCAGTGGTTACCCAAAGCCCATTGTTTTTATCCAGATAAAGCCCATATACTACGTCGGAGGGTAGGCCTTGGTCAGATCCTATCTTTTTGAGTATTTCTCCTTTGGGATTCATGATCACTACTCCCACTCCTAGGACGCTGAGGATATAGTTTCCCTGATGGGGAATTGCATCGTAAAGTTGATTTCCTTCTTGGATCAGTCGGTCTACTTCGGTCGGAAACTTCGATAAAGTACCTTTTTCCAAAAAGTAAAACCCAATGCTCTGACCACCAAGAAGTAGGGTGTTACTATTCTTTTCCGGATAGGGAAGCATTATAACTACAGCCTCTTTTCCAAAAATAATTTCTGTACCTGGAATCAAGGTTAATTCCTCTCCTTCCAAGAGGAATAAACCTCGATCAACTTGACGGATAAAAAATTGATTCCCAACCAAAAAACTTTTTCCAAACCGTGTTTCTGGCTGCCATGATTTTAGGGATTTTAGGGTGAAATCTTCCCCCAATTCCAATCTGATGAGGTAATTCGGACTTCGAAGTAGGATAAATTCATTCAAAAATAGGATATCAACGATGGTTAGTCCTGATTTCAGTTCCTCAGGAATTAGGTGCAAGAGCGAAACTGCCCTCGATTCACCTTTTTCGTCAACTTCCAGATAGCCAAAATCACGGCCACCATAAAAAATTCTTCCCTTGCTGTCCTTTGCCAGACTTCTTACGGTTACATAATCCCTGATATTAAAAATAGAACGCCAAGAGACTCCGTCATATTCATACATTCCACCCGTTGCTCCAAAATACATCAATCCAGCCTCGCTCTGTATCGCAGCCCAGACTTGAGGGTATCCCCCATACTCCTCGGTGGTATAAGTAGTGATAGGAAGCCTTCCTACCTGCTCGTGGATGGACTGGGCGGATGAAGCGAAAGTCAGTAATAAAAGGAAAAAGCCGGGTATTAAACCGATTCCCAATCTCTTCCGGGATTCTTTAGAAATCACCATAAATGCCTTCAAATTATTGTTTTAGACTGTATCCGCTTCGGCATTTGCCGGTTTTGACCTTTTTTCATTCAGAAAATTACTCAGCTATCCAAGATAGCATTGTTTCTGTCGAAATAGCTTCCTCACCAGAATTTTTTCTCATCCGGATAGCTCTCCAGAGCCACCTTCATTTGATTATATCCCTTCTGCACGATCTCCCGCCATTTCGTATCATCGAGCATGCCTATGCCCTTGAGATCCATCTCGATGTAAATATCAACACCGGATTTGGCCATTTCCTGCTTCTGCCTGCTATTGAGTGTCAATGAGTTGACGAGGATCGAGCTAATCCCGGGCAGACGGTACTTCTTCTTACCCCTTACCCTGCTCCAGATAAGTTGTGAAGCGGTCGGCGTTTCCTCAAAATCGACTTCCTGCGTTTTCAACTGGCTGAGGGAGATGGCAATGATATGTTTGACAGGGTATTTGAACATCGTTTCTATCGGAAGATTATCCACCACCCCACCATCTACATGAAGCTGATTCTCAATAACCACCGGCGGATAAATTCCCGGAATTGCAATACTTGCTGCAATTTGCTTCCAAGCCAAACCACGTTCGTGAATCTTTATGGTAGAATTGGAGTAATTGGTCGAAACACAATAGCTCGAAACCCAAAAATCCTCCAAATAGGTATCGCCCATCATTTTTTTCACATAGTCGGTCATTTTTCTCCCCGACATAATGGAAATCAGCGGGATGGTATAGTCGTTGGAAGTGAGCTTACTCTCCGCAGACTCCTTGCAATAGAAGTCAATCTTTTCTTTGTCAAAATCCGAATAGGAGCCTGTCATGCCATAAAGCGCACCTGCGCTCGTCCCGCCAAGAAAATCGATTTCCAAACCCGCATCATAAAGCGCCTTTATTGCACCCAAATGGGCAAATCCTTTGGCACCTCCTCCACCCAACACGAGGCCAATGGCCTTATTTGCCAATATCCTTGCGAACCTGCGAATATCGGGACCATGGTTTTTGCGGTAGTGGATATGTAGGTCCACGTTCCTGTTTTCAAACCATCTCCTGGTATTTTCAGGGAATTTGGCATTCTCAGGGTGTAGTAGCAGCAGGTAGATTTTTTTGTTGAGGATATTGTTGGAATACAAATCCAGTTTCCTTTCGATTTCACGAAGGCTACTATCTGCATAAAAATCGGTCGCGATCACCACCAAGTCCGCATAGATGATGCACTGCCGGGACCACTCGAGGTGATCTTCGCTGCTCACAAGGAAATTGAGCCCCTCATGCTTCTCCAAGGTATCGTACATGGCCTGGAGCTCGAGATTGGCATGGGAATCGTAATCCAAAATTTGAATGCTTACATCAAGGGATTCGAATTGGGCCTTAACGGCTTCTGTATATTCCGTGATATCATTGTCAGCCTGCAAATTGATCACAGCGATGTTTTTGGCAGAAACCTCAAGGTGTTTCTGAAGGCTGTTTCTTCGCAGCCGATTCACTACAAACCTTGTCAACTTCGTCGAAAATGCGGGATTGTTAGCCACGATTTCAAGGTATTCGGCCTCTGTCAGTTTGAGCACGACGGATTTTCGAATGGCAACTACAGAAGCAGACCTTGGTTCGGCCATAAAGAGAGCAAATTCACCTATTGGTTCGCCTTCACCGATGTCGCCAAGTGCATGAAGTATGCCGTCCGATTGCTCTGCAAGCGCTCTAAACCTGCCGGATAAGACTATGTAAAGGGAATTGTCTCGGTCTCCCTGGTGAAAAAGGAAATTCCCTGTATCCATTTCCAGGGCTTCTCCTTTGTTTAATATCTGTGTCAACAACTCTTCGTCGAGCTGACCAAAAAGACTAACTAATATCGCACGGTTATGTGGGTTATGGGCAAATTCGGAATTCAAAATTCAATTCTTTTAATATTTAACATCTCTACTCGAATACTCTTTTTAAAGATAAAAAAAGAAATTTCAATCCAATTCAAATTATCTATTTAATTGATCTAAATATCGTCAAATGGACACCATTCATTTTTGCTTAAAAAAGTCTGTAAAATGCGTGGGTAAAGCATCTTTTGACAGGGTTTGGCATTAAGTTGATGGATTTCTCAATTTGAGAAATCCATTAGTTAGTCATCCTCTTCCCTTTGATGGGACTGCAACGGCATGTCCGGAAAACAAAAAAATTAAGGTTGACCTAAATACACGGCAAAGAAATTACGAACTCAGTTCCTTTCCCCCTATCCGACTGTAACCTGAGTTCTCCTCCATGCCCCTTCACAATATCATAGCTCAGACTCAATCCCAATCCCGTACCCTGCCCTGTCGGTTTGGTAGTGAAGAAAGGCTGAAAAATCTTGTCCTTGATCTCGTCAGGAATACCCATACCGTTGTCAATCACACTTATTTCAACTTTTTTGGGGAGCTTTTTGGTGGTGACCGTGACGGTCGGCACATATTCTTCCCCACGGGATTGTGCCGCATCTTTTGCTTCCTTTCCTCCTACGGCGTAAAAGGCATTGTTTATCAGATTTAGCAATACCCGTCCGATATCTTGAGACACTACTTCCAATTGGGGCAAATTGGGGTCAAAATCGGTCTTGTAGGTGGCGTTGAATGACTTGTCCTTGGCACGCAGGCCATGGTAACTTAGGCGAAGGTATTCATCCGCCAATTTATTGATGTCGGTTGGTTCCTTTTTCCCACTTTCCTTCCGACTGTGCTGTAGCATGCTTTTGACAATTCCCTCGGCGCGCTTCCCGTGGCTGACAATTTTCTCCTCGTTGTTTTTGAGATCTTGGATGATTTCCTTGATTTCATCTGTGTCCCCTTTCTCAGCTGCCTGCTCCAGTTCATCGAGCAATTCATGATTAAGCTCGGAGAAGTTATTGACAAAGTTCAAAGGGTTTTGAATTTCGTGTGCAATTCCCGCGGTCAGCTCTCCAAGTGAGGCCATCTTTTCTGCCAAAATCAATTGTTCCTGGGTCGCCTTCAAGTCATTCAACGCCTTTTCCAGTTCCTCCTTTTGCTTTGTCAAATCAGCGGTACGTTCTGCCACTTCGATCTCCAATTGGGCTTTGATTTTTTCTGTCAAGACCAATTCCCTTTCTTTTTGTTCCGCTATAAGCCTTTGAACCTCAAGCGCTTTTCGCTGCCGCCGGGAAATCCACCATTGGGCCACCGCCCATATAAAGGCAAAGAACTCTGCCGTTTCAAATAATGCTTCAACACCGCTATAGGTACTTGGGAAGAGAATCTGGCCAAACTCCGCAAGAAAAGTAATCGACACATAGGGAAGTATGGCAGCTACAATTGGCCTCCCCTTGGAAAATGATGGAAGAGTCAAAATGCCGTAAATCAACGCTCCCATCAATAGGAGTGACAATAAGCTCGTCAAAAACCTCGGCCCTACATCTGACGCGCCTAATAATCCAAGGAAAGCGGCCACCGCCATCCCGATAATGAGCAACCTGTTGGTATTGGGAAATGGCTCTGGTTTGTCAAAGTTCTTCCGAAGGTAATTCAGCAGAAAAAAAGCGATCAGGTTTTCTAAGGCCATAGATTCTGGGTTTTGATCTTTGGTTTTCTCAAAAATCAAGGTTTAAAATACACCTTTTATTTGAGGATTGGGATTCCATGGAAAAAAAATCGTTCAACCAAACTTTGGGTTAGGGTAATTTTTCACCTATAGTCGGAATCCAAAGAATCCCGATAACGGAAAGAACTGCGTCTCACCAAAGAAAATCCAACTTAAAACAACCTGTTTTTTTGAAAAATGCAGCGGTCTAGGTCACTTGACTGCCCATCAGGAAACAAGGCTTACATTCAACACGTCTTTTGCACTGACTTTGAAAAACTCCTTGTGCACGTTGAATTCAGCTTCGTCGACTTGGGGCAATTTTGGAACGTAGCCTCCATCCTCCAACATCCTATATGAATTGACGTTGTCACGAAGATTGTAGGAAAGAATGTTCATCAGCTGTTTTTCCAGCAAATTGTCTTCAATCCGAAATAGAGACTCGAGACGCTTGTCAAAACTTCTTACCATCATATCCGCACTGCCGGCATAGGTTCTTGTTTGACCGTTATTGTGAAAATGATAAATCCGCGAATGCTCCAGAAAATCCCCGACTATTGAAATGACTTCGATATTTTCGCTCAAACCCGGACGGCCAGGTCTAAGGCAGCATATGCCCCTGATTATCAATTTGACAGGAACACCTGCTTGCGATGCGCGATATAGCGCATAGATGATTTCTGAATCCTCCAGCGAATTGACCTTGATGAAAATCCCCGCTGGCAGTCCCTTTCGAGCGTTTTCGGATTCTTGCTCGATAAATTCGATCAGCTGTTTTCGCATATCCCGCGGAGCGGTGATCAGGTTTTGGTAAGAGGAGGGCATAGAGTGGCCCGTGATTACGTTGAAAAACTCGGAAACGTCGTTGGCCAAAACCTCATTTGTCGTCAGCAAACCAATGTCTGTGTAAAGTCTCGCCGTGTCCTCGTTGTAATTGCCGGATCCAAGATGGACAAAGCGGGTGACTTGGTTTTCGTCCCGCTTAACGATCAGCATCAGCTTGGTATGTGTCTTCAAGTTGCTGATTCCATAAATAACAAAACAGCCCGCTTTCTGGAGTTTTTTGGCCTCCCTGATATTGTTCTCTTCATCAAACCTAGCCTTTACCTCAAATAATACCGATACGTGTTTGCCGTTTTCCGCAGCCCGCAACAAAGTTTTGGTCACCCGGGAGTCTTTTGCCAATCGGTAAATGGTCATTTTGATCGCCATCACGGTGGGGTCGTCCGCAGCCGCATCCAATAGTTCCATGATAGGATCTATGTTGTTGTAAGGATGATGCAACAGGATATCCCTGGTTTTCAAAACCTGGAAAATATCATCAGAGCCCACGGCTGGATAAGAAATCGGAGGTACAGGTGGCGGTATTTGAGGAAGCTTGTCTTTGAATCTCTTGTTACCAATTACCTGCCATAAACCCGTGAAATCCAGCATACTAGCCCTTTCCACTTTAAAAATACTATCATCTGCGATATTCCATCTTTCTTTGAGCAAACTCACCATCCACCGGCTATATCCTTCCTCGATTTCTATCCTTACCACACGGCCGGTCTTACGCTCGTTAAGCTTTCTTTTTACTTCCTCCAGGAAGTTGGCATCCATGTCTTCACTTTCCTCCAAGGTGAAGTCGCCGTTTCGGGTAATCCTGAATAGGTTGATGGATTCGATATTGACATTGCGGAAAAGCGAAACGATATTCTCCCGTATTACCTCCTCAATCGGGATATAAACTACTACGTCTTCGCGCTCGATTTCGAAGAACCGGGGAATATTTGCAGGAATCTGCACGAATGACAATTTCCTGTTATCCTTTTTCTCTCCAATCGCCAGTGTGACTACCCCAAAAATCAGCAGCTTATTCATCAAAATGGGGAAAGTTCTATACCCGTCAAACACCATCGGAGTCAACATCGGATACACCGCCTTCATGAAATAGGATTTGATCGTCTCTTGTTCCTCTGGCTCAAGGTTCCGGACATTGCTCAGGATAAAACCGTCCTTGGCCATATTGGGCAGCAAATTCCGGGTAAAATGTTCTTGCTGGCGCTTGTGAAATTGTTGGCACTCAAGCATCAGTCGCATTTTGAAAGGTTCCTCGCGGAGTCCCGAATAGTCGATACGCTCCTTGTCATAATCGAGGTAGTTGTAAAGCGAACCAACCCGGATCATGAAAAATTCGTCCAAATTGGACGCTGTGATCGCCAAGAACTTCAATTTCTCAAAAATAGAACGGCTGTCCTTTTTGGACTGGTCCAATACCCGTTCATTGAATTTCAACCAGCTCAGATCCCTAGAGATCAGATCCGAGCTCTCGATGATGCTTTCAAATTTATCCTTTGCTGTGACTCTCATGGTTGGAAATAGTTCCTACAAATCTAATATTCTGGGCAAAAAAAAGAGCCTTTCGGCTCTCCTTTTTAGGTATCTATCTTGGCGTATTTCGCATTGCGCTCGATGAAATCCCTTCTCGGAGCCACTTCATCGCCCATCAGCATGGAGAATAGGTGGTCTGCCTCTGCGGCGGATTCGATCGTCACTTGTTTGAGGGTTCGGGTGTTGGGGTCCATGGTTGTACTCCACAGCTGCTCGGGGTTCATTTCTCCGAGACCTTTGTACCGTTGGATATTCACGCTGTCCTCCTTTCCTTCTCCTGCCATTTCCCTGATGAGCCTTTTTCGCTCTTCCTCGGTCCAGCAATACCGTTCATCTTTTCCCTTTTTCAGCAAATACAACGGTGGCTGCGCGATGTATACGTAGCCTCTCTCGATCAAAGTCCTCATATATCTGAAAAACAGTGTCAGAATCAAAGTCCTGATATGGGAACCATCAATATCCGCATCGGTCATAATGACGATTTTATGGTACCTCAGTCCTGAGAGGTCAAGTTCCTTGTCGTCATTCGCGGTACCAAATCTGACTCCCAATGCGGTGAGGATGTTTTTGATTTCGTCGTTGTCGTAAATCTTGTGCTCGTGGGCTTTTTCAACGTTCAAGATTTTACCCTTCAAAGGCAATATCGCTTGAAACTCCCGATCCCTACCCTGCTTAGCGGAACCACCCGCAGAGTCACCCTCGACCAAGAAAAGTTCGCAAATGGTTGGATCGGAATTGGCGCAATCGGCGAGTTTACCCGGCAATCCACCACCGCCCAAGACGTTTTTACGCTGCACCATCTCGCGGGCTTTCCGTGCCGCATGCCGGGCCTGTGCGGCCAAAATCACCTTCCCAACAATTGTTTTTGCTTCTTTGGGATGCTCTTCAAGCCAAGTCTGAAGCACTTCGGAAACGGCTGAATTTACCGCTCCAGCCACGTCAGAGTTGCCCAATTTCGTCTTCGTCTGACCTTCAAACTGCGGTTCGGCCACCTTTACGGAGATAACCGCTGTCAATCCTTCTCGGAAATCATCTCCAGCGATATCGATCTTGAGCTTGTCGAGCATGCCAGACTTGTCTGCGTAACTCTTCAAAGTCCTTGTCAGCGCCATCCTAAAACCCGAGACGTGAGTGCCACCTTCATAGGTATTGATTGTGTTGACGTATGAAACCACATTTTCCGAATAAGAAGAATTGTAGTTCATAGCGACTTGAACCGGTACATTTCCTTTTTCGGACTCGATATAGATGGGTTGGTCGATGATCTTTTCTTTGGTTTCATCCAGATATTGGACAAATTCCACCAATCCTCCTTCCGAGAAGAATTCATCGTTTCTTGGCGTTCCATCTTCCTCAAGCTCGCGGTAGTCTTTCAAGAAGATCCGTATTCCCGCATTCAAAAAAGACATCTCACGAAGGCGATTGGCAATCGTTTCGTACTTGTACTCTGTAATGGTAAAGATGCTGTCGTCCGGCTGAAAATGGATGGTAGTCCCACGCTTATTGGTGGTTCCCACCTCACGCACAGGATATTGGGGTACGCCGATTGCATATTCTTGTTCGAAAATCTTGCCATCGCGGTGCACTGTCGCTTTCAGATGCGTAGACAAAGCGTTGACGCAGGACACACCCACGCCGTGCAAACCACCCGAAACCTTGTAGGTATCTTTGTCAAATTTACCTCCAGCGTGCAAAACGGTCATGACGACCTCAAGGGCTGACTTCTTCTCCTTGGGGTGCATGTCGGTCGGGATTCCGCGGCCGTTGTCTTCGACTGTTACAGAATTGTTTTCGTGTACGGTGACGTGGATGGTATCGCAATGTCCAGCCAGCGCCTCGTCAATCGAGTTATCCACCACTTCCCAAATCAGGTGATGGAGTCCTTTGATTCCAACATCCCCGATGTACATTGCGGGCCTTTTTCTTACTGCTTCTAGTCCTTCTAAAATCTGGATATTTCCTGCTGAATACTCCTGTTGACTTCCTGCTTTCTTTTCGCTCATAACTTGTGTAAAAACGTCTTTTTTTGCTAGAAAAAAAGAGATTTTGGTGATTTTCAATTGAGGCGTAATAATACACAAAAAAAACGAGAGCGCCGCCGTTTTGCGACAGCTTGAGACCTTATTTGTAGCCTTATTTTACCAAAAATATCTGCGGAAAATGCGCCTTCTCCATTCAGTCAGGGGTGCGGAAATCGCAGCAACATTTTGTTTTTTTAATAAAAGACCATCATCAATACTGCCCCGTGCTCAGCAGCACCAAGGTGCAAGCGGGCCATACCTGAATCCCTTGGGCTTTTGCCAATTTCTCGAGTTCGGGATTCTCGGTACCGGGATTGAAAATGATCCGTTTTGGCTTAAGGGATAGAATATAATCATACCATTCAGGTTGATTTTGAGGACCAATGTACAGTGTCACTGTGTCGACATCCGGAATGGCAGGCCTAGTCCTCAAATCCAATATCGGCTTCCCGAAAACCTCTCCTGTCTTTATGCCCACCGGGATAAAATCAAACTTAAGCCGATCCAACATCGAGGCAGCTGTGAAGGCGTAACGTGTCGGATTATCGGTTGCACCGAGAATCACTGTCTTTTTCATGTTCAAACTGTCCTACTCCCAAACACCCTGTCCCGCTCGAAAGTCTCGAGGTGACGGTGTTTTTTACTTTCGTAGATATCGGCGATGGTGATCAAAATCCCAGTCTCTTCCACTTCACCAAATTCGTCATTGAGTGCCGTACCAAAGGTCTTCATGGTGGGCGAAAGATTCATGTAGGTATTGATCAAGGGTGGGATATTTTCACCAAAACCCCGGATTTTGCTGTTGAGAAGTTTGTAGCCTTCTTTATAATCCAAACCATCAAAAATCCCGAAAAATTGGCTCCTATCTGTCTCGTAGGTCAACTCAAGATGGGAATGTGGCTTTACGAGATTTTCCTTATCAGGGAAATAAAAGTGCATGAAATACAGCAACAAGTCCCGCGCTTCACGTTGGTAGTGGGGATACATCGTTACCTTTCCAAATAGGAATTTAATTTCAGGATTAAGCATAATCACCGCTCCCAAGCCATCCCAAAGGTTATCCAAGGAGAATAACCCCTTTCGATTGTCAATACTTGGCTGATATTTGGGTTGGACAAACGACCTCCCAAGTTCGATGGTCACAGGGATGTAATCGCGTTCGAATCTTTCGGAAAACGAAAACAGATGTGTCGTAGAAAGGTTCGGGTGGCCTTCATCATTGAGCCCCGCTTCCCCACATTTGATCAGCCGATATCCTGCCACAATTTCCTCATCCTCAGGATTCCAGGTGATCAATTGCTTGTAGCAATTCTCATTGGTATCGTTTTCATCAATATCCATCGGCAAACCGGTACCGCCGCCCGCAGCCCTGAAAGTCAATTCCCTCAACCGGCCGATTTCACGCATGGTGTTGGGTGCCTGATGGTAATCTATAAGGTAAATATGGTTGTTCCCGTTATTTGCATAACGCAGAAAACGCTCCTCAGTAAGTTCTTCTTTAATCAACCCACGGTCAACTGCTGGAATAAGTACTTGCATAGGAAAATTGTTTAGGACATCTGGTAAACGGTCTGTTTCACCCATTCCGCCCATTGGCTTTCTGTTTTGGATTTATCAAAGTACTGGTAAGAAATTGGTTTTCCTACATGGATTGTGACTTTTTTACCCCGTTGCGAAAACATCTCATCGGGAAGGTAAAACATCTCAATGTTGGACTTTATCCCCAGTCGTTTTCTGAGTCGCGCAAAATTGTAAAAGAAATTTGAATTGCGCCCTTCTATGTACACAGGAACGATGTCTTTTTTGTACCGCTTCGCTTTGCTGATAAAACTCTTCTTCCATTCCAGGTCTTTGATACCTCCGGGTTGCATCCTCGACACCAACCCAGCCGGGAAAACCAAAACGGCATAGTTGCCGGAATAAGTATCTTCGATCAATTGACTGACTTCGCGGCTGTTGGTACCATGCTTGTTGACCGGAACAAATATGGGCTCAAAGTTCTTGATGTTCATCAGGATATCATTGACCAAAAACCGCAGGTCATCCCGATATTTCCCCAGCGCGTGCATGAACGCGATCCCATCCAAGCCGCCCAAGGGATGATTGGAGGCAAAAATCACCGGTGAATCTGCTGGGATATTTTCTGCACCTGTCAAGCTAACCTCCACGCCAAACTCTGCGATAAGTGCATCCACAAACGCCAAGCCCTGCAAGTGTCCAATCTTGGCCATCACGCGGTTGATTTCGTCCTGATGGACAATTCTCTTCACGTAGCTGATGACAAACTTTGGCAAAATGCCGTAGACCCTCGGATTTTTTTTCCGAAAGACATCATCGATATCAATGAATGGTTTTTTAGTCTCCAATTGGATCGGGGATAGCCTGAAAACGGGTTTCTCGTAAATCATTGACCATCAAGCAAAGGCACCAAGAAGCACTTTAGGTCGGTTTCTTTCTTTCCTAAAACTCAAGAATCAATTAGGCTAAAATTACAAAAAAATGGACACGACGATTGAAAATTATCGATTCTACCGGGAAAATTGCAAACCAAAACTGGTCGGAGTTGGTTGAAAACTCAAAAAACAACTAAATGAAAATAGCCATAACTGGCGCCACTTCCGGAATTGGTTGGGTGACTTTGAAGAGAATAATTCCGGATGCCGAACAAGTTTTTCTTTTGGCCAGGAATAAAGACAAAGCCGATGTACTCCTGAAAAGCCTGCCAAGCGATCAATTGCAAAAAGTAAGATTCGTGGCTTGTGACCTTGCGGATTTAGACTCTGTAATTGCGGCGGCAAAAACCATCCAATCCCAAACCACGCATTTGGATTGTTTGGTCAACAATGCAGGTGGCATATTTGACAAGAAGGAATTTACGAAGGATGGGGTCGAGATGAGTCTCGCTGCCAATCACCTCGGTCATTTCTTGTTGACAAACAGGCTGATTCCACTCCTTTTGGCCGCAAAAAATCCCAAGGTCATCAATGTGAGTTCGGAGGCGCACCGCATGGCCAAACCCGACTTTGACGATCTGAATTTTGTGAAGAAATCCTACAGCTCGTTTTTGGCCTATGCCAATGTCAAGCTGTTCAACATCCTGTTTTCCAAATCCCTTGTCGACATGTACGGAAAAAAAGGCCTGCGAAGCTATTCCCTGCACCCAGGCGTCGTCAAGACCAATTTTGGGAAAGAGACCAAAGGGGTTTTCAGTTTGTTTTGGAAAATGGCGGCTCCGTTCATGATTTCCGCCGACGACGGTGCCAAAAACAGCCTTTTTCTTATTAAATCGGATTTTTCGGCCGAACAAAACGGAAACTACTTCAAGAATCAAAAACCTAAAAAACCCTCTTCCTTGGCACGTTCGGTCAAGACACGGGAGCAATTGTGGGAAGTGTCCGAAAAAATGTTGGAAAAGTGGTTGTGATTTTTGGGAGGAATTTTAGAACTCCTCCCATTTCCAATCTTGGTTGATCTGATTGATGGCATGGTGTGCCGTCAAATCGTATTGGCAAGGAACTATTGACACGAAGTTGTTGGCAATCGCCCATTCGTCGTTGTCCTCGCCTTTGTCAAAATTCACGAAGTTGCCAGCCATCCAAAAGTACTTCCTGCCATTTGGGTCATAGCGCTCAGAGAACTCCTCCTGCCATTTGGCGTGTGCCTGTCTACAGACTTTAATCCCCTTGATCGCCTCAAATCTTTTGGGCGGAAAATTCACGTTTAGCGCGACTCCTTTTGATATGCCGTTTTCAAGAACCTGCTTTGAAATCTTGTAAACGTATTCCTCTACATGGCTGAATTCCGCCTTGGAAGAGTAATCACAAAGGCTGAAGCCGATGGAGGGAAGTCCTTCCAATGCGCCTTCGATCGCTGCAGACATGGTGCCTGAATACAAAACCGATATCGATGTATTGCTTCCGTGATTGATACCGCTTACGACCAAATCTGGCTGACGATCCTTGAGCACGTAATGTTTGGCCAACTTTACACAATCCGCCGGGGTTCCGCTGGATTTGTAGGCCTGCACACCTTCAAAAATATCCTCTTCGTAGAGCCGGAGCGTTTCACCGATGGTAATCGCATGACCCATGCCGGATTGGGGGCTGTCTGGCGCTACGACCACTACTTCACCCAATTGCTGCATCACATTGACCAACACGCGTATTCCTTTGGAGGTGATCCCGTCGTCGTTTGACACGAGGATCAAAGGCTTTTTGGACATTAAATTTACCTGATTTGATTATAGTATGCCGTAATCCTGAGGAGATCCCCACGCTTGTCATGCGAAAGTCTGTTCTTTCGCATGTACACGTCGACCTCGTCCGAACGGTCGGCTAAGATATCCAAAAGTTCTTTTTTCTTTTGGTTGTAATGCTGGATTTTTCCATCCTTCAAAAAATAGAAATTGAATGCCAACTTATACGCTCCACCCATCGGCGGGCCCCAAATGGGATTCATCATCATCGGGCCATACATGCCCATTCCACGGCTATCAGTGGTGATATATTCGCGACACAGCAGGATAATCTCCTCACCCTCGGTCAGCACTTCGAAAAACACCGGCGTCTCGTAATCCCCTGTAAGTGGATATGGGAGGGTGTAAAATGTCCTTACACCTCCGTACTGCTCGTCAAATATCTCGAAATGGGTCACATTTGAAGCGCCAAAGGTCTCCACTCCGCTGTTTTGGACCTGAACAAGATTGTTTTCCAAGTCATATTTAAGCATACCCTGAAATACCTGCCCGTTGACACTGAAAACCTGTCCCTTGTGCCAAATCTGGGATGGGAACTGTCCGCTTTGTGCAAGGGCCTGCACAGCTGCACACATCAACAAGAACCACAGCAAATGAATTTGTTTCATGTATTTGGCTTGATTATTCCAATTAAGGTACGAAACGAGCGACAAATATGTTGATGCAATTTGCATGCTTTTTTAATTTTCGGTCCGAAAAGAGAAACCTTTTCTTATTTCAAGTTTTTCAAAATGGAATGGCCCATTTTATCACGTTTGGTAGCAAGGTATTTTTCATTGTGGGGATTGGGTTTGATTTCCAGGGGAATTTGTTCTACGATTTCGAGCCCATAACCTAAAAGCCCAACTCTTTTGGTAGGATTGTTGGAGATCAAGCGAATTTTGGAAATACCCAAGTCCCTCAGGATTTGGGCACCCACACCGTAGTCACGCTTGTCCATAGGAAATCCCAACGCCAAATTGGCTTGCACGGTATCCATTCCCTGTTCTTGGAGTTTATAGGCTTTCAGCTTGTTGATCAGGCCTATGCCCCTACCCTCTTGGTTCATATAGACAACTACGCCTTTACCTTCCTTTTCGACCATTTCCATCGCTTTGTGAAGCTGCGGGCCGCAATCACAACGACAGCTTCCAAATATATCTCCGGTGACGCAAGAGGAATGTACCCTGACCATTACAGGCTCATTTTCGTCCCAAGAGCCCTTAATGAGCGCAAGGTGGAGATCGCCAGTGCTCGTTTGGCGATAGGCAATTAGGTCAAAATCACCCCAAGCGGTGGGCATCTCTACCCCTATTTCCCTTTTGATCAGGGACTCATGCTTCATCCTGTAGGCGATGAGGTCTTTGATCGATACCAGTTTGAGACCAAACTTTTTCGCAACGTCCACCAAATCCGGAAGTCTTGCCATCGTACCGTCCTCATTCATGATTTCCACAAGTACCCCGGCAGGTGCCAGTCCTGCCAAACGCGCAAAATCAATCGCTGCTTCGGTATGTCCCGCACGTCTCAACACACCTCCTCTTTTCGCTTTTAGCGGGAAAATGTGTCCCGGCTTGCCCAATTCATCCGGATGGATCGAATCATCGATCAGAGCTTTGATGGTCTTTGCTCGGTCCGAGGCCGAAATCCCCGTCGTGCAGCCATGGCCAATCAGGTCCACAGACACAGTAAAGGGAGTTTCAAAGGTCGCGGTATTGTGCCCAACCATCAGCTCCAAGCCCAATTGCTCGCACCTGTCCTCGATCAACGGCGCGCAGATCAGGCCACGTCCATGCGTCGCCATGAAATTGACGATTTCGGGCGTCACCTTCTCGGCAGCACAAATGAAATCTCCTTCATTTTCCCTGTCTTCATCATCGACCACGATGATCACTTCACCGTTTTTGATGGCTTCAATGGCTGATTCGATAGTATCGAGTGTGATGATATTGGACATTTGGATCTGTGGTATAATGAAAATCAGGGAGCAAAATTAGTACCCTTTGGCGAAGTAAACAGGGAAAACCCAAATAAAGTTTGGTTCAGTAACTGACCACAATGCCGAGCAATTTGTCGATTTCGATTTGGTATTTTTTCAACTCCATATATACTTGGATGCGATGGCTAAGTTCCCCGACTTCCATTTGAAGTGTTTCGGCTTCTTTAATTTTCTGTTTTGCTTCCTCCAACAACTTTTTGATCACCTTTTTCTTCAAATGCAAAATGTTGTCATAAACGGTTTTGGCCAAATCATCCGCCTCATGGTAAGTAAAAATGTGGTAACGGGTCTCCCAAAGTGTCGATAGCTCATATTTTCTCGTGATCATGCTGATGACCTCTTTCTTGACTTCTTGGTCATCTACTTGCAAAAAAAACTCCGGCTGGGGTAGGACCTTCTGCTCGAGTGCGGATTTATAGAGTTCCAATATCTTCCTAAAAACGGGCGTTTCGAAATGAAGCTCGGCGGTCTCCTGCAGCAGGTATTCGCAAACCATCGTTTGGTCAGAAACCATCTCAAAACCATAATTGACCAAGAGGCGCATCGTTTCTCGTTCCTGCAGGAAGATCATCGACTGGAACGAAACCTGCTCTGGCTGCGTCGGAAGAATTTCCTCCATGGCAGCTTCGCGTTCTGATTCCTCCCTTTGCTCTTTGAAATAGCGATCCTTTTCGCCCTTTAGTAGAATCTTGTTGACCTCAGTTTGGATTACTGCCTCCTCGATTTCAAGCAATTTGGCCGACTGGCTTACAAAAACGGTACGGTTGATTGGATCTGGTATTTTGGACAAACTTCCGATCACATGCCGCACAAGTTCGGCGCGTTTGATGGGATCTTCGGCAATCTCTTCCTTGTATAGACCAATCTGAAAGGCAATAAAATCTTGGGCTTTGGTCCTTAGATATTCTGAAAACGCCGAAGGCCCAACCTTGCGCGCGTAGCTATCAGGGTCTTCTCCGTTTGGGAAAACGACCGCTTTGACGCTGAGCCCCCCTTCGAGTATCATATCAATCCCGCGCAGTGAGGCCTTGATACCGGCGGCATCTCCATCATAGAGGACCGTGATATTGTCCGTAAAGCGCTTGATAAGCTTGATTTGGTTTTCCGTCAGGGAAGTGCCCGAGGACGCCACTACGTTTTCGATTCCCGCCTGGTGCAAGGATAGCACATCCGTGTAGCCCTCGACCAAATAGCAGTTGTCTTTTTCCCGGATCGATTTTTTGGCCTGAAAAATCCCGTAAAGCACATCACTCTTGTGGTAAACCTCAGTCTCGGGCGAGTTGATGTATTTGGGCTGTTTCTTGTCATTGGTAAGGATCCTCGCCCCAAAACCGATCGGCTTGCCGCCAAGGTTGTGAATAGTAAAGGTGACACGTCCTCTGAACCGGTCATAAATCCTTTCAGGTTCGCCTTCTTTTTGGAGAACCAAGCCCGCCTTCAACAAAATCTCCTCCGAATGCCCCGACTGCTTGGCGGCTTGAAGCAGGGAATCCCACTTGTCCAAGGCATATCCAAGGTCAAACTTCTGGATCGTCTCCGGACGAAGCCCCCTTTCTTTGAAATAGCTCAGTCCAATGGCCTTCCCTTCTTCGGTTTCAAGATTTTTGACAAAAAAGTCCTTGGCATAGCCCAGGGCGATATAAAGACTCTCCCGCTCGTTGTAGGCTTGTACTGCTTCCGGTGTCGCCTGCTTCTCCTCCTCCACCTCGATGCCATACTTTTGGGCCAAATGTCGTATAGCTTCATTGAATCCGATCCCTTCAATATCCATGACAAACTGGATCGGGTCGCCCGCCTTTCCGCAGCCGAAACATTTGTAAATTTGTTTGGCCGGCGAAACCGAGAAAGAAGGCGTGCTTTCATTGTGAAAAGGGCAGCAGGCCCATAGGTTCTGTCCCTTTTTCTTCAAAGGCACATAATCTCCGACCACCTCCTCGATGTCCACCCTATCCTTTACTTTGTCTGTTGTCGCTCGGCTTATCACGGTTTTGGATTATTGGATTTCAAAGATAGAAAAGGAAAGGAACAACTCTGTCCAAACTTCGGAAACCAAATTATCGAGCTAGAGGTTAACTCCTCTGAAAAGGCTTCGGTAGGCCCTCCGAAATGTTTTTCATTTAGAATAAATATAAATTAATTTGCGCACCAATAAATCCCTCCCCATGCAAATCGACAACACGAATATCCTGAAGGCACTCTCCAAGGTGCAAGATCCAGACCTTAAAAAAGACTTGGTGACCTTGGGAATGATTCAAAAACTTCATGTTGAAGGCAAGAAAATCAGCTTCTCTGTAGTGTTGACCACGCCTGCCTGTCCTTTGAAGGAGGTAATCAAAAACAATTGTGTGGAGGTGCTGGAAGAAGCTTTCGGAGAGGACATAGATTTGGATATCACTATGACTTCACAGGTGACAAGCAGCCGCACCAATGCACCGCTTTTGCCAAAAGTGAAGAATATTATTGCCGTTGCATCCGGCAAAGGAGGCGTGGGAAAATCCACGACGGCTTCCAACCTTGCTGTGGCGCTGTCCCTTACGGGAGCCAAAGTTGGTCTGATCGACGCGGATATATTTGGCCCATCGATTCCGATCATGTTCAACGTGGAAGCTGAACAACCTGCTATCAGGCAGGAAAATGGCAAAAACGTCATCATCCCCATCGAACAGTACGGAGTCAAGCTGATGTCGATTGGCTTTCTTACACCCGCCGATGCGGCAGTTGTTTGGAGAGGCCCAATGGCTAGTTCCGCATTGAAGCAATTCATTGGTGACGTGGACTGGGGCGATTTGGATTACCTTTTGATTGACCTCCCTCCAGGCACTTCCGACATCCACCTGACTATGGTTCAAACAGTCCCAGTGACAGGTGTGGTGATCGTCACGACTCCACAAAAGGTCGCTTTGGGAGATGCCACGAAGGGTTTGACCATGTTCAGACAGCCGCAAATAAATGTTCCCATCTTAGGTGTTGTGGAAAATATGGCTTATTTTACCCCGGAAGAGTTGCCTAACAATAAGTACTACCTTTTCGGTAAAGAAGGGGGCAAAAGATTGGCGGAGAAATTCAATGTCCCTCTTTTGGGTGAGATCCCAATCGTGCAGAGTATTAGAGAAAGTGGGGATTCGGGATTTCCGGCGGTTTTGAAGTCGGGAGTCACCCAAGATGCGTTCTCAGCGTTGGCAGAATCAGTGGCAAGGCAAGTGGCGATCAGAAATGCTGAATTGAACAAAACCGAAGTTGTGCAAGTAAATTAAAGATGATGAATACGGAATTAAGAGAAAAAATCGAAACCGCTCTTGACAGTATCAGGCCCTATTTGGAAGCAGACGGCGGAAACGTCAAGATTGTGGACCTGACCGACGACATGGTGTTGCGGTTGGAGTTGATGGGTGCTTGCAGTTCTTGCCCCATGTCCACAATGACACTCAAGGCAGGCGTAGAAGAAGCAATCAAGAGGGCCATCCCCGAAATCACCAGAGTTGAAGCCGTCAATACAGTACCTGCTTAATCCATCTTAAATGAAAAGTAAGTCCTTAGGGTTTGGGACATTTATTTTGTCCTTATCTTTTGTTTTAGCCAGTATCCAGGGATTCTCCCAAAGTTTTTTTGGAAAACCCTATCAGCACATCCATGACGAAAAATGTGCTGCAACTTACATCGAGCACCTGCAGGAAGAGCGACTCGGTATCTACGGAAGCAAGGATTTCTTCGAGACTTGGATGAACGGCCAGCTTGAGCAGCGCAAGAAAAATGCCCCTGCAATAGCAAGGACACAAAATGGGACTCGGGTAATTCCAGTAGTAGTGCACGTGATTCACAACGGGACCGCTGTTGGTACAGGAACGAATATTCCCACCGGACAAATTGAAACACAAATACGGATCCTCAACGAAGATTTCAGGCGGCTGAATCCAGATCGGTTCCAAACACCCGAGGAGTTTTTGCCTGTTGCAGGAGACGCAAATATTGAATTTGTGCTTGCCAAACAGGATCCAAATGGCTTACCTACCGACGGGATCGTCAGAGTACAGGGACCTAAGTCAGTCTATACCCCAAGTGACGCCCCGCTCATTGGACAGCTTTCACTCTGGCCACCTGAGGATTACATGAACATATGGGTAGTACCATTAGTATCTCCATTTATTGGATACGCTTCGTTCCCGATATCGGATTTACCTGGTCTGAATTTTCCTCCCAACTCTAGGGAAACGGACGGGGTGACAATCGACTACAGATATTTTGGGGAAGGTGGTAATGCAGTCGCAGGCTCCCGGGGCAGGACAACCACCCATGAAGTTGGGCACTTTTTTGGACTGAGGCATATTTGGGGTGATGGTGGCTGCGAGGTTGATGATTTTGTCACTGATACGCCCAACCAAGATGGTTCAAACACAATCTGCCGAACCACCAACCCAAGGATTACCTGTAATACCCGTGACATGGTCGAAAACTTCATGGACTACACGGCAGACCAGTGCATGAATATTTTCACAAAGGGCCAGATTGAAAGGTTTGACGTGGTACTCGCTTCAAGTCCGAGAAGGGCTAGTTTGGTAAACGGGCGGGGAACAGTCGCACCGGTTTTGAGACCGGATGACTTGAGGATGAGTAAAATCATCGAGCCCCAAGATCTCGTCTGTAGCCAGACTTTTTCTCCTCAAGTGGAGGTGTTCAATCTCGGCACAAATGCAGTGACTTCGACAAGGGTCGAAATCAGAAATAACGGAGCACTACTCCAATCGAGGGATTTCAATGTTGCCTTGGCTGTGGGAGAAACGACCATTCTCACATTTAATCCCATCACCATCAATCCAAGCGGAAATAACTTTGAGGCTCGAATCACGCTTGTAAACGGGAGAACCGACTCGAACCCTTCCAACAATACCCTGACTTCGGAGCCAAGGATACAGCCCGCGCTGCAACTCCCATATTCCTTTAGATTCGAGGAATTGAATAGTACTTGGGAGGTCGTCAATCCAGATTCGGATTTTGGCTGGGAACAGCGGACGATAAGTATCGGAGGTACAGCAACCAATACCGTTTACGTTAGAAACTATGAATATGACTCACCGGGCGAGCAGGACTTCCTGATTTCCCCCTCGATTGACTTGTCCAATGTGGCAAATGCGCAATTGACGTTCAATTTGGCGCATGCTCCATACAATGACCCTTCCGTTGGGGACTTCCTTTTGGTTGCGGTTTCCACAGATTGCGGCAATTCATTTGAGATTGCCAGTGCACCCTATAATAAAAACCGCGTATTCCTTCAGACAGTCACTCCAACCCCCGACGAATTTATCCCCAATTCAAATACACAATTTAGAAGGGAAATCGTTAACCTTAGCCAGTATGCAGGCTCGTCAAATATCAGACTGGCATTTATCAATGTAAATGGCTATGGGAACAACATATTCATCAAAGACATAGAAATACTGACAAGTGAGGTGCACAGGTATGACGTAAAATTGACCGAACTGCTGTCCCCTACCCCAATAAACTCAAACAACTTCGAAAACGAGGAAATCTTGGTAAAAAACATTGGAACACTTCCAATTTCTGGCTTCGTTTTTCAAAGGTCTAGTACGTCCACCCAGAATTTTATTGCAAGAGCCAACGGTCTCGCGCCGGGTGACAGTACCTTGATCAACCTGCCTAAAGGAACCTCGACGGGTCTCAATTCACTCACCTACAGGGTATTGTACCCCAATTTCGACCAGAATCCAAGAGATCCAATCGAACTCCGGCGCTTTGTCATAGCAGACGTGGAACGTATACGCGCTCCTTTTAGGCAAAACTTCAATAGCACTGTAACATTCTTGCCTTGGCTGACAATCAACCCTGAAAACAACCTTTCTGGTTGGAGCATTTCAAACCTCCAATCAGGACCCTTGGGCAGCGCGGTAGCAAGACTGACAATCCCATCAGGTGAAAATAGCTTTTGGCTAGGTTCGCCGCTGCTGGATTTGACGGTAAGCCGACAAGCAGCTATTTTCTTTGACATTGCCGCGGGGCGCGTGGCTCCAAATACCGTATTGAAGGTCCTAGCTTCTGACAATAGTGGCAACGACTACGCGGAGGTATTGAAATTGACAGGCTCGGAAATTACCACTGTCGATGCCTCGGAGGCCAACCCTAACAATTCGAATGAGTTCGAAAGAAAATTCGTGGATTTGAGCTCATTCGCCGGTACCGGGAAAAATTCGAGCCGTGTGGCAATTGTAGTAGAAAATGGTGAGGAAGGATTTAGCCCGATTTACCTGGACAATATCGAACTCTTCCTGTCAGCGGATCCAGAACCCGTCAATCCGGGCTTGGGGAACGTGAAAATCTATCCAAACCCTGCAAAAGACAACTTCAATATTGTCTTCAATTTCCAGAATTTCGAATCTGTCAATATTGAAATCATTTCTGCGACAGGTGCAGTGGTGCACAATGTAGACTATCCAAACACCCTGAACCAAACCTACCGATTCAGCTCAGACCAGTTTATCAAGGGGCTTTATATTGTAAAGATTTCGAGTAGAACAGTCACACAGACCTTCAAATTGTTTGTCCAATAAATTTAACTCCGAAAAAACGACAAAGGCCAGCGAATATGCTGGCCTTCGTCATTCAAATCGTCTAATCAACTATTCCTGAGTTGTTCAAGAATTAGTCCGCCTACACTTTTCACGATCAGGAAATCTGTTTTGACGGCATAGCTATTGGGGTGGGTATTGGTAGTGACTACTTTGGAAATAACCCCTGAGTCCTCGATCTTCCTCAAGGCCTCGTTGGTAAACAATCCGTGTGTCGTGATGGTGAAAATTTTCTTCGCCCCGGCGTTTTTATAGGCTTTTGCGGCATTGATCAATGAACCGCCAGTCCGCACCATGTCGTCGTAAATGACCACATCCCTCCCATCCACGTCTGCCGAAATGCTGGTGACTTCTGTCTTTTCACCCGAAATCCTTCTTTTGAAAACAAACGCTGCATTGACGCCCATTTCGTTGGCCAATGATTCCACCCACTTAGCTCGACCGGCATCTGTACAGGCCATCACAAATCCATCCTCCGCGAGCTCTTTTGCTGCCTCAATGACGATTGGCTTGCAATAGACATGGTTGATCAGCACCTGTCCTTCAAAATAGTGCGGGATTCCCTCAGAATGGAGATCGAAGAAAATGAAATGATTTCCCAAACTGGTTCTTGGCAGGGAAGAAAACATCACCGCCCTGGACTTAGCGGTGACCACTTCTCCGATTTTAACCGCACGCTCCATCGTGCTGTAGCCAAAATAGGGAAAGAAAATCTGGATCGAACGGGCGCCATATTTGATCAGCGCATATGCCAAATCGTAAATTTCTAATGTATCTGAGTCGGAAATCGTGCCCCCTATCAACACCACGTCCCTACCCTGAACAGGTGTCAGTATCCTTTGATATCGCTCTCCATCCGGAAACAGCTTAACCTCAATCTTTCCCTCTTCAAATTCCCCGAGGGCCAAGATTTCCTGTTGTAGGTATCTATAATCGGGAATGCAAAATATGATTTTCTTCTCCGTCATTGTTTTTCATTTTAAACACAAGGCTATTTCTCAATTGGTAGAGACTTTCCTCCAATCCAACAGGATAAATATGTGGATTTACCAAGCGTTTGTGGGTTTTGTCAAAATATTCCAGATTTCTTTGAGCCTTTTCTTTGATTTCGTGGATGTTGGAACGTTCGTACACTTTCTGTCCTTTCAGGAAGATCGGTTTGAGCAAAGACTCCACTTCCAATCCCTTTGTATTGATCTTCTTCATGCGCGTAGGATCGATGGGATCGAGGATAGTGAATTGATCCCTGCCAACGTCACTTCCCTCAAGGCAGATCATATCTGCCACGGCTCTTCCGTTTTTTGAAAATCTTAGTACCTGCTGCCTGCCAGGAACATTGATCTTTATTGCCTGTTGGGATACCTTCACACGGGGCTCCCATTTTCCTTCAGAAGTTTGGATTGCCGCCAATTTGTATACAGCTCCCAAGGCAGGCTGGTCGAAGGCAGTCACCAGCTTGGTACCTACTCCCCAAACATCGATAGAAGCATCCTGGACATTAAGCGAAGTGATGATGTGCTCATCCAGGTCATTACTCGCGACGATTTTGGCATTGGGGAATCCAGCCTGGTCGAGCATCTCTCTTGCGATATTGCTATAATAAGCCAAGTCGCCTGAATCTATCCTGATGCCCACAAGTTCCTTACCTTTTTCCCTCAGGATTCTTCCAACCTCAATGGCATTGGCCACTCCCTTGATTGTATCGTAGGTATCGACAAGAAACACGCAATGGTCAGGAAATGCCTCTGCGTAGGCTTTGAATGCCTCCAATTCGGAATCAAAGGACATGATCCAGCTATGGGCATGGGTACCAGATACAGGGATCCCAAACAATTTGCCCGCCATCACATTGCTGGTAGCCGAACAGCCTCCTATGTAGGAAGCCCTGCTCGCTGCCAAAGCACCGTCTATTCCTTGCGCCCGTCGCAGTCCAAACTCAAGTACCGACTTACCCTGCGCCGCAAAACAAATCCGCGCCGCCTTGGTCGCAATCAGCGTCTGGAAATTGATGATGTTGAGCAGAGGTGTTTCCAATAGCTGGCATTGGATAAGTGGACCGGTCACCTTCACCAAGGGAATATGGGGAAACACAACTGTTCCCTCCTCCACGGCTTCGATATCGCAGGCAAACTCAAGCTTTCTCAAATATTCGATGAAACCCGTTTCAAAGGTCGGATTCCCATCTTTGGTCTTCATCTCGGACAGGTAAGCCAGGTCATCGTCGTCAAACCGAAAATTGCGACAAAAGTCGATCACATAATCCAAACCTGCGGCAAGCGTAAATCCGCTTTGAAACGGGTGCTTACGAAACGAAAGGTTGAACACCGCCTGCTGCTCTCCTTTTCCCGACTTCCAGTAGGCATATGCCATTGTCAATTGGTAAAAATCCGTCAAAAGAGCCAGTGAACCCTGGTAAAGATCCCGTGTGATTTTCATATTGCTCGGTCAAAAATCGTGTTATGTCCAAAAATAACACTTCAAGTTGGAATCCATGGGCCTTTGGAACATATTGTCGTCTCGATAAATTGGAAAAGAAAAGTTACCATTAGGTTACAATACCACAAGCAAACGCGACTAAAGTATAGAAAGAATGAAGAAACCAGAAAACTTGACGGATTCCGAGATACTCCACGGCATCATTCTCGGAGGCCCAGATCTGGAACGCTGCCTTGGCTACCTGTATCGCCAACATTACAGTGTGTTGGAGCACTATGTCCAGACAAATTCCGGCGATCAGGATGATGCAGCTGATATTATCCAGGAATGCTTTCTTGTTTTCGTGAGGATGGTGGAAGACCGCAAGTTTAGGGGCGAATCGTCCATCAAATCCGTCCTATATGCGATTTGCCGAAATCTGTGGATTACTGAACTCAGAAAAAGAAAAAACCTTATGGCCCGACACGAACTATACGAAGCTGAAAAGGAAAGTATATCTCCCGATGTGAGCAGCGAAATCTCCCGACAGGAAGACAGCCGAGTGGTCATGGACTTGTTTGAGACTTTGGGTGATAAGTGCAAAAACATCCTGTTGGCCTTCTATTACGAAAACCTCTCGATGAAGGAAATCACCGTAAAGGAAGGTTTCTCAAACGAGCAGGTACTTCGCAACAAAAAACACAAATGCCTAAAAGCCCTTGTGGAAAAAATCCAAAATCACCCAACCCTTTACCAAACCCTAAAAAACGCCCTTCAAAATGGACAATGACCTTCAGATGCTGGAAGATTACCTGGATGGTACGCTCAGCAAAGCCGATGCTGAATCGGTGAATGAAAAGCTAAAAAAAGATCCGGAATTGCGGGAGATGTTGGCACTGCTACAAGCATCCACACAGGGAATAAAACTGGCTGGACGCCGCACATCGATCCGAAAAATCCATGAGGAATTCATTCTCGAGACCAGATCAAACAAAAAAATGGAGCCTGCAACGACTCGGAAAATCTTCCCTTGGTGGATGGGAGTAGCTGCATCCCTCACCCTTGTCCTTGCATTTACTGCAATCAGCATCTTTAGGTTCCCTGGCAGCTTTCTCGAAGAGAGTGCAATCAAGTACGAGCTGCCTACGATGCGCAGTGCCGGAACCAATATCGACGATTTAGAGACTGCATTCAAAAACAAAAATTGGAGTGTCCTGCTGGAAAAAGTCGATATCCAAGAGACAGATCGCAAGGCTTTGTTTCTAGCCTCGATGGCAGCCCTACAAAAGCAGGAATTCGAATTGGGCCTACAGTATCTCGATGCGCTTGAATCCCAAAACAATGTCCAAACCGAACCCCTTTTCAAAAACGAGATATCCTATTATCGCCTGGTGTTTCATTTGGAGCTAAGGGACTATAATAGCGCGCTAGATGCATGGAAAACTTTGGATGCGGAGAAAGACAATCCATACCGAACCTCACTTGGCTTGATGGACAAGGCGAGCCTGTGGATTTTGGGACAATTTTGAAAAAAACATCAAAAAATTTTATGAAACATGGTTACAAACCGAAGAGCAGGGTAGACTAAAGCATGTAACTAAACAATTTAATGCCATGAAATTTCCAACATCAATCTCCAAAATGCTTTTAGTAATCGCCACAGCTTCCGTGGTTTCCTGTACACAAGAAGAAAATGTCCCCATGTTTGGCCAAGGGGAAGGAAAAATGGGAATTGCTCTTAGACTCAATAACGGCCTGAGTTCCTCAACCAATGCCCGTATTGCCAACAGCAACCTTCGCCTGACAAATGGATTCATCCAGATCAAAGAGTTGGAATTGGACGTGGAAGGCAGGGATTCGAGAGGTGAGTTCGAAAAGGAAATTGAAATCGACTTTGACGATATCAAGAAGGTGACTTTCGATGAATTTGACCGCAGTGTCGACTTCTTCATCAACATTCCCGAGGGAGAATACAAAGAAATCGAACTCGAAATGGATCTCATTGAATACCGCAATGAACCTTCTATTTTCATCGAGGGAGTCTACAGCAAAGACGGAACTGACATCCCTGTTAGATTCCAGTATTTCGGGGATGAAATTGACTTCAAGGTAGAGATCGAATCCGACGATGATGACAACTACTTCAAGATTGACCGGGTGAACAATCCTTTGGCGCTTTTCGAAATCAACGCATTGAATTGGTTTAGCCAAATCACAGACGCTGAATTTAACAATGCGGAAATCACTGAAGACGTCATCGTACTCAGCAGACAATCCAATAAAGCGCTGTATGACAAGGTAAAGGGCAAACTCGAAGCTTCTGCGGATATCGAGATTGAACTTGATTAATTCAAAGTGACTTGGTCTGCCTTTAAATCCATCCCAATCGGATGGATTTTTCCATTTTTTTGGACTTTAGCCACCAGAATAACCCGCCCACGAGCAGCAGCAGACCAAGAAGCAAACTGTACATCAAAATTGGTTTTTCCGAAGAGGGCAAATCTCCGATCAGAACCAGATGGGCCCAAAAAGCCGGATGGTGAAATTGAGCCATCGTTGGATCCGAAAGGAGGTCATTTTTTGCTTTCTGCAAGGCAATAGCATAGCTGTCGCCTTCATCCAAATACAAGTAGAATCTGGCCGAAATGTAGGCTGTGGCTTTGTCCTCGGCTTTCCAAAGCGTGGTGATTAGATTTTTGCAACCTGCAAACGAAAAAGAACGCGAAAGGCCAATGATTCCTTCACTCGCGCTGAGGGAACCGTAATTGGTTTCACAAGCGCTCAAAAAAACCAGGGAAGTTTTCTCCAATGAAAGTCCGCTGATTTCTATTGGATATAGTTTGTTGCCACTTTCATGGGGAAAAAAAGCAACAAAGGCCGCCTCTGGTTGGGCAGATTTGGCGACAGCGTGTGTAGCTAAGTGCAGGATATTTGCATCATCGACCTTATCGAGGAATTTCTCCTTTGTAGCAGCAGCGTCCAAGAATTTTTCTCCCTTAAAAGACTCCAATTCCTCTAAGGAATACGGCAGCCGATCCAATTTTTCATCCCCAGTCTCCAAACCCGACGAATGAAAAGGGGCAAAACCTACGATCGAGGAATGTAGATACTTCGTCTTTTCGGAAGAAAAAAAAGTGGAAGAAAGCTGATAACTTATGCTCAGAGATTCCACCAAAAAACCCCCGTCCTGATTTTCCAGCACTTCGAATGGCAAACCTGCAAGAGAGGAATGCGGAATGATCATCAGATTGTCGTAATCGGACAGCTTGGGCATAATCGGCGAAAGCAACAGCCTGGAAAGTTCGGTCCCGATTCCTCCAGTTTTGTATTCTTTGCCCAATTCGAACGTCGATATCCTCGTTTTGAACTCAGGTATGGCGTTGTGAAGTAAAGCATAATCCGATATCTCGTATACCTTCAACTGCCGTTCGTCAAGCGTAAAGGCAAACCAAGCACTTCCCGCATCGAAAAATGAAAGCAAAAGCGTGTTTGATCGTTTGAGAGCCTCCTTTAATTCCGCCAAATGAATGGAGTTTCTTTCACTTTTTGCTTTTGTATATCCTGGGAATTCGGCGAATTGGCCGTGCAGCCTTGAAAGTTCCAGCCTTTTGTCCAAAGCCAATTCATTGAGAATCCTTCGCTGCTGCTCATCGCTCTCCGCGAATATTTTCTGTTGGATCTGGGAAAGTGAAAATTGAATATCGCGCTCCTTTTGGATCAACTCATCCGGTAAATCCTCCAGCGTCTTGACCCTCTTTTCCCGGATTCCGATGTTCAGTCCCATCGCCTTGCTTTCTTCCGACCAAGCATATGCGCGCTCCAAAAGCGATTGTTCGCTGGTTTCGAAATACTTCTCTAGTACCTGGTTTATCCCGTCCCGATAGCCTTCCAGCACGAAATCAGAGAAAAACACCCTCGCTTCGTCATTGTCGTAGTAGTTGGCGACCAAATAAGCGAAGTCAAAAGCCGATTGAAACGAGGCGACTGAATACCCAAAATAGGGCCCGCTCTTTTCCCCTTTCGCCAACCGCCCAAATGCCTTCGCCTTACCTATCAGTGCCTCGAAAAGGTGGTTTGATGCAAAGCCGACACTGTAATCGCTGGGGTTTTTGAGTATATCCTGTTGGTCAAAATTTCCATCTGCCCGTACGATTGCCTGATGATAATGGGTTGCCGCACCCAGAAAATCCCCCTTCTCCAAGGCCAAGTCTCCGAGCTTGTTGTAGAGGGGGGCAAGACGAAAATCAGATTCTTTCCGGTTTTCTAAAAAGTCGACCAACAAATCTTCTGCCTCCAAGCGGGCACCTTTTTGAATCAAGGCTTCTGCCCTTAGATCAACAAAAAACGGAGAAACATCGCTTTGGTTCCCGGTCTGCTGCAGGTATCGATCTGCTGAGTCCACTTCGTTCAAATCGAGGAAAATTCGAGCAATCTGCAGGCGCGTTTTGTCAGTATCAATCCCAGAGATGAGCAGATTTTTGTAGATAGAAAGCGCCGAATCTGGCTGATCGAGGTTTACCAGGCATGAACCAATATTGTTCAGAAAAGAAAAAAGGGCATACCGGTAGTAAGGCTCCAAATCATCAAAGTCCCTTTGACCGATTGTGAGGTTTTTTGCTTTACTGAAATAATTGACTGCCTGTGAGTAATTACCCGATTGGTAATAGATGACGCCCAGCGAATTGAACAGCCTGGAAGATTGATTGGTCGCCATTGGCCCATTGAGTCTTTTTTCGGCTTCTTTCAGGAAAAAAATACTGCTATCTGCCTTACCTAGAAGGTAATAGGACTCCCCCAAATACAATGTGGGATCAAAAAGCAATGAATCCGCAAGTTGGGAGGATATACCAATGTCAATCGAAGTCCGATAGCGCGCGATCGCCAACTCATACTTGGTCGCCAGCACAGCCAATGTGCCGAGCTTCTCAAAAACATCAAGCTGCAGATCCTTCGCCAGCGTCACGAAACCAGGGTCATTTACCATCTCCAAAAAGATGGCTTCTGAAAGACTATCCGTTGACTCAGTGGGGGCATCAGACTCGAAGAGCGACGTCGCCATGCGATACCTTTCCAACAATGATTTTTGGGGAGACCGTTGGGATACCAAGCAGACCAGAAGAATACTGAACAAAAGCCATCGAAGCCGCATGGCTAAAAATATACCAACAATTTCTGCTTTCCTAATCTACTGTAAGCGCCCTACAACAACCAAATAAGGCGGTCTTGGCTTGGCCTTTGGGTTTTCAGCCGCCACCCTTGCAAATGGCAAACTTGCAGGGACATTGACTTTCAGGATGGAGTTTTTCTTCTCTTCAATCTCGTCAAGCAGTGACTGAGGTACATCAGACAACTTCTCAAAATAATAAAGCCGAATATCTATGCGATTTCTGGCCCTCAGGCTTGAGTCGTTCAACCTGTAAAAAAGTTTGGCATCTACCCTAGACCCATTCACCGGACTGGCTCCAAAAGCACCGTTTTCCAGTGTCTTTTTCAGGTTGATTTTTCCAGAGGAAGATCCAATTTTTATACCAAGCGAAGCAAGACTAGGCTCCCCGGTACCTTCATCATCGTCAAACTTACAACTATCGTCGTCATCGTCGTCGTTATCATCGTTGTCGTCATCATCGTCATCGTCGTCATCACAGGGCGTTAACAGCGTTCTATTTCCATCAAAAATCGGAATCGCCAAGGTATCGTTTTGGTCGAGGATATAGACTTTGTCCTCATAATTGATTCCCGCGATGACAAGTTCAAATTCGCAAACTTGACTGCTCCCAACAGGCTGAAACGTAACTCGGTAGCGAAGCCCGGATTCACTTTTGTTGATGTCGATTTCCCCGGTCTCTTCATCAATGACCAGTCCTTCAGGAAATACGGTATAGGTGCCTTCGGCAGGGTTTACGGGTTTGATGATATTTTCCGCTGAATCCGACACATAAAAAATAGTGTCCGGATAAGAGAAAGATGTGCATGAAAAAGTCTCACCCCCAGGATTTTCATCATCAGGCGATATCGAAGACTCACAGGAAGCCATAGCTACCACCATTCCGCAAAGCGACAAGATATAGATAATCGTCTTCATTTACACTAGGTCGATTCTTGGTGCCAAAACGTAACCCATTTATTTGAAAATATTTAAAACCACTCCTATCAGAACCAAAATCATACCCAAAAAAACAACGAGGCTATACGTTTCACCAAAAACAAAGAATCCAAAAAACAATGCGTAGAATATTCCCAAATAAGAAAGACTCGCAATCTTCGACAATTGGGCATTTTGATAGGCCAAGGTCATAAAATACTGGGCAAATTGGGTCAATAAGCCCACTGCCAGCAAAATTGCCCAATCCCAACCAACCGGATCCACCCAGACAAAATAACTCGCGACAGTCGCCACCGGTATTGTGATAAAAGGGAAATAAAACATAATCACAAGCGGGTGCTCTGTGGTGTTCAATTTCCGGATAATGTTGTACGCAAGTCCCATGGCCATCGCAGCAACAAGACCAACTCCCAAATCAAACATTCCTATCCTAGGGTCAAAGCCCTCAATTACCATCACGCCCGCAAAGGACAAACCGAAATACAGAAACTGCCGGGATTTGACCTTTTCCTTTACAATGAATATGCCCAAGATCGTGGTGAAAATCGGCCCGAGATAGTTGATCGTCACGGCACTTGCCAATGGGATGGTTTGCAACGTATAGAAGAAACCAATCAATCCAATCGATCCGGCCATTCCCCTCAGGATCAACAATTTCTTGTTTTTCCCAAAGACTGGAATTGACTGCCTCCTTAGCGCCAAAAAAGTGATCACCAAACTGAAAACAGACCGGAAAAGGATGATCTCTATAGCAGGGATATGCGGAATCAGCTTGACAGAGACATTCATCAGGGAAAAAAGGATCCCTGCCAGCAACATGTGTTGAATACTCTGCCTAGTCAATTTTGGTTGAGAAAATTTTGTTTAAAAATGACCTTGAATTGAAAATGGTTCATTTATCCAGGCGATGAAATTTGGTAAAGACACCTCAAGTCAAAATCTTCCCATCCTGCATGACCAGTTTTCGATCCGCCATTTGTGCGAGCTCTTGATTGTGGGTTACGATCACGAAAGACTGTCCAAACTTCTTTCTCAAATCAAAGAAAAGCTTGTGGAGGGATTCAGCGCTTTTGGAATCAAGGTTGCCGCTCGGTTCATCGGCAAAGATGACTTTTGGAGAATTGATCAAGGCCCGCGCCACTGCAACCCGCTGCTGCTCTCCACCGGAAAGCTCGGACGGCTTGTGGTCAAGCCTGCCTCCAATTCCCAAAAGCTCCGCCAACTCCTTTGCTTTTGCTTTAAGTGATGCCGGGTCTTTTCTGCCGATGAGCCCGGGGATCATGATGTTTTCTTCGGCCGTAAATTCCGGTAGCAGGTTATGGAACTGAAAAATAAATCCGATTTGCTGGTTTCTGAAGTCCGCGAGTTTGTCGCCTTTGAGGTTGTTGACCTGTATGCCATTGATCCATACCTCTCCCCTATCAGCTTCATCCAATGTACCCAAAATATGGAGCAAAGTACTCTTCCCCGCCCCAGACGCGCCTACGATGGAGACGACTTCGCCTTCCTTGATGTGCACATCTACCCCTTTGAGTACCTGGAGGTCTCCATAGTTCTTTTGAATTCCCTTTGCTCGTAGCATAATCAAACGTTGCTCCGCCAAATATAAAAATTAGATCAAGCGCGCTTGCTGTTCGGACAATTTATTTGCCGAAAGACCCAAGGCCGATTTGATAAATCCCACCCCAGACCTTAACTTCGGGCAAAAATTTTCACAAGGATGAACATTCACGAATATCAAGCGAAAGAACTTTTGAAAAGCTATGGTGTCAGGATACAGGAAGGCATCGTGGCAGACAGCCCTGAATCGGCACTTGAAGCAGCAAAAGGGCTAAACGAGCAGACAGGAACTTCCTGGTACGTGATCAAAGCCCAAATCCATGCAGGTGGCAGAGGAAAGGGCCAGATCAAAGAAACGGGCTCTCGTGGTGTCGTCCTGGCAAAAAAGCAGGAGGATGTTCCGACCAAAGCAGCCGATATCCTTGGGGGCACATTGGTCACCATCCAGACTGGCGCAGAAGGTAAGAAGGTAAACAAGGTATTGATTGCGGAGGACGTATATTATCCGGGCGCTTCCGAACCAAAGGAATATTATCTTTCTATTCTATTGGATAGAGGAAAAGGCTGCAACGTCATCATGGCCTCCACCGAAGGCGGTATGGACATTGAAGAGGTAGCCGAAAAGCATCCGGAAAAAATCATCAAGGAATGGATCGATCCCAAGTTTGGTTTGCAGGGCTTCCAAGTCAGGAAAATTGCGTTCAAACTCGGTCTTGAAGGAAATGCGTTCAAAGAAATGGTGAAATTCATCACTTCCCTTTACAACGCATACGTCGGTTCCGATTCATCCCAATTCGAAATCAATCCAGTGTTGAAGACGTCAGATGACAAGATCCTAGCAGTAGATGCCAAGGTGAATTTGGACGACAATGCGCTCTACAGACATAAAGACCTCGCTGATCTGAGGGACGTCGCTGAAGAAGATCCTCTGGAAGTAGAAGCCGGCAAATCAGGCCTGAACTATGTCAAGTTGGATGGAAACGTGGGCTGCATGGTCAACGGCGCCGGTTTGGCTATGGCAACCATGGACATGATCAAACTTTCCGGTGGCGAGCCTGCCAACTTCCTCGATGTGGGAGGAGGTGCCAATGCGACGACCGTTGAAGCGGGTTTCAGAATCATTCTTCAGGATCCAAATGTAAAAGCCATCTTGATCAACGTGTTTGGTGGAATCGTAAGATGTGACCGTATCGCAAATGGTGTGGTGGAAGCCTACAGATCGATTGGAAATATCCCTGTACCCATCATCGTACGTCTGCAGGGCACAAACGCCGAAGAAGGTGCCAGAATCATCGATGAGTCAGGCTTAAAAGTATCTTCCGCAATCACGCTCAAAGAAGCGGCCGAAAAAGTAAAAAAGGCGCTCGCTGAGTCCTAATCAGATAATTTTACCGCACCTGTAGTTCAACTGGATAGAATATCGGATTTCGGCTCCGAGGGTTGAGGGTTCGAATCCTTCCGGGTGCACAAGAGCCTTGGCAAATGCCAAGGCTCTTGTTTTTTTGACTGATTTTTATCATTCTACCGACTGATTTACAATAGGTTAACTGTCATTTTTTTGGAATATTTTTAATTCAACAAACATCAAATCCCGAATAGCCATGAAAAAGATACTCGTGCCGACCGACTTTTCGGAATGTGCCAAAGCTTCAGAAAAATATGCCGAGTTCCTAGCAAAAAAAACTGGCGCGGAACTCCTCTACCTACACATCATTCACACACCCGTAGATTGGAGTAAACTCACGAAAGATCAGGAACATTTGTTTCCAGAGATCATGGAGAGCATTGCCAAAGCAAAGGAATCACTTAAATCCCGCATAAAAGCAGCTGAGAGCATGGGGATTACTGCGGCAAAATTGCTCATTTTCAACAATACGAATGAAAAAATCCACCGATACGCAGAGGACGAGAATATTGACCTCGTAGTGATGGGTTCTCATGGACAGTACGGATTTAGAGACCACATTATTGGGACAAACACCTATAGTATGCTTAGGAGGTCAAAAATGCCGGTGGTTGTTGTCAAAAAGGAAATGGAAAATCCAAAATTGGAAACCCTAGTGTTCGCGACAAATTTCCAGAGTGAAATGGGAAAATCATTCGAAAGAATCGAACACCTCGCCGAAGAACTCAAAGTAAAGCTTCACATTCTCTATGTCAACACCCCAAACAACTTCAAAGGGACATATGATATCATCAACCAAGGGAAATCGTTTCTAAAAGAGTATTCTAATTACAACTATGACATCCATATCGTGGATTCACTGAGTGTCGAACGGGGAATCATACAATTCCTGGAACACGGGGAATACGACGGAATTGCAGCGATTACCGAGGGCAAATCGGACTTTGCGCAGTACTTCTCCCCTAGTGTTACCGAAAACCTAATTTCAATGTCAAACAAGCCCATAATCAGCCTCAAGGCCTCCGGAAAATAAAAAAGCAGGAGAAACTCTCCTGCCCTTTTTATGAAAACTAAACCAACTATTATTTAACTACCACAATTGAAACAAAAATACTACATAAATATAAAATTCAAAATATTTTGATAAAAACCTGTTAAAAAACCTACTTTTTGTTACTCACTTTGTACACTATGCCCAATGCCAAGGCCTGGCTAAATTGAATCCCCTCAGTCATGTCGATATCATAGACGTTGATGCTGGTAAATGTCACATCAACATATCTTGTGATCTTGGCGATCAAGGTAAAATCCAACCTGTGGTCTATCGTCTCAAACGAAAATTCCTGCAAATTGGCAAACAACTGGTACCTGGAATTCAGAGTCAGGTTGTCATTGAATTTCTTGTTGTAAGTCGCAAAAACTTGGAAAGCCAGCCATTCTGTCCTTAGGGTTTCGCCCCGCGCGACACCATAGTTAGTAGGTACATTGTTGATCAATGTCGTGTCTGTGACAAAGGTAAACCTCGGGGAAAAAGGCGCTAAGCGAAGCGCGAAATCTTTGTTGGGTTTGTACTCGAAACCAAAGCCAGTAGTCAAGAAAGCAGGCGCAAAAAACCTTGATATCAGCAGCGGATTTGCATTGTCCGTGAAATCAAAACCATCCGTGAATTGGCTGATGAAGTTTAAACCCGCAAAATATCCCCAATGCTTGTTGATTTTGTAGCCAACCTTGGTATCGTAGAATATCCGGTCATTTGATTTTCTGAACTGTTCCTGTCCATCGTTTTTGACTAAACCATAGATAAGTTCGAGTTGACTATCCCAACTCCATCGGTCTTTGGCATATTTCAGCCTCCAATCCAGGATCGAACCAAAAGCAAGGGAATTTACACCACCCGACTTCCAGTTTCCGGAAAATGCAGCCTGGTTGAAATTAAAGCCAACGCTGAACTGTTTGTCCCAATAAGTTGTGTCTTTGGGCGCAGGCGCTGTGTCTTGAGGTACCGCAACCTCCCCTTGACCAAAAGCCACCTGAATACTCAAGAGAAATGCGAAAAGGGTAGAAAGTTTTTTCATAGTTATGATTTTAAGTGAAAAATCGAAAATAAGGATTAATAAGTTGCTGTAAAAGAGTCGGTCTTAGATGAGCAAGTCAAAACCATCGGATGAGCGCATTTTAAAAACATTTTTTCAAAATTTGGAGTAAATTGATTTCTAGATAGCCGAAAATAAATGACCAATCGATCCAAAAAATTACCTCAAGCATTATTTCCCGTCCTTTTGTCTTTGTTCATGACTATGTCCTGCGCTTCTATTGAGATTTTCAAAGAAAACATGGAAGTAAAAAACCCGAGAAATTATCGAAGCTTTGTCATCGTCAACAAAGAGCTAGGAAGGAATGGCTTTAAAGATGGGTTTCTGGACGCGATCACCATGGATCAGATTCAACAACTGTTGGAAAAAAACGGGCTTACTTATGACAGGGAAGATCCAGAAATCCTAATTCGTTACACTTCCAACCAGGATCCACGCCAAAAAGAAGTATATGCCAACCAATACCCCATGTGGGGGAGTCGCATGTGGTGGGACCCTTGGGTTTACAACCCTTCCTATTTCAACAGACAAATGACCACCTCAACCACACAAAGTTATGAATTGCTTCAAGTGATAGTCGATTTCATTGACCCACATTCTGACAAACGGGTCATGACCCTGACCGCCGTCTCTGAGACGAGTAGTCCAAAACACCGACAAAAAATGGTTGCAAAATCAACTGAAAAAATCATAGCCACCTATTTAAAAGAAACCCAAACCAAATAGAACCATGGAAGCAAGATTCAAAACACTAAAAGAATTTTACCCTTTTTACCTGAGCGAGCATATGAACCCAACGAGCCGAAAACTACATTTTACAGGCACCGCATTGCTCTTCGTGATATTGGGAGTCGCAATTTATCTGGGCCGTTTCGGCCTTTTATGGCTAATACCAATCGTCGGATATGGTTTTGCTTGGGTGGGACATTTTTTCTTTGAAAAAAACAAACCAGCTACATTCCAATATCCTTTTTACAGTTTGGCATCCGATTTTATCCTGTTTTTTGAATTGCTGACAGGAAAACAGAAATTCAATCCTTGAAAAAAAGAGGAGTCATCGGAATTTTTTCACTCTTCGACGTTGTAAATGAAAAGATTACTCGTAATTTGGCATTGTGTTTATCGTATTTCAAATCCAATATTTTGTAGTTAATGCTTAAGATCGTTCTCATAGATGATGACCCAATCAGCACCTTCGTGACCGAAAGGCTGATAACCAAAAACATCAAGGTCCCACATAAGATCTTCAAGTACCAGAGTGCGTCCAAAGCTTTGCAGGACATTTATCAAATCGACCCAAATTATTTGTTTTTGGATCTCAATATGCCTGAAATGACAGGTTGGGATTTTTTGGAGGAGTTTAAGGTAGAAAATATCCAGCCGGAAGTCTACATATTGAGTAGTTCCGTAGATGAAAGAGATATGATGAAGGCCGAAAAGTATACATTGGTCAAAAAGTACCTTTCTAAGCCACTAATCAAGAAGTACATCACCAACATTTTCCCGGATTTCGCAGAGAGTTAATTTTCCAGCCTCGAAAAAGTGCTTTTTTTCGAAACCAACTTTTTGTAGAGGCCAAGTGTGAGTAAACTAGACTCAGGGTCAGATTCTTCAAACAAGTTTGTTCAATTCACAGTACTTCTCTTTTATTCAGGTTTTGTACTTTTTGGGAACAAATTTTGGAAGCACAAAAAACACCTTGCACCTTTAATTGGTTAACTTTTGAAAAAAAGCGTAATGGCTATACCTAATCCTGAATTGATCTTTGCGCTGCGAAAAACCGTGGACAAACTTAAGAACGGTGCAGCATACGAGTGGGGCCACATGGGCAGCTGCAATTGCGGCAACCTGGCCCAAGAATTGATCTACATGACCAAAGACGAAATCCATCGGCATGCGATGACCCGAAGCGGGGACTGGAATGACCAACTGTTGGAATACTGCCCAAGTAGCGGCTATCCGATGGACCTTATGATCTCCAAATTGCTTGAAAAAGGCCTCAGAATCGAAGATCTTAGGCATTTGGAAAAACTCTCTGACCCTATGATTCTGTCCCAAATTCCGTTCGAACGCAGAATCCAAATGAAGAAAAATTTCCGAGAAGACGTGATCCTTTATTTGGAAAAATGGACGGAAATCATGGAGAATCAATGGCTTGAAAATTGCGAAAGGAAAAAGAAGAAAATCCAGAAAAAAAATAACAGGAATAAGGTGTTTGCATAAATATATATTTTGATTTAATTAGCGCACATCAATCCATTTGATAACATCAACCATTAACCTTATTCATACTATGGAGGAACTTGACGACGATTTTGAAGATTTCGACGATCTTGAGGACGAGGACGAATTTGCAGAGGAATTCCAAGACGAAGTGTACGACTTCGAAGAGGAGGACGAGTTTGCAGAAGAGGAGGACTTTGAGGACTTCGACGAAGATGAATTCGATGATGACTTCGAAGATGAAGATGAATTTGAAGATGATTTAGACTAATCATGCCCGCATCCTAAGCAGGAAACTCTTGGTTCTCCCTGCTTTTTTTGTGAAGTATTTTGTCCTAAAAAAAGTCTGGAGTATCTTTCGGGCGATTCATCAAAGAAATCAATTTAGATATGTTACTAGAAATATTCAGTTCACCGCTTGCATCAGGCGCTCAGTTGTTTTTATTGATTGTATGCATCTTGGCTGGCCTGGGTGCCGGACTTAGTGCGATGGATTTCAGGAAGACCAACAAATAGTCTGAACATAAAGCTTAAAAAAAATTGGCCCTCTTCGGGCCATTTTTTTTTTATCTTACATTTCCCATCAATTTTCTAAGCGGACTACTGATGAGGATTAGCAGACCGCCAGCACCGATGGCTGTCATGACAATGAGCTTGTATTGGTCCGGCATCTGCAGAATCGCCTCCTCCGTACCACCGCTTGCCTCGCCAGCAATCAATCCCGCAAACAGGTTACCAAGCGCCACGGAGAGAAACCAAACACCCATCATCTGCCCACCGTACCGCTTTGGAGCCAGCTTGGTCACAAGACTCAATCCGACAGGGCTCAAGCTCAATTCCCCAAATGTGTGCAGCAAATAGGTGAATATCAACCAGTTTGGCGCGGCTAAATCACCAGCAGCAGCAATTTTTGCCGCAAAATACATCACCAAAAAACCTATGCCAAGCTGAATCAGGCCCAAAGCGAATTTCAAGGGAGAGTTTGGCTCCATGTTTCTACGGCCAAGCCAAATCCACAACGCACCAAAAAAGGGCGCAAAAATGATGATGAACAGGGAGTTGATGGACTGGAAAAAGCCGGCAGGAATTTCCCAACCCATCATGTTACGGTCCGTGAAACGCTCAGCAAACAAATTCAATGTCGAACCTGCCTGCTCAAACCCTGACCAAAACAGGGCTGAAAACACGAATAGGATTCCGATGACGGTGACTTTCTTCCTTTCGTCCGAATTGAGTCCTCCAAAAAATATGACATAAAGCAAATAGGCATAAGCAAGCACGAGAAACACAATCCCCGACCACTCTGCAATCACGCTTGCATTCACTTTGACGAAGCCCAAGAATATCATCGCCATCAGAAACACGACCAGGGCACCAATTCCCAAGAAAATTTTTACCATCAATGACTTCTCACGCTGTTTCTCAGGCGTATCAAATGCAACCTCTTCCCCATATCCATCAAGGTTACTGCCACTCAATCTGTATTGCACCAAACCGATGACCATCCCCAATCCCGCAAGACCGAAGCCCAAATGCCAATCAACCGTCGCGACAGCGCTACAAGCCAATGGCGCGATAAAGCCTCCCAAGTTGATCCCCATATAAAATATTGAAAATCCCGCGTCACGCTTGATACTCCCCGAGGGGTACAATTGTCCTACAATCGAGCTGATGTTAGGCTTCAGAAGCCCAGTACCGATCACAATCAAAATCAATCCCAAGAAAAACGAGTTGGTGTCCAATGCCGTCAAACCCACCCGGGCCTCGCCACTGTCTCCCAACATATGGAAGATGCCAGGCAAGGCCATCGTGAAATGCCCCAAGGCAATTATGATACCACCGTACCAAACTGATTTTTTGAGCCCAAACAAGCGGTCAGCAAACCATCCTCCTGGTAAGGCCAAAAGATAGACGCCCATGGTGTACAATCCATAAATGGCACCCGAAGTCTTGTCATCAAAACCCAATCCGCCATCGGCTACCGTCGCCGTCATAAACAAAATCAAAAGAGCACGCATGCCATAGTAACTGAACCGTTCCCACATTTCGGTGAAAAACAAAGTCATCAGTCCTTTCGGGTGGCCAAACATGGTTGGTCCCGGATAGAGATCCATCCGCTCCGTGGCTGAATTTGAAGGTATATTTTTTTCCAAAGCGATGATTATTTGGTTTTTGAAACAAGATATAACCACAATGATAAGGGATTTTTTTGTTTTCTTCTATTGACATTTTCCATTGGCAAACAGAAGGTGAAAAAAGGATTTAGCAAGCATAAATCTCAAAAAAATCTGACCAAAATAGCGTTGAAAAATAGACCAAATAATATTTTCGAAATCGATTGAATGAAGAAAAAATGGACATTTTATTGTAAAAATGTGCAGCTTTTCTCTTTATATTTGAGTCAGATTATAAACCCAAATATTACTTTATGCACCCCAGTACTTTTCAGGAAAATCTTGAGATTTTACCGCTACCCCACCCAGTACCAAATACAAATGGCCGGATTTTTTGGAACCTCGAAACCGCTGAATTGGTAGAACTAGCTATTGCCAACGGAGAAGGTCGTCTTACCGACTCAGGGGCCCTGATGGTAGAGACCGGCGAGTTTACCGGACGGTCTCCCAAGGACCGTTTTATTGTCAGGGAAGAATCTACCCGGGACACCGTATGGTGGGGAGATATCAACATCCCGTTTGCCGAGGAAAAATTCGACAAACTTTACGGCAAAATACTGAAGTACCTCGCTGACAAAGACCTGTATGTGAGGGATGTATTTGCAGGGGCCAACATTGACTACAGGCTTTCGATCAAGATAATCAATACCCTGGCATGGCACAATCTCTTCAGCGCCAACCTCTTTATCCAACCGGACAAGGAAGAATTGGCTAAGTTCAAGGCGGATTTCACGATCATCTGTGTGCCTGATTTCAAGGCAATACCGGGGGAGGATGGCACCCGCCAGGAGAATTTCGCGATCATCCACCTGAGTAGAAAAATCCTCCTCATCGGCGGTACCGCCTACGCGGGCGAGATGAAAAAAGGAATATTTTCCGTCCTGAATTACCTGCTTCCTATCAAACACGGGGTTTTGCCGATGCACTGCTCAGCAAACCTTGGAAAGCACGGAGACGCAGCGATCTTTTTTGGACTATCGGGAACCGGAAAGACAACACTTTCCGCGGATCCAAACCGAGGACTTATTGGCGATGACGAGCACGGTTGGGACGAAAACTCCATCTTCAATTTCGAAGGGGGATGCTATGCCAAAGTATTCGACTTAAGCCGTGAAAAGGAACCCGAGATTTGGGACGCGATCCGTTTTGGCAGCATTGTGGAAAATACCAAATTCATCCCAAAAACCCGTAAAGTCGACTTTCAGGAGAAAACCATCACCGAAAACACACGCGCCGCCTATCCACTTCGCCATATCGCGAATGCCGTACTTCCGTCTATTGGACCAATCCCAAAAAACATCTTTTTCCTCACGGCGGATGCCTTTGGAGTACTTCCACCGATTTCCAAACTCAACAAAAGCCAAGCGATGTACCACTTCGTCTCCGGATATACGGCAAAAGTCGCAGGTACGGAAATGGGCGTTACAGAGCCAAAAACAACCTTTTCCGCTTGCTTCGGGGCGGCATTTCTCCCCTTACACCCGACAACCTATGCAAAATTGTTTGGGGAAAAGATGGAGCGGCACCATGTCAACGTATGGCTGGTCAATACCGGTTGGACGGGTGGTCCATTCGGCGTTGGTTCTCGCATGAAACTGGCCTATACCCGGGCAATGATAACTGCCGCATTGGAAGGTAAACTGGATAGAGTTGACTACGTAACCCACGAGATTTTTGGGGTACTTGTCCCCCAAGATTGTCCCACAGTGCCTCGGGAAATATTGAATCCAAAGTCGACTTGGCAGGACCCCCACGCCTATGACCTCAAGGCAAAGGAACTTGCCTATGGTTTTATCCAAAACTTTGAGAAATACGAGGATTTTGCTGGCGAGACAATTATGGCTGGCGCTCCAAGACTATAGAAATACCCCATCAGAATCAATAAAACCCAAATAGCCAGGAGCACTGCGGTGCTCCTTTTTTGTTGATTTCCAGCTCAAGTTTGATTCATGAGCAATAATTTGATAAGCTCAAGGTATATAATTGCTATTTTTGCCAAAATTCATAAAAAATGAAGCACGCAGAAATCCAAACAGTCAAAGGCACCATGAAAGTGGAGTTTTTTGAAAAAGACGCTCCGAAGACAGTTGAAAACTTTGTTTCCTTGGCAAAAAAGGGCTTTTACGATGGCCTAACTTTCCACAGGGTAATCCCGAACTTTGTCATCCAAGGCGGTTGTCCAAAGGGCAACGGCACGGGCGGTCCAGGCTACAAAATCGACTGTGAACTCACAGGTGGTAATCAATACCACGACAGGGGTGTTTTGTCCATGGCCCATGCCGGACGAAATACGGGCGGTTCGCAGTTTTTCATCTGCCACAGCCGGGACAATACCGCTCATTTGGACAGAAACCATACCTGCTTCGGCAAGGTCGTCGAAGGCTTGGAAGTAATCGACGCTATTCGCCAAGGCGACAAGATCGAAAAGATTACGATTTTGGAAGATTGATCTGAAAAAATCCGGCCCCGCCACCAACGGGGCCTTTTTTTTTGTTTGTTTACCCGAAAAGTGCGCCCGCAATCGTCGCCGTCATCAAGCAGGCCAAGGTGGCTGCAGTCAAAGCCTTGAGTCCAAGTTTTGATAAATTGCCCTGTTGGTTTGGGGCAATGCTTCCGATACCGCCCACCTGAATCGCGATAGAACTGAAGTTCGAAAATCCGCAAAGGGCGTACGTCGCTATCACAACAGACTTCGTAGAGAGGTCACCTGCAGCCTTCATATCGGCCAAACTCAAATAGGCGACAAATTCATTGATCACCGTTTTTTGCCCCAAAAGCGAGCCCACACGAAGCGTCTCCTGCCATTCTACACCGATAATCCACGCAAAAACACGAAACACTTGGCCCAAAATGTATTCCAGGGAAAACCCCGAAAACTGCCCGTCAGTCGATGCAGCTACAAGGGCATTGATTCCCGAATAATGTCCTATCAAATCCTCCAAAATAAAGTTCAGCGCTGCAATCACCGCAATAAAGGCCAAAAGCATACCCCCTACATTGAGTGCCAATTTCAGCCCATCTGATGCACCGATCGACATGGCATCGATTAGATTCACGCCAAGGTTCTCACCGCTGACTTCAAGGGAATCGTTGATCACCTCCTTGTCGGTCTCGGGAAGCATGATCTTGGAAATCACGATGGCTGCTGGAGCGTTCATGATACTTGCACCCAGCAGGTAGGCAGCAAATTTCGCTTGTTCGACGGGATCACTCCCACCCAAAAAGGCCACATATCCGGCCAACACGCCACCTGCGATTGTAGCCATTCCCCCAGTCATCAAACACATCAGTTCAGATTTGGACATGGTTGGAATAAAGGGCCGGACCAAAAGAGGCGCCTCCGTTTGTCCGAGGAAGATATTCCCCGCTGCAGAGAGACTCTCAGGTCCAGACAAACGCATCGTCCTCGCCATTACCCAGGCAATCCCGAAAACGATCTTTTGCAAAATCCCCAGATAGTAAAGCCCCGCGGAAACCGTAGAAAAAAATATGATCGTGGGTAGGACCTTGAAAGCGAAAATGAAACCGAAGGTATCCGTAGCAAGGTCGCCAAAAATAAACTTGGCTCCGTCCTCTGAAAAGCTCAAAAACTTGACGAATCCCTGACTCACCAAGTTGAAAAGCTCCGCCACTGCGTCGACCTTCGTGATCAGGAAACCAAAAACAGCCTGCAGTGTCACCCCAATCGCCACTAATCTCCAGTCTACGCGCCTTTTATTGGCTGAAAAAAGAAAGGCGACAGCCAAGATGACAATGATTCCAATGATTCCCCTAAAATATTCCATTTGGCTTTGATAGTATCTTAACAGAAAAAAACCTGGCGTTTACCAGGTTTCAGATTAGTTTCTTCGGTTGATTTCGTCCCTAATCCTGGCAGCCTTTTCATAATCCTCATTATTTATGGCTTTGTCCAGCATTTGGTTTAGTTTGTCGAGACTGTAGTCCTTTAGCGAATCTGGGCTTTTGGTTGATGCAGTTGAAGGTGACCGGGTCGCTTTGCTCTGTTTTTGTTGCTCTTTCTTCTCGTCATCCTCATTGAACTCTATGGCTGCTTCCGCCATTACCCGAGGCACACAGAAAATCGGCGCATCGAATCTTACCGCGATAGCGATCGCATCCGAAGGCCGCGCATCAATCTCAACCTGCTTGGAAGCATTTTTGCAGATGATTTTTGCATAAAACACCCCTTCCCTCATATCCGAAATAAGAATTTGGACGATCTGGAAATTGAAATTTGAAGAAAATGACTTGAACAGATCATGCGTCATCGGCCTGTTGGGGATGATCTTCTCAATCTCAATCGCAATCGCTTGCGCCTCAAACATGCCGATGACGATAGGGAGCCTCCTACTGCCTCCAACCTCGCCCATGACCAAGGTAAAGGAACCCGACTGGGAATGATTGGAGGACAAGCCCAAAATCTCTAATTCGATAGGTTGGTCCACAGGTGTTATTTTATTGCTTTGACAGCTTCAGTGAGTTTCGGCAAAACCTCAAAAGCATCTCCGACAATTCCATAATCAGCAGCTTTGAAAAATGGGGCCTCAGGATCTTTATTGATGACGACGATGAATTTTGAGGAGTTCACTCCCGCAAGATGTTGAATAGCGCCCGAAATTCCAACAGCGATATATAAAGTTGGGGCAACTTTTACGCCTGTCTGTCCAACATGCTCATGATGGGGTCTCCAGCCAATATCGGAAACTGGTTTTGAACAACCTGTCGCGGCACCCAATTCTTTTGCCAAATCTTCTATCATACCCCAATTCTCTGGTCCTTTCATTCCACGTCCACCAGATACCACAATATCGGCCTCCGGCAACAAGATTTCTCCTGTTGTCTTATCAGTTGACGTTATTTTGGTCGCAAAGTTTGTATCTGCGATTTGCAGGGAGACCTTTTCTACCGAAGCTTTCGCTCCATCTGTTTTCAGGTCGACGGCATTTTTCTTGATCGCGAGGATTTTGTTTTCTTTCGTTACAGAAGTTTGAGCAAACGCCTTACCGGTGTAGATGCTTCTTTTTACGACGTATCCGTTAGCGGTTTCCGGAAGTTCAACGACATTGGAAACTAAGGCGGCATCTAATTTGATCGCCAGACGGGCAGCTACCGCGTCGCCCAAAGAAGATTTCGCAAGGATAAGAGTTTTGGCGCCAACCTTTTGGTAGGCTTGTGCAACTGCTTCCGCATGGGCTTGGATGACACCATCGTCAAGTTTGCTATCTGCTACATGAAATACTTTGGAGGCGCCTGCAGTCCCGACATTGGATAGTTCGGCGTCAGAAACAGTTCCTAAAGCTACCGCAACCACCTCTCCGCAATTAGTTTTGTCAGAAAGAGCCCTCGCAAACGAAACCGCTTCCAAACTTGTCTTTTTTACCGATCCTTCGGCTTGTTCGATATATACTAATATGGACATAACTTCTTCTTTTACTGATAATTGAATAATTAAAATTAAAGTACTTTGGCCTCGTTCTTTAGCAATTTGACCAGTTCAGCGACATTGTCTTTATCGACCAACTTGACGGCACCCTTTGCTGGGGGAAGCTGGAAATTGATCACTTCCGTCGCCACGTTTTGATTGGAAGGTTCGACTACCGTAAGCGGCTTGGTACGGGCAGACATGATGCCACGCATGTTTGGGATTTTCCATTCGGCAATCGGTTCCTGGCAGCCGGCCACCAAAGGCAGCTTGGCCTCCAAATATTCCTTTCCGCCTTCGATTTCACGCGCCATTTTCACCTTGTCACCCTCGATCTCCAATTTCATCACCGGTGATATCGAAGGGATTCCCAACAACTCACCGACCATTCCGTGCACCATGCCACCATTAAAATCAATCGACTCACGGCCCATCATGATCAAATCATAATTGTTTTGCTTGGCAATTGCAGCAATCTGTTCTGCGACAAACTGGGAATCCTTTGGAAAGGCATTCACCCGGATAGCATCGTCCGCACCGATTGCCAGGGCTTTTCTAAGTGTTGGTTCAGTTTCTGCTTCACCGACATTGAGAACTGTGAGTGTGGCATTCAACTGCTCCTTCAACTCGACCGCCCTTGCCAAGGCATAATCATCGTAGGGTCCGATGATGAACTGTACGCCGTTTTTATCTAGCTTGGTATTGTTGTCCGTAAACTGAATTTTCGAGGTAGTATCTGGAACGTGTGTGATACAAATAAGAATTTTCATCGACTGATTTTTTGGTTACTTATTTTTAAAATTGCGTGAATTTAGTCATAAGGGTATCATATAAAAAAGAAAAAATGAGCAAAAAATCCCGAATTCAGATGTTACAATCGTTTGCGGAACAAGAACCCGACAACCCCTTCAACTGGTATGGATTGGCGCTCGAATACCTCGACGATGAACCTTGGGAGGCTTTAAGATATTTCGAAAAGCTTTTGGCAGAGTTCCCGAATTATCTGCCAAGTTACTATCATGCCGCCCATTTATTTGCTCAAATGGGGTATTTGGAACAAGCCCGTTTGGCTTTCGAGAAAGGGATTGAATTAGCGCAATCACGAAATGAACTGAAATCACTCAGTGAGCTGAAAAACAGCTATTTAAATTTCAAATTTGAAAACGATTTGGATTAAGGCATTCAGGAAATCCTTATTACGATTTTGCCCATTTGTTGCCCGGCCTTCATCCTTTCAAATGCGGCAACGCTGTCTTTCAATTCGAAAATTTGGTCAATAATTGGGACGATCTGTTGGTTCTTTACAAAATCTACCATCTGCACAAAGTCTCCATCTGAGCCCATGGTGCTCCCCTTGATCGTGAGTTGGTTCCAGTAGACTTTTCTCGCATTGAACCCGGATGGATTTCCCATCGTCGCACCGTAGAAAATTATCCTGCCCCCGGGATTTGCCACATCAATCAGGTTATTCAGTGTATCTCCCATAGCACTATCGACAATTAGATCAAATCCCCCGACTGTAGCCCGCACTTCCTCTACCCAATTGGCATCCTTGTAATTGAATCCAGACAGTACGCCGATTTCCTTTGCCCTTTTGATTTTTTCGGCGCTGCTGCTGCTTACATATACTTGGGCACCGGCCGCTACGGCATACTGCGCCGCGAATTGCGCAACGCCCCCGCCAATCCCAGTAATCAAGACTTTCTCCCCAGCCTGAAGTCCACCCTGCACGAAAACCGCCCTGTAGGCAGTGAGTCCCGCCAATGGCAATGCTGCAGCTTCCTCCCAGGACAGGTGTTCCGGTTTGTAGTGAAGCCGATCGTAGGGTACCTGGACATACTCTGCAAGGGTTCCATTGTCGGGAATGCCGAGAATCCTGAAGTCATTGGACTTCGCATGTTCCGCACCACCCCAATTGGAAGCAGGATTGATAATGACCTCTTTTCCAAGCCAATCACCCGGAACTTTTGAACCAATCTTCACAACCTTACCCGCTCCATCCGAACCTAGGATAACCCCGTCACGGAGGTTTGGATACAAACCCTGTCGACTCCATTCGTCCCGGTGGTTCAGGGCAGATGCTACCAGGGAAATGCGTACTTCGTTTTCCTTTAGCGCGGGAAGTTCGGTTTCTACCAGTTCTATTTTGTCCGAAAGATTTCTGTTGAGGATGATCGCCTTCATTGAAAAAACTTCAAAATGGTGTGAAATGCGTCAATTCATTTTAAAACGGCGCAGGCTCGTTGCTGCCAAAACCACCTGGAAAGGTATCGTCAACATCACCGCCATTGGCCTTGCTGGAAAGCCGGATGGTATTCCCCGATTCAAAGCCTTGACCGGCGGCGCTACTCGGAAACTTGCTTCCGTACATGGCATCCTGTGCTTTGTAGGGCACGTTCATTTCCAAATCCGCAAACTTGGTGTATTTACCGATAAACCTCAGCTTGACGGTGTCCAAAGATCCATTTCTGTGCTTCGCAATAATGACTTCGCCAACTCCCGCCGTTGAATGGCCTTCCTCGTCCTCCGTGATTCCATAGTACTCGGGCCTGTACAAGAACATAACCATATCGGCATCCTGCTCGATCGCTCCAGATTCCCTCAAATCCGACAATTGCGGCCGCTTGTCTCCTCCCCTTGTTTCCACAGCCCTCGAAAGTTGCGAAAGTGCAATGACGGGGATATTGAGTTCCTTGGCGATTTTCTTCAAGGCCCTTGAAATACTGGCAATCTCCTGTTCGCGGTTACCGCCTTGTCCCCCACCCTTGGCATCTCCCGACATCAATTGGAGATAGTCTATGACGATCAATTGAATATCGTGTTGCGCCTTTAGCTTTCGGCATTTTGCCCTGAGCTCCAATATGGACAATGCAGGCGTGTCATCGACAAACAAGGGGGCCTTCGAAAGCTTTCCTGTCTTATGTACCAACTGCTCCCATTCGTAATCCGCCAAGCTTCCTTTCTTGATCTTTTCCGAATCCAACTCGGCTTCTGCTGAGATCAAACGGTTGACCAATTGGACAGAGGACATTTCCAATGAGAAAATCGCCACCGGGCGACTGTGATCCACGGCGGCATTTCTCAATACCGACAATACGAACGCCGTTTTTCCCATGGCAGGCCTCGCGGCAATGATCACCAAATCCGACTTTTGCCATCCCGAGGTCACCCGGTCAAGTGCCGTGAAACCGCTTGGTACCCCTGTAAGGCCGTCCTTTTGTCCTTTCTTCGCCTCCAATTCCATGATTGCCTCTTTCAGAATGGAGCGCATGTCCGCATAATTCTTCCGGATGTTTTTCTCAGAAATCTCAAACAGCGACTGCTCCATTTTGTCGAGCAACTCAAAAACGTCCGTGGTATCTTCGAACGCGTCCTTTTGGACTTCGGACGCGATGCTGATGATTTCACGTTTCATTGCCTGCTCGGTGACGATCCGCGCGTGGTACTCTATATTAGCTGCAGAGGAAACTTTGGAAGTAAGTTCGGTAATGAAAAAAGCGCCGCCTGCCAACTCCAATTGACCTTTTTTCCTCAATTGGTTGGTCACGGTCAACAAGTCGATCGGTTGACTGTCGGAAAACAACTCGAGAATAGCGGAATAGATGACCTTGTGCGCCTCTTTGTAGAAGCTTTCGGGCTTCAGGATATCGACTACGTTGGTCAAAGCATCCCGCTCAAGCATCAATGCTCCCAACACTGCCTCTTCCAAATCGATGGCTTGGGGCGGCAACTTGCCGATTGACGAAGTCAAACCAAGCTCGGGCTTCCGCCTTCCTACCAATCTATCTTTCCCTTGGGGTTTATTGTCTGCCATATCAGCAAAAGTAGATGCTTTGCAACAATCTTTTTGAACATTTTATACACTTGTTATCAACATCGCGCACAAGTCTCTACAAGTCAAATATTTGATATACGAACGTTGGGTTTTGAAGCTTATTTTCCAGGACCAGGGACCAAAAGGAGTTTCTGCGGAGCAAGCGCTCGATGTAAAAATTTCCCCAAAAATAATCCACACCGCACCGTTTGGCCTAAGTCTGATTTATTACTTTTGGACATTCTGAAACAATATGTCAAAGAAATACCATTTCATCGCCATCGGTGGTGCGGTCATGCACAACCTGGCACTCAGTATGGTCGACAAAGGCTACAAAGTCAGCGGATCGGATGACGAAATCTACGAACCCTCACGCACCCGGTTGGAAAAAGCTGGCATCCTACCAAAGGAAAAAGGCTGGTTCCCTGAAAAAATCACGGCTGACCTTGACGGTATCATTCTAGGCATGCATGCGCGCATCGATAACCCTGAGCTGCAAAAGGCAAAGGAATTGGGGATTCCGGTGTATTCTTTTCCTGAGTTTGTGTTTGAGCAAAGCCGGGACAAAAAGCGCGTCGTGATCTCCGGCAGCCATGGCAAGACGACCATCACTTCCATGATTCTGCACGTCTTGAAGTACCACAAGCTGGACTTCGACTATTTGGTAGGTGCCCAAATCGAGGGATTTGAATTGATGGTTAGGCTCTCGGATGCCCCTATCATCATCATCGAAGGCGACGAGTATTTGACTTCCCCGATAGACAGGAGACCAAAATTTTTTCACTACCACCACCACATTCTCTTGATGAGTGGCATTGCTTGGGATCATTTCAATGTTTTCCCAACGTTTGAAAATTACAGGGAGCAGTTTCAAATTCTCGCTGAGATGACGCCCGAGCGTGGAACGTTTATCTATTGCAAAGAAGATCCCCATATAGTTGGAATCGCCGAAGGGCTCAAATCGAAACCATTTGCCAAAATCCCCTATGGCGCCCATCCGTACACGATTAAGGATGGCGAGACTTTCCTTCTTACCGAAAAAGGGGAAATCCCAATCCTGATTTTTGGAGAGCACAACCTCCAAAATCTCCAAGGTGCGAAAGAAGTTTGCCTCAGCCTGGGTTTGACGGATGGACAGTTTTATGAAGCCATCGGAAGTTTCAAAGGCGCCGCAAAACGTCAGGAGGTTTTGGCGAAATCCGCGTCATCCATTCTTTTTCGGGATTTCGCACATGCGCCCTCCAAATTGAAAGCCACGGTGCAGGCGGTAAAGACACAATTTCCTGAGCGAAAACTGATTGCGGTACAGGAATTGCACACATATAGTTCGCTCAACAAGGACTTTGTCCACAATTACGTAGGGAGCTTTGCCGCTGCAGACGTTGCGGTTATCTATTTGAACCCAAAAGCAGTATCTTTGAAAAAACTCGAACTGATGGACGAGGAGACACTCAAACAGGCATTTGGCCGCAATGATCTCAGGCTTTTCACCGAAATCAAGGATTTGAAAACGTTCCTCGAAAACCAATCCTACGCCAACACCAACCTGCTGCTTATGAGTTCAGGCAACTACGACGACATGGATTTGTCAGTACTCAAAAACAAAATCAACCAAAACCCACAAGCATGAAGTTAAACCTGAAGACGCCTATCGCATTTTTTGATATCGAATCCACTGGGACCAATGTCGCCACGGACCGGATAGTTGAAATCTCGATTTTGAAAGTCCATCCCAATGGCAGCCAGGAAACAAAGACATTCTTGGTCAACCCGACAATCCCCATTCCCCACGAAAGCTCGCTGATACATGGAATTTACGATGCAGACGTCAAAGACCAACCCACCTTCAAGGCGCTTTCCAAAGAACTCCACCAATTGCTTTCTGGAGCGGATTTGGCAGGTTTCAATGTGCTGAAATTTGATATACCCTTGCTGGTGGAAGAATTTCTGAGGGCGGGAATTGACTTTGATATCGAGAAAAGAAATATCCTGGATGCCCAGAAGATTTTCCATATGATGGAAAAAAGGAATCTGGCAGCGGCCTACAAATTCTACTGTGGCAAAACCCTGGAAAATGCCCACAGTGCAGAGGCCGACACCATCGCCACTTATGAGGTCTTTCTTGCTCAAATCGAAAAGTACGTGGGTGAGGAAGCCGAGGACCTTTTGGGCAACAAATTGGGTGTTTTTGAAAATGACATGAAGAAAATCCACAGCCTTCTCAATGAAAAAATGGTGGATTTGGCCGGAAGGTTTATCTTCAATGAACGAGGTGAGGAATGTTTCAACTTCGGGAAGCACAAGGGCAAAACGATCGAGGCGGTACTCAAAGAAGAGCCATCCTACTACGATTGGATGATGAAGGGGGATTTCCCTTTGGATACAAAACGCAAGTTTACCCAAGTCAAATTGCGAAGTTTCAATCAGCGTTGAGAACAATTGCTCAGTTACAGGTAAGAATTCAGACGGACATACACAAACTTCAAATTATTCGTTAGCACATTCGGGGCAAGCCCTCAAGAAAAAACATGAGAGAATCATTCAAAAAAATTGGACTTCACCTGCTCTTGGTTTTTGTGGCATTTACCGTACTTGGCTTTCTATTCCTCAAGGTTTACCTGCCATTTTACACCAACCATGGACAAACGGTAAGTGTCCCAAACTTAGAGGGATTTTCAGTGGGCGAACTCGAGGATTATCTTAAAGCCAGAGACCTCACTTACGAAGTGGCTTTGGATAGCGGATTTAGCACAGAGATGAGGCCACATACCGTGATGAAGCAAATTCCAAAGCCAGAAAGCAAAGTCAAAAAGGGGCGAAAAATCTACGTGACCCTCAATGCCCAAAACGCCCCTCTTCTCAGAATGCCGAACCTTGTGAATAGCCCGCTTAAGAACGCTCAAGAAATCCTTTCAAATATGGGGCTCTTGCGTGGCGAGATTATTTACGTGCCAGATATAGCACCTAATGTGGTGCTAGAGCAAAAATACCGGGGACGGAGTATTCCCGAAGGTTTCGAAGTACCGAAAGGGGCACAAATTGATCTTGTAGTCGGTGACGGCCTAGGAAACCAAGCTTTAGAATTACCCAATTTTGTAGGAATGGACGAAGTAGATGCAGAGTTTTTGCTGATTGGTTCCGGCCTGCGCATGGGTAACATTAATTATGTAGAAACGGATACTGTACCGAGTGGCATTATCATCAGACAGTTCCCTCCGGCAGGAGTGAGTGTCAAGACCGGAGAGGCTGTCGAACTTTGGATTTCTGAAAGCAAAAACCGCACGAACTGATCATAGTTGAAAAACCTTGCACCCCATATCGGTTTTTTAATGCTCTTTGGGCTGATTCTTTTAGCCCCAAAGGATTTATTTGCCCAGTTTACTCAATTACCAACACCCAAGAAACCCAAGGAGAAAAAATCGGAAAATTTCAGGATACAGGACGATCCCCTGCAAATTCCATTTTGGGATGATTTCTCAATCCCTGGCCTGGATACGACAAAGTGGATTGTTCGTGGAGCTACCCAATCCTTTACCGTCGGAAATGAAGCACCATCCTATGGCGTGGTGTTGCTCGATGGTACAAACGAAAATGGTAGGCCCTATTCCACCACTCAGTTGGATCAAGGCGAAACCGACCAAATCACGTCAAAACCAATTGATCTTTCGGTAATCAGTCCGGCAGAGGAAAACACGGTGTATTTGAGTTTCTTTTGGCAAGCAGGCGGCAAAGCTGAGATGCCGGATGCTACGGATGAAATTCGATTGGATTTTTTGGATGCAAATGGTATTTGGGTGACAGTATGGGAAAAAGCAGGCGGACTCTCGGCAGAACAGCTTTTCTTTACGCAAGAATTAATTCAGGTCAGGCCGATATTCCACCACGCGGCCTTTCAATTTCGCTTTGCAATCAGGGGTCGGAGTTCCGGGCCGTTTGACAGCTGGATATTGGATTACATTTTTCTTCACAAAAACAGAAACGCGAATGATCTCTTCACCCAGGACAGAGCATTGACTTTACCCAACGGCAGGCCATTTGAGAGATATTCGTCAGTTCCTCTTTTTATGTTAAAGAGGGATTCAGAATCCTTTTGGATCAATACCCAAAATGAATTCAAAAACTTGAGCAATTCCTTTCGGGCGATGGAATACAGCTTTGAAATCCGGGACAAAGAAAGCCAGTCTGTCGTCAAGTCCATCAACAGCAACACTCCTTTCAACCCGGTACCAACAGCGCAGGAACGCCGTGGTTTTTCCAGCAACCCTATCGAGGATATTGTGCTAGCGGACGAAGAAAAAGACTATGAGTTGGTGAGTTATCTGGTTACTGGGGACGGACTTTTGCAAGGAATCGAAAATGGACAGCCGGTTAGCTACCCTAGCGTGGATTTTCGGGACAATGACACCGTGAGGACCTTGTTGTCAATTAGGGACTTTCTAGCCTACGATGATGGAAAGGTCGATTACTCTGCCGGAATCAACCAGCGGTCGGGAACACTCGCCCTTCGCTACGAGGTCGATGGCCCAGCTTTCCTAAAGGGTATCAGTATAAATTTCACCAATTTTGCCCAGGTCAACAGCGTCGTGGACATCAACGTGTGGCGGGATTTGGGACAAGCTCCTATTTACACCAAGGAGGTAATTATCCCGGACAAAGGCGCATTGGAAAACTTCGCCTATTTCGAAATTGACCGCAATGTTGAGGTCGGAGGCGTATTTTATGTGGGATTCACCCAGTTTACCAACGACTTTGTCCACGTTGGTTTAGACAAAACCTATGACAATGGCAGTGAGATATTCTTCAACGTCTCCGGTACCTGGCAGCAAAATGAACGAATCCAAGGTTCACTGATGATTCGTCCCCATCTCAGCGCAAGCCGTGTTATTCAAACTGACGCAGACGCATCTATTTCGGTCCGCGCCTATCCCAATCCAGTATCCGGACCTCTCAACCTAGAGGGAGATTTTGACACCTTTGAGGTATTTGATCCGATCGGCAGGCGCATCAATCTACCCGTGACTGAAACTGAAGAAGGCAAAATCATTAATTTTGAAAACATGCAGATGGGCGTATATGTCATCAAAGCATCCAAAGGAAAACATTTACATACATTCAGGATTTTAGTCAAATAAAAGAACATGGAAGACATCACCGCAGCGGAATTAAAGAAAAAGCTGGAAAACAAAGAGGAATTCATTTTTATCGATGTAAGGGAAGAATGGGAATACGAGGAAGACAACCTCGGTGCTACCAACATCCCCTTAGGTCAACTTCCCTTCCAACTTGGAGAATTTGAATCATCAAAAGACAAAGAAATTGTCGTGCAATGTCGCTCCGGTGCCAGAAGCGGCAATGCCAAAAAATTCATGGAGAGCCATGGCTTCAGCAAAGTCAGGAACCTCCTAGGTGGCATTATGGCATACAGGGCGATGGAGCAAGAGGAGGAATAGGCCTACCCATTATTTAAAAAGCCGAAGCCTTGAAGATGTACTCTATAATCTGCCAAGTGAGGCTTTTGAGTCAACCGAATTAATCCAACAATCGAATAATGAAAAGAACAATACTGTTTTTCGCTCTTTTGAGCACAAGTTTCTATTGCCTTGCCCAAAAGAAATCAATAGAGAAACAATTCAACCAGAAGGAAGCCATATCACATTTTAGGTTTTTGGCCTCCGACGAATTGATGGGAAGAGATCCCGCACGACCAGAAATGGACGCCGCATCCCGATATATCGCTGAGCAGTTCTGGAAGTATGGCGCAAAAGAGGTTCCCGGAGCTAAGGGTTATTACCAAGAAATTCCCTTCCGGCTTTCTGCACCGCCGACAAAAGGAACAATTATGTTTGGAGAAGAAAGTTTCAATCAAGGGACGGACCTATTGGTACTTGATGGAGATGGACTCGAAGGCACGTATGAGCTTGTCGTGTTGCAGCATGGGGTTGAAGCCGACTATCAAGGCGTAGACGTGAAAGGCAAGATCATTGTGGCAAACATCGGTGCACCAAACAGAATGAATCCGGCGGATTTGTTCAGCCTAGGCAGGGAAAAAATCGCCCTTGCCAAAAGCAACGGAGCAGTAGCGATCATTGAAATGTTCAACGTGCCTACCGTTCCCTGGCCAGCAGTAGTCAATTACCTCGGGAGACCCCAACTGACCATCGGTGCCCCTGATTCGAAGGATGCTTTACCATATATATGGGCGAGAGACCTTAAGAATGAACTCATCAATGCCATCGGACGTGGCGAGATCAAAAACGCCAAAGTTGATATCCAAGGAAAAAAGAACCGAAACATCATTGGCAAAAACGTCATAGCATATATAGAAGGTACCGATCCTGTTTTAAAGAATGAATATGTAATGCTATCTGCCCACTATGACCATGTTGGCGTAGGAAGGCCTGATGCAAAAGGTGACTCCATATATAATGGTGCAAGAGACAATGCGGTCGGTACCGTAGCCGTCATCAATGCAGCGAAATACTTTGCAGAGAATCCACCCAAACGGTCTATCCTGCTTTGTGCCTGGACTGCAGAGGAAAAAGGCTTGCTCGGTTCCGAGTATTTCGCCAACAACCCGCTCATCCCGCTGAAACAAATCATTTACAATCTCAATATCGATAATGGAGGCTACAACGATACCAACCTGGTTACTGTGATCGGATTGGGCAGAACTTCCGCGGATCCGTTGATTGAAAAAGCAGTAAGCGAATTTGGGCTGAAAGCAATCGCCGACCCCGCACCGGAACAGGGCTTATACGATCGATCTGACAATGTGAATTTCGCCCGGCGTGGAATACCAGCGCCGACGTTTAGCCTTGGGTTCACAGCCTTTGATGACGAGATATCAAAATACTACCACCAGCCCGGTGACCATGTTGACAACTTTGACCTGGAATATGCGGTCAAGTATTGGAAATCCTATATTCTTTCAGCCCAATATATTGCCAACTGGAATCAAAAACCTGTTTGGCAATCCGGAGATAAATATGAAACAGCTGGAAAAGAACTTTATGGATTGAAATAACCACCCTTCATGGATATTTAAGGCCGGGCCCACACAGGTCCGGCTTTTTTATTTTTTTGCGGAAGTCATTTGTTCGATTTACCGAGTGAATTATCAAAAAAGTGCCTCCAATGCCAAATTTGACTCTTTTTTACCCGTTTAAGTGTCTTTAATAGATTTTTATTTTTTCATTAAAATGTATTTCAAATATTTTTTTTTGCATTTTGTGAAATTTTTTTCAAAAAATGTTTGGTTGTTATTTACATTTTACTCTATATTTACATCATAAATTTGTATGTGAAATACAAATACAACTCTAAACTATCTCGCAATGAAAAGGAATTTTAAACTGAGTGCAATGATCATATTCATTGTATTCTTCAAACTGACAGCAGGCTCCGCCCAACAGTTACCCCAGTTTAGCCAGTACATTTTTAATGGCTTACACATCAACCCCGCCTACGCAGGTTACAAGAACGAAGGCTATATCCAAAGCACCTACAGGAGTCAATGGGTAGGATTCGAAGGTGCGCCTACAACGTTTACAATGACGGCAGATTTGAGTGCCAACGAAGGAATGATGGGTTTTGGTGCCATGGTATTGGCTGACAAAATCGGTCCAACAAGCACCACAAGCGCGATGCTATCTTATGCATATCGCATTCAGACGGGTCGATCCTCCTACTTCAGCCTAGGTGCAAGTGCAGGCGTTTCCCAATACATGATCAATGGTGATGAATTGAGGGCCATCAACCCTGATGATACCGAGCTTCCCCAAGGCAGGCAAAATATGATGACACCAAATATGAACCTGGGCATGTTTTTCCATACAGATGGATTCTACGCCGGAGTCAGTGGCTTCAATCTAATCGGTAAAAACAATTTGGAAAGGGAACATATGGCACTAGCGGTACACGATATACACTACTACATCACAGCTGGTGGCTTATTGAATATTTCTAACAATGTTCAATTCAAGCCCTCCTTCCTGGTGAAATATGTAAGCGGCTCGCCTACTACTTACGATCTCAACGCGATGTTCCTGTTTGCAGAGAAGTTTTGGATCGGTGGATCGTACCGTTCGAACCTTCACCTCAGCAACAACGATCCCGAGGTGCCAAACTTGAGCAACAGAAACGCGCTAGCCTTTATCACCGAATTCTTTGCGACGCCAAATCTTAGAATCGGCTACGCATACGATTACAACTTGAACGTCCTACAAAACATGAGAACCAATTCACATGAAATATCACTTGGATACTACCTCTCTGCCCGTAAGGTCAACATGAAAAACCCAAGATGGTTCTAAAAGAAAAATAGATCGAGAAAATCACCCACCAAAATCAGATAGACAAGAGGGATTTCCGAAGGCAAGTTGTACCGCGATTTTTTCAACAAAAACCACTTGCCTCATTCCGATCAGGGAATGAAATCCAAAGAAAAGGAGATTTTTTAAGTTTAGAGTTTGTCACACTAAAAAGGCCGCCGGAGGTAAAATCATCTGGCGGTTTTTTTCTTTTTTACAAAATTGGGTTTGAAAAAACCGCTTCCAACTGGCTGATGTCTGCTGTTGGTAATTCAAAACTACAATTATATTAATAAAGAAATGTCTTCGAAAAAGTCGGATGTTGCCAATTTTTTGCTTTGTAAAAAGGATTTTTTTAAAAATCGCAATAATTCGAAATTTTTGAATGCCTGATTATCAGATTTTCACCATGGTATCGGGTTGGTTTTTCATTTTCAAAAATTCCTTATTCGCTTAATTACCCAATTTTCGAATAATCCTTACTCAATCAGCGCACGCTTCAATCAGTCCAATTCCGACGGACACGATTGAAACCAATGGTGAGATAGATACCTGAATCTACCGGCTTCACCCATCCGTGGGTATCCATGCACCGAGGAATTTTTGGACGACCAAAACCGCAGGACTCTTCAATTTTAAACTTTAAGGACATGAAGACTTTAGTAAATGCATTTCTCAGGCTACTAGTTGTCAGTACTGGACTTTTCATCCTATCCCAATCGGATGCTTTTTCCCAAAACCAACCAAATCTTCTCGATCTGAGAACCTGTGGGAAGTCTTGTTCTTCCAACAACTTCACGATCAAGGAAGTCTACCTGAGTAATGCGTCCGGAGTTCCACTTGCCAATTCCTTCGCCACTTGTACACCCGGCGTCCAGCAAACAGCCTATATTTCATTTGTATATAGTTCGAATTCCGGATCGTCGACGGACAATACGCGGCTTTTTGCGGACCTTGTCATTGGCGGTACTTCACAATACATCAACATATGGCTGGGTAATCTTCCCGCTGCAAAAAGCGGAGACCGGGTTGTGACCTTGAACTACCAATTCACCTGGACCTGTGGTTTAGAAGTTAGTCTTAGAAATCCTCTAATGGCTTGGACAACATCTGGGTCGGCGAATCTTTTTAATTCATATCAGTGTAATGATTACCCAAGCGCACAGTGCCAATTTGGTGCTGACATTCTTGTAAATGCACCCTTGGCAGTTCAATTTGACTTCACTGCCTGTACTGAAAATGGCAACACCTCCGTCAATTTTACATCTACCAGTAACGGCGGAAAAAAACCCTACACCTACAGCTGGAACTTCGGCACAAACTCAAGCCCTACCACATCCAATCAGGCCAATCCGAGTGTCGTTTATTCATCCAACGGGACCGCTACGCTCACACTTACAGATGCAAACGGAGTTTCGAATACTTTTACAAAGAACATCCTTCTCCCTTCGGAAATCACCTATTCCTCATCGGTGAACCAACCAACCCCTGGAAATTCAGATGGCTCTATATCCCTGACAATAAACGGTGGCACGGGAAATAAGAGTGTTACTTGGAACGACGGCGGTACCGGTTTGTCGAGAACCAACCTTGCCCCAGGCACCTACGTGGCTACAATTACAGACGAATTCAATTGTCTAAAGACCGCAACGTTTGTACTTTCTAGTCCCACTCCGGGTGTTTCGCTAGTCAAAACCGGTTTGTATGAAGATTTCAATAATGACGGGATCCAAAATGCAGGCGACCGAATTAACTACACATTCACAATTGGAAATACCGGGAATTTCCCACTCACGAATGTTTCAATTTCGGATCCCGCTATAAACGTAAATGGAAGCCCTATTAGCTTGGGTGTTGGAGAGAGCAATTCTACTTCATTCACGGGATTCCATACCATAGTTCAGAACGATTTAGAGCAAGGTTTTTTTACCAATACCGCCACGGTTTCTGCGACAGCTGGATCAATTGTCTTGACCAATACCGATTCCCACACTGAGAATTTCACAATATCACCGAGGATATCTGTTCAAAAAATTCAAGTTGGAGGTCCAAACCCAGTGACCAATCCCAACCAAGTCATCGAGTATCGGATATCTGTTTCAAATGTGGGCAACAAAAACATTTCAAATGTTTCGGTGCTCGATTTTCTTCCGGGAACACCGAACCCAGTGGTTCTAAATGTCGAAAGTGGAGATACAATTGATCCAGGCATTTTAAACGTTGGGGAGGAATGGATCTTTAGTATCGACTACTCCGTCACCCAAGCTGTGTTTGACTTGGGTGAAAACATTGTTAACGTGGTCAATGTAGCCTCAACGCAGATTCCAGGACCGGTGGTGGCATCAGCCAGCACTCCGATTGTTCAAAGTCCTGCCCTGTCCATTGACAAGTCGGTGGCTGAAAGCAGCTTCGACGCAGTGGGAGACGTGTTGAATTATAATATTGTCGTCACCAACACGGGCAATACAACATTGTCAAACGTCGTGGTCGTTGATCCGCTGACAGGGCTCAACCAGACCATCGCTTCGCTGGCTCCGACGGCTTCTCAAAGCTTCAATACGTCTTACACAATCGTCCAGTCTGACTTGGACAACGGTTCGGTTGGCAACACGGCTTCCGCCTCTTCGGGCTCTGTATCCGTTTCCGATCAGGTAACCGTCAACGCGGTGCAGTCACCTGCCTTAAGTATCCAGAAAACAGTCGCAGAGGGCAGTTACGATGCGGTGGGCGATGTCCTGAACTACACCGTTACAGTCACCAACACGGGCAACACAACCCTGTCGAATGTCGTGGTCGTCGATCCTTTGACTGGCCTGAACCAGACCATCGCTTCGCTGGCACCGACGGCTTCCCAGAGCTTCAACACATCTTATTCAGTAACCCAATCCGATATCGATGCGGGTTCAGTGGCCAATACGGCTTCCGCTTCAAGCGGTTCGGTATCCGTTTCCGACCAGGCAACCGTCAATGCGGTACAGTCACCTGCCTTAAGTATCCAGAAAACAGTCGCAGAGGGCAGTTACGATGCGGTAGGCGATTTATTGAACTACACCGTCACCGTCACCAACACGGGCAATACAACATTGTCCAACGTCGTGGTCGTTGATCCTTTGACAGGACTCAACCAGACCATCGCGTCGCTCGCCCCAATGGCTTCGCAGAGCTTTAGTACTTCTTATACCGTCGTCCAGTCTGATCTGGACAACGGTGCGGTTGGCAATACAGCTTCGGCTTCTTCGGGCTCTGTATCCGTTTCCGATCAGGTGGTCGTGAATGCGGTACAGTCTCCGACCCTAAGTATCCAGAAAACAGTCGCAGAGGGCAGTTACGATGCGGTAGGCGATGTGCTGAACTACACGATCGTCGTCACCAACACGGGCAATGTAACACTCTCCAACGTCGTGGTCGTCGATCCGCTGACAGGCTTGAACCAGGCCATCGCTTCGCTGGCTCCAACAGGTTCGCAAAGCTTCAATACTTCTTATACCATCGTCCAGTCAGATATCGATGTCGGATCGGTAGCCAACACAGCTTCCGCCTCTTCGGGCTCTGTATCCGTTTCCGACCAGGTAACCGTCAATGCGGTACAGGCACCTGCCCTGTCCATCGACAAGTCGGTGGCTGAAAGCAGCTTCGACGCAGTGGGAGACGTGTTGAATTACACCATTGTCGTCACCAACACAGGCAACGTGACTTTGTCGAATGTTGTCGTAGTCGATCCGCTGACCGGTCTCAGCCAGACCATCGCTTCGTTGGCTCCGACGGCTTCGCAGAGCTTCAACACGTCTTACTCAATCGTCCAGTCCGACTTGGACAACGGTTCGGTTGGCAACACGGCCTCCGCCTCTTCGGGATCGGTATCCGTTTCAGACCAGGTAACCGTCAACGCGGTGCAGTCCCCTGCCCTGTCCATCGACAAGTCGGTTGCGGAAAGCAGCTTCGACGCAGTGGGAGACGTGTTGAATTATACTATTGTCGTCACCAACACGGGCAACGTGACTTTGTCGAATGTCGTCGTGGTCGATCCGCTGACTGGCCTCAATCAGACCATCGCTTCGCTCGCCCCAACGGCTTCGCAAAGCTTCAACACTTCCTACACCATCGTCCAGTCTGACTTGGACAACGGTTCGGTTGGCAACACGGCTTCCGCATCTTCGGGCTCTGTATCCGTTTCCGACCAGGTAACCGTCAATGCGGTACAGTCTCCTGCCCTATCCATTGACAAGTCGGTGGCTGGAAGCAGCTTCGACGCAATGGGAGACGTGTTGAATTATACTATTGTGGTGACCAACACGGGCAATACAACATTGTCCAACGTCGTGGTTGTCGATCCGCTGACAGGACTCAACCAGACCATCGCTTCGCTCGCTCCAACGGCTTCCCAGAGCTTCAACACATCTTATGCAGTAACCCAATCCGATATCGATGCCGGATCGGTGGCCAACACAGCTTCCGCCTCTTCGGGCTCTGTATCCGTTTCCGACCAGGCAACCGTCAATGCGGTACAATCGCCTGCTTTAAGTATCCAGAAAACAGTCGCAGAGGGCAGCTTCGACGCAGTGGGAGACGTGTTGAATTACACCATTGTCGTCACCAACACGGGCAACGTGACGTTGTCGAATGTTGTCGTGGTCGATCCACTGACTGGTCTCAGCCAGACCATCGCTTCGCTGGCTCCGACGGCTTCGCAGAGCTTCAATACTTCTTATACCATCGTCCAGTCTGATCTGGACAACGGTTCGGTTGGCAATACGGCTTCCGCCACTTCGGGCTCTGTATCCGTCTCCGATCAGGTAACCGTCAATGCGGTACAGTCACCTGCCCTGTCCATTGACAAGTCGGTGGCTGAAAGCAGCTTCGACGCAGTGGGAGACGTGTTGAATTATACTATTGTGGTGACCAACACGGGCAACGTGACTTTGTCGAATGTCGTGGTGGTTGATCCGCTGACAGGGTTCAACCAGACCATCGCTTCGCTCGCCCCAACGGCTTCGCAGAGCTTCAATACTTCTTATACCATCGTCCAGTCTGACTTGGACAACGGTTCGGTTGGCAACACGGCTTCCGCCTCTTCGGGCTCTGTATCCGTTTCCGACCAGGTAACCGTCAATGCGGTGCAATCGCCTGCATTGGGTATCCAGAAAACAGTCGCAGAGGGCAGTTACGATGCGGTAGGCGATGTGCTGAATTATACGATCGCCGTCACCAACACGGGCAACGTGACGTTGTCGAATGTTGTCGTGATCGATCCGCTGACTGGTCTCAGCCAGACCATCGCTTCGCTGGCTCCGACGGCTTCGCAGAGCTTCAACACATCTTACACAATCGTCCAGTCCAACTTGGACAACGGTTCGGTCGCCAACACAGCTTCGGCTTCTTCGGGCTCTGTATCCGTTTCCGACCAGGTAACCGTCAATGCGGTACAATCGCCTGCTTTAAGTATCCAGAAAACAGTCGCAGAGGGCAGTTACGATGCGGTGGGCGATGTCCTGAACTACACAATTGTAGTGACCAACACGGGCAATGTAACCCTGCCCAACGTCGTGGTCGTCGATC